>NZ_CP020612.1:2585609-2939512 GCF_002105555.1 Paracoccus contaminans
CCGGGCATTTCTGGGATGAACATCGAGGCAGGTTTGCTCTTGGATTCATCGACCGGCGATTCCGATCACGTCCTTTCAGACGTCGCGGCAGCAATTGACGCTTGGTTCAATGGACCTCGGCCCGGGCTCTCAACTGTGACGGCACTTGCCGACCTCGCACCTCTAGTCGCCGCCGGAGTGCTTGGCGTGGCCCCTACGCCACGTACAACGCAATCCAGTTCTGGAAGCAGCGGGGCGGCATCAAGCAAAATCGGACTCAAGCCGCTAATCAAGTTCCCCCCTGTCTCGGTTAAGAGCGGCACTGTAGCAGCTTTGGGTTCAGCGGCAGCAGCGCCTTCCGCCCCGCCCAGCACAGCGACGGTTGCTCCATCTGCCGGACCGCTTACCTCAAGCCCGCGCCCGCCCTTCCCCCCATATGTACTCTTCGCACCAGGCATCGCGACACCGACACTCGGGGCAGCAGCCTTGACCGGATCCACGCTAGCGGGCGGCGCTGCTGGATTGGTCATTCGCCTCAACCGAGACAGTGCAAGGCACTTCTCCGGAGGCAGTGGCACAGCAAACGTAAGCGTACCAGTTGCGACCATCGGCACGATGAGGTTCGGCGTATTTCAAGGAAAGTATCAGAGGCCTCGCGCCGAGTTCGACCTTCGCATGCGTTATGTCTCAAACTTGGGAGCCTACGAAGTAGCATCCTCTAGCACCAATGTAATGGTCTACGGATACGCTCCTGGTGAATCTGGCCATGGTGACGTGAGGATGGTCGTGCCGGCCGCGCCTGCTCGTGCCATTCGCGATCATGCCGCAGCACACGGATTCCATGTCCCGACAGCAAACGACCCAATGATCTTAGAGTGGCCGACGCCAGCCGATCCAACTTTCAAGGCAACATTCATCGATCCAGCTGACCCACTCTTCGCCACGGTAGACGGGATGCTCGCCACTGCTTCAGCCGGTGGTGCGCTCGTGGGTCAAGGTGCGTGCTGGTTACCCGCAGGTATTTCGCCGAACTGGTAAAAACAACGATTGAAGATCGGCGTGCTATTCTTTCCGAAGTATGATCAGCGTTTCTGCTGCAACCGCATTACTCACATGATATCCGTAGCGCCGGTAGGTTTGCAGCGGAATGAGTTCTTCTACTTTCCAGCCGACCGCATTAGCCAGTCGCGACAAGTGTTCGGGGGTATCGATGTCATGACGAACGCCCCCGATTGTAGTGTGGTTGTGGCCAACAATCAAAGCGTAGGGAGCTCCCTCTCTCATCAGCCTGTTCACTGAGCTGAAGTTTGCTTTCATCGACGCGAAGTATCGATACAGAAGCGACGGAACGGCACGCCTGCGAAACCCGTCTTCTTCACCGAGCAAATCCTCGAGCTTGATGCAAAGTTCGTACTCTTGATCCGGCAATTCTGCCTCGTTTGATGCGAGCAATTGAGGCAGTTCCCGCTTTGAGTTTCCACGAAGCTCTCTACTTCCGATCAGTGATGCCTCGAGTTCGAGAATTTGATTGGGCGCCAGGAGATCAAGCCAAACCAACGAAAGGCGTTGCGTGTCAATATACGGGAGTGCCATGGCATATGGCGGGCTGGTAATGGCGGCATCGAACTTCCGCATTGCGCTATCTGCCGTCAACTCGGATACGTCACAGAGTACCGCTCGACCGAGAGGTGCCCGTGAACCAATGAGTTCTCGCGCGGAAAGTATCCGATCAATAATTTGTGGAAGCGCATCCAAGAGCGCAGATGTGAACGAATTCGACGGAAGTGGCGAGGTCCTCCTCCTGATCCGCAAGTCTCGTGGGTCCTGCTGGGAATACTCACGAAGAAGGTTGCTAGCTACAGATAGAAAAATTGGCGACATCTCGCCGGCAATGTCGAGGATGATGGCCCGAACGCCTTCGATTTCGTCGTAGATTTCAGGATCAAACCATTTCAGTAGGTATTCGCGACGCGCAGCAGAAGACTGAGGGGCTTTCCTTCCATCAAAAGATCGAAGCTGGGCCGAAATGTTCTTGTGCGCTTTTCGGAGTTCACAGGGCGGGACCGACAAGCCAAGTAGCTTTGCGTTCGACAAGAAGACTGCGAGTGGATTTATGTCAGTGCCGACCGCGTCGACACCCAAATGGCAACACTCAATGAGAGTCGTGCCGCTACCACAGAACGGATCAAGGACAGTCTGCCCAGGCTCAACCTTGAAAATATTAAGAAGCGCCTTGGCGACTTGCGGATTAAATTTCCCTTTGTATTCATGCAGGCCATGAACTGAATAACGTGTCGCCTGGCGGTTTTTTCCGTTTCGTGCCGTTTCCTCCAGCTCAGCTTGCACCGTTGAAGTAAACCCAGAGCCATTCTCGTAGCCCTTGAAATAGGTCAGGCGTTCCGCTCCGGAACCGGGCCTTGCTTCGCGCAAATCCAGGCCATCTTGTACTTCATTGGCTCCTGACGGGCAGATCAGTGAAGTCACCTCCCGAGAAGCGAGCTCTTTCTCGTAGGGGTAGTACTTGTAGTTATGCCAACGGAGCCGCATCACTCGACCTCCTTCCGCAGCACCAAGACGGTTTCTGTCTTAATGTTTGCATGAGAAAGGTTGAATGATTTTCGGTTCGCTGACAGTTCCCGCTCTGTTACGAAGAACGGAGTGAAGCCAAGCGGTGCAGCTTCATCTGTGATGATTTCCGAGTTGTCGTAAATCTTCCCATGGATCTTCGAGCGGCCAACCACGAAACTTGCAAAGCCCCCCTTCACCAACACGTTTCCCAGAAGCTTTAGCGTCTGTCTCATTTGCCGTGCAAAATCTTCGGCCGTGTGGTGGTTCTTCTTGAAGAAGTGAGCCCGCGCACCAATCTCGTCAGCTTTCACCTTCAATGGGTCATACCCCAACCACCACATCCGGTATTTGTGATAAAGCCAATACTCATATGCGTTCGGGTATGGAGGAGATGTTACGACCAATCCAATCGGTCGCCCAATCATGCTCGGCTCTACCTTCAGGATGTCGTTCTCAATTACATCCACGGAGGTCAAGGGATATGGTCTATTTTGGAGAGCGGCGTTGATGCGGTTGACCGCGCGCAAAAAAAGCGTGGGGACGGCGGAAGGATCGATATCCTTCTGTACCGCCGCATATCGGGTATCGCTTTCCTGATTAGAGACTCTGACAATAATACTCGAAAGTGCTAGCTTCAGCGCATCGCGAGCCTCACTTGGGGAAGTCGCGATAGAACGAGCAATCTTATTGATCTCCACCTGGACATTTGGCTGGAACCAGTGATCAAGATTAGGAATTTCAGGAATCTCGCCATCAGAAGCTGTCTCTGAGCTCGCTACAATCCGAGCAGCAAGCTGCTCGATATCGGTCGGGCAGGCCGAGGTCTTAACGCGAGACATTAGGCAAGCGATTGGGTTCAGGTCGACTCCGACAGCGGGAATGCCTAGTCGCTGGCTTTCAACTAAACTGCTACCGCTCCCGCAGAACGGGTCCAGCACACCGCTGTGGGGAGGCAGTGGCAAGCAGTTGATGAGTGCTCGCGGGATTTCCGCAATGAATTTGGCAGGATAAGGGTGGACGCCTTCGATCTCGCTATGGCTGCGCCGATCGGGGAAGCCCCAATCAACCTCTGACAAAGACGACCTTGCTGCTGTTTCCGGATCTAGCGAAGCTGACCAGCTATCCGTCTTTTGGGGGGTGGGTTCGTGTGTTCCGTGCGCCATTAGTGGTCTTCTCTTTGCGGGCGCACGAACGGGAGCGAGCCTTGATCTATTGTTGGTTCGACGCGATTGAGGAAGTCCACGACCGCCTTTCGAGCAACCTGCGCCACCGGGGCGTCGTCACGCTCCGCGAAGGCGAGCAACAGGGCGTACGCTCGTTCGTCCAGGTTAATCGTGACCCTGGCTGTCTTCGTTCGTCCCTTCGGTCGCGCCATGATGTGTGTTTAGTGCAGCAAAAAACGGTCAGCAAGTCGTATTCTTACGTCATGCGGCTATTGCGAAGGGAAGGCAACTGGTCGTTCCACTCCACCGGGAACGGCTCCATCACCCGCACCAGCGTCACCAATGGCCCCTGCTTCCCGTCCAGGATCGCCTCGACGATGTCGGGCGCGAGCAGTGTCAGACGCAGGACGCGGGTCATGTAAGAGGGCGCAATCCCCTCGCGCTCGGCCAATTCGGCGACCGTTGCGTACTCGCTAGACTCCAGCATCCGCTTCCAGCGAAACGCGCGGGCCAGTGCCTTGACGAGTGCGTCATCGGGGCGGCGCGGGGTGGACGCGCCTTCGGGCAACTGCATCTCCTTCCGCCCCCCACGCTTCACGAGGCGGAACGGGACATGGATGGTGACAGTATCGGGGACCGGGGTGGCGCGGGTCATGCGGCTGCTCCTATGTCGGCGGTGATTTCGCGCGCCAGCCCGGCCAGTCCGTCCATACGCAGCCGGACGTTCAGGCCTTCCGTGACGATCTCGACCCGCTCGACCAGCAGCGCCACGATGCGCGCCTGCTCGGCCGGGAACAGATCGTCCCACAGCGGGTCGAGCCGAATCAGCGCCGCGCGCGCGTCGGCCTCGGTGATCTCACCGTACTGCACCCGCGCCGCCTTCCATGTGCCCGCGACAATCTCAGGCTGGCGGAACACGGCGCGCAACTGCTCGATGACGGCCGCTTCGATCTCGCCGGCGGGCACGCGGCCGATGGGACACGACGCCGCGCCATGCTTCAGCACCGTCTGGCTGACGTAGTAGCGGTAGAGCCGCCCGGCCTTGCGCGTGTGGGTCGGCGAGAAGGCCGCGCCGTCGGGGCCGTAGAGCAACCCCTTCAGCAGCGCGGGCGTGTCGGCGCGCGTGCGCGCGGCGCGCTTCCGGGGGCTCTCCTGCAGGATGGCGTGAACCTTGTCCCACAGCTCGCGGTCGATGATGGCGTGGTGCTCGCCGGGATAGCTGTCGCCCTTGTGGACCGCCTCGCCGATGTAGGCGCGGTTGCTGAGCATCCGATAGATGTATTTCTTGTCGATCCGGTTGCCGCGGGGCGTCCGAAGTCCCCGCGTGCCGACCTCCCGCGCCAGTTCCGTGCAGGACCCGATCTCGAGGAAGCGGGCGAAGATCCAGCGCACATGCGCAGCGTGCTCTTCGTCGACCACCAGCTTCCGGTTCTCGACACGGTAGCCGAAAGGCGGCACCCCGCCCATCCATATGCCCTTCTTCCGGCTGGCGGCGACCTTGTCGCGGATCCGCTCGGCCGTGACCTCCCGCTCGAACTGGGCGAAGCTGAGCAGGATGTTCAGGGTCAACCGCCCCATCGACGTGGTCGTGTTGAAGGACTGCGTGACCGAGACGAACGTCACGCCATTGCGGTCGAACACCTCGACCAACTTGGCGAAGTCGGCCAGGGAGCGGCTGAGGCGGTCGATCTTGTAGACCACCACCACTTCGACCAGCCCGTCCTCGATGTCCTCCAGCAGCCGCTGCAGGCCGGGGCGATCCAGCGTGCCGCCGGAGATGCCGCCGTCGTCATACTGATCGCGGACGAGTACCCAGCCCTCAGACCGCTGGCTGGCGATGTAAGCCTCGCAGGCCTCGCGTTGGGCGTGGAGCGAGTTGAACTCCTGCTCCAGTCCTTCCTCGGAGGATTTCCGGGTGTAGACCGCGCAACGCAGCTTGCGTACGAGCTTCGATTTATCCGGCGGCTTCGTCACTTCCGCCCCCTGTGGTTCTTGAGCCCGAAGAAGACCCAGCCGTTCCAGCGCGTGCCGGTGATCGCGCGGGCGATCGCGGACAGCGACTTGTACGGCCGCCCCTGCCATTCGAAGCCGTCAGCGGTGACCGTGACGATGTATTCGACGCCCTGCCATTCGCGCAGGAGGCGCGTGCCGGTGATGGGGCGATCGCGGTCGAGGCGCATGCCGCGCTTCTTCTTGTCGCCTCCGTCCAGTTCCTCGCCGAGCCGTTCCAGCCGCCGGATCGTCTCGGGCTTCAGCCCGCCATAGGCGAGTTCCTGGATGCGATAGGCGATGCGGCTTTCGAGGTAGCGGCGGTTGAACGGCGGCGGCTCGCTGTCGAACAGGTCGCGCCACTGTTGCTTCAGGTCGGGCGTCGGTGTGGTCTTGAGCGCGGCCAGGCGCGCGGGGATGGGATCGGGCTTATTCATGCATTTCTCCGGTGAGTTGGAGTTGCATGACGGCATTGGTCGGGCGGATAGTGTAGGCAACGTTCTCCAGTATCGTCAGATACTTCGCCCGTCTCCCGCATCCGCAACCGGACCAGCCCGAGCGCCAGCAGGCCGCACAGCTCGGCGCGACGCTCTGCGGGCGTCATCTGGTCGGGCGGGAGGGGGTTGGGGCGTTTCATGCGGGCCTCGGAGTGGTCGTCTCCTCTGGCCTCTACTCATCGCGATCGCGAACCGTCCCATGGCCGCTGTCAGTGCACGGATCGCGCCCATCTGGACTCGACTCAGGGTTGTTCGGACTGCTAGAACATAGAGTGAACAATCAGGTCTGAAAGAAAGGGGTTCCATGGGTTCCGACATCAAGAAATTCGTAAATCCGAAGTTTCTCAACAGCATTGATGTCGTGCTCATGCGCGACCTCTTCGCTCGCCATTTCAAGGACGAAGGTCTCCCTGTCGCGTTCGATGGCGACGTCGCCGAGATTCGCAAACGGATCACCGACTATTTCGCGACACCGATCACCGAATGGTCCGAAGGCTTGATCGCCGATCTGCATCGGGTCGCCGAACTTGGGACCGGCGAAGGAATGCAGCTCATTCTGAACGAGGCCAGGCGCCAACGCGTTGTCCTCTATTCCGAGCCAGACGACGAAGAGGCCGACTCGGCTCCGGTAAAGCACGAGCCCAAGCATGTGGCGCTGCACGCCTATCTGCATCATCACCGGATCTTCGAGGCGGCGGCCGATTTCCAGGCGCTGCGGGCGCCGACCGCGATGGCGGAGTTTCGCGGGCCGCAGCGCGATGTCGGAGCCGATCTGACGGAGGAGGCGTCGGCGGCATTCAAGGCCGCCATCGTGAAGCTGTTCGCGCAGGACCTGCAGGGCGATTACTGCCGTCTCGGCCCTTATGAGGAGGATGGCGAAATCAACCTCGTCGTCAGCCATGGCGCGCCGGTGACGACCACGCCCATCGTGGCGGGCGACCGCGAACAGATCATCACCCTGCGAGCGGTGAAATATGCGGCGCTCCGCTATTCATCGAACGAAGGGCTCTTGCGCATCGGCGGCGTGCCGAGAGCGCAGCAGGCCGAAGTGGCGGGCATCTTTGCCGAGCACATTCTGGGGCGCCCCGGTTTCTTCGCAGGCAAGGACGCGCGCGATCTCTACACCCTCGATCCCATCACAGCATTCGGTCCGGATTTCGCATTCCAGCATGCGTTCGACGAGAGGATCCTCGAAGTTCGGATCGTGGCGGCAGCGGCCGATTTCTTCGCCGAGGATGAGGATGGCGAGTGGCGTTATGTGCGCAGTTGGGAATCGAAGGACGCATCCGGCGCGGCGCTCCGGCATTTCAAGGCCAGCGAGGTGCGGTTCGGCCGCGGGTGGCGCCTGGGAGAAATCACGTTCCGGGTGTTTTTCAAGAGCGATGCGAAACAGCCCGCCAAGGTGACCGTGCGTTTGAAGCCGCCCGGCACGCTCGCCTTCCGTCGCACCCGGTTCGAAAAGGCGATCCACGCACTGGTCGCGCGCAACGGACTCGAGAAGGATCGCGATGCTGATCTGGTTGTGGAAGCGGCTGAGTAACGGCGGGGCTGAGGCCAGTGTCTCCGGCCGAGCGCTGCGCCGCTTCCCCGCGCGGGAGATCGAAGGGCTGCTTCGGGCGCGGGTTCTGATCGAGCAGCGGAAGGCCGACAGCTGGTCCGTCTGCGTGCATTGCGACTGCGGGCTCGATGCACGACCGATCCGTGCCGTAGGAGATCGGCTACTTGCCTGCTGTCCGCGCGACGTCGCAGCGGACGTGGTGCTGGAGCCGGACGACCTCCGCCGGTTCGGGATAGAAGCCGACAAACTGATCTCGGCCATAGCAGCATCCGGCGGATTGCTGGCGGCGGCCACTGTCGTTTCGGACGGGCTGTGGCTGCTGGGACGGCTGCCAACGGGTATCTGCGTCTTTCTCTGCCGCGAAACGCATGTGCTGATGGCGCCTGCCACCATCCTCGCGACCAGGATGGCCGCCGGATCGGCACCCATCACCATCATCACCATCGAACTCGACCCGGCAACCGAACTGCAGTTGCGTGCGGCCGGTATCGAAGCCCGCTCGCTCACCGAATGCGTTCTGGTGGACGATCACGGCACGGAACATCTTGCGCTTGACCGACTCTCGTCGATCGCCGTCACCGCGCCCCGCCTTGTCCTGAGCCGGAGCCGCCAGTCGGCAATGTTCGACGGACGCCGCCTCGATCTCACGCCGCAGATGTTCGCACTGATCCGGCTTTTCGCGGAACAGGCCGGGCAGCGCGACCCCGTGCTGCGCAAGGAGACCATCGACGCGCAGACCGGGCGTCCGGCGAACGAGATCGTGCGGGATCTGCGCAAGGCTCTGGTCGGATGCGGCCTGTCGCGGGCGGCCGCCGACGCCCTGATCGTGACCGTGCGTGGCTACGGCTATCGCCTCGGCATCGCTCCCGCAGAGGTGGCCGTCGAGGACTGAGTCCTCCGCACACAATCCACACACAACAAGCACACGCCAAACACACCGAAAGCGTCGGCGGGTCCGGCAGTCTTGGAACAACAGCAATGATGTTCCGAGGCACCTGGACATGCACCCACCGATTACCCCCGCCGACCTTTCCACGCTGATCGCTGAAGCCGATGCCGCAGCGCGCCGTCTGCGCCGCAAGCTGGTTCTGCCCGCCACCGATCATGACGATCTCCGCCAGGACCTTCTGGTCGACCTGATCTGCCGCCTGCCTGGCTTCGACGCGCGGCGCGGCAGCATCGGCGCTTTCGCAAACATCGTCCTGCGCAACCAGTCCGCACGGATCGCGATGCGCCATCACCGCCAGCGCCGTGCGCAGGGTGGGTCGCTGCTCTCGCTCGAGCTGCCGTTGACCGGAGACCGCGAGCCGGTCGGCGACACGCTGACCGAGGACGACGGGCTTGCCGCCTGGCACGGCCAGATCTGCTGCGCCGCCGCTGTCACTGAACTTCACCACGCCCTGCAGGCCGCCCTCGCGCGGCTGCCGACCGAGGATCGCCGGTTCTGCGCGGCGCTGGCGCATCGCCCCGTCACCGCGCTCGCGGCCGAGGGTTTCGGCAGCCGGTCCGCGCTCTACCGCCGCCTCGCCGATCTCCGCCACGTCCTCACCGTCCACGGTCTCGGTCCCGCCTGGGACGATCTCGCGGCGGCCTGAGTAGAGGCGAAAGGAGGAGATCATGTTCATGGGCACCACCCCCTTCATCACGGTCCGCGCCCGCCGACCGCTCACCGAGATCGAGTTCTGCGCCTGGGTGGCGCAGGCCGTGCCGGGTGACCGGCTCGAATACCATCGCGGCTTTCTGGTTCTCGACATCTTCCCGATGTTCGCCCGGTTGCCGGATCCGCAGCGCGCGGAACTGGCACGGCTCGGGTCGCGCGCCTTCTGGGCCGCCGAACAGGGCCTCGTGCACCTGGTGCAGGAGCGCACGGGCCCCGACCAGTTCGCCTACATCGCCGTCGCCCGCCCCAAGCCGAAGGCCGCGGCAGTCTCGCTGTCCGCGCTCCTGCTCGCCGAGCAAGAGGCCGCGTGATGACCGCCTTCCAATCCCTTTTTGCCGATCACGGAGACCCGTACATGCCGTTCCCCACGAACACCCCCGCCGTCGACGACCTGCCGGGCCTCGGCCTGCAGGACATCGCCCAGCTGCCCGTCGAACTGCTGGCCATCCTTCAGCGCGAGCTCGACGAGCGCATGGCGCGGACCAAGGCCGCGAAGGCCCGCCTCGATGGCGCGCTGACCGTCCGCTACGCCACCCGCGCCGCCGAGGAACGGCAGGCGGCGGGCAAGGACACAGGCACGATCCGGTTCGACGACGGCGATTTCACCGTGGTCGCCGATCTGCCGAAACGGGTCGATTGGGATCAGGATCGCCTCGCCGCCATGGTCGAGCGCATCACCGCCGCCGGGGACGATCCCGCGCAGTATGTCGACATCGCCTTCAAGGTGCCCGAGCGCAAATACGCCGCCTGGCCCGATGCGATCCGTGCCGGGTTCGAGCCCGCGCGCACCGTCCGGCCCGGCACGCTGAAGATCGAGATCGTCCCGCAGGGGGCCGATCAATGAGCCTCCCGATCATCAGCGCCGACCAGCGGCTGGCCGAGCCGCGGGGCATCAAAGGCTGCATCTTCGGCAAATCCGGCATCGGGAAGACCTCGCTCCTCTGGACGCTGAACGCGTCGACCACCCTGTTCATGGATCTCGAGGCGGGCGATCTCGCCATCGAGGGCTGGGCGGGGGACAGCATCCGGCCGCGAACCTGGACGGAATGCCGGGATTTCGCGGTGTTCATCGGCGGGCCCAACCCGGCGCTGCGCGACGAGCAGCCCTACAGCCCCGCGCACTACAGAGCGGTCTGCGACCGCTTCGACGATCCGACAGCACTCGACCGCTACGACACGATCTTCGTGGACTCGATCACCGTCGCCGGGCGGCTGTGCTTCGGCTGGTGCAAGGGTCAGCCCGAGGCGCTGTCGGAGAAGACCGGCAAGCCGGACGTGCGCGGGGCCTACGGTCTGCACGGCCGCGAGATGATCGGCTGGCTCACGCATCTCCAGCACACGCGGGCGAAGAACGTCTGGTTCGTCGGGATCCTCGACGAGAAGCTCGACGACTTCAATCGCAAGGTTTTCCAGCCGCAGATCGACGGCTCGAAGACCGGGTTGGAGCTGCCGGGGATCGTCGACGAGGTGATCACCATGGCGGAGCTGAAGGCCGATGGCGATCCCTATCGCGCCTTCGTTTGCCAGACGATCAACCCCTGGGGCTTTCCGGCCAAGGACCGCTCGGGGCGTCTGGATCAGGTCGAGGAGCCTCACCTCGGCCGCCTGATGACGAAGATCCGCGCCCCCGTCGCACCAGCGCCCAAGCGCCTGACCTACACGCCGCCGCCCGCCGATCCGGCGGCTGACGCCCAATCCCAACCGCAATCCTGATCAGAAAAGGAGGTTCCCCATGGGTTCCTGGAACGATTTCAACGACGCGCAGAGCAACAGCAACCTGATCCCGAAGGGCACGCTGGCCAAGGTGCGCCTGACCATCCGTCCGGGCGGTTTCGACGACGCCTCTCAGGGCTGGACCGGCGGCTATGCCACCCGCGGCTCGACGGGTGCTGTCTATCTGAACGGCGAGTTCACGGTGACCGAGGGGCAGTACGCCCGGCGCAAGATCTTCACGCTGATCGGGCTCTACAGCCCCAAGGGACCGGACTGGGCGAACATGGGCCGCAGCCTCGTGCGCGGCATGCTGAACTCGGCCCGCGGGATTTCCGACAAGGACATGTCGGCCGAGGCGCAGGCGGCGCGGCGCATCAACGGCTTTGCCGATCTCGACGGGATCGAGTTCATCGCCCGCATCGACATCGGCACCGACGCCAGCGGCGACGACAAGAACGAGATCCGTAGCGCGGTCACGCCGGATCATCGCGATTACGCACAGGTCATGGGGACTGCACCGCTGCAGTTCGGCGGACACGGTGCAGCCGGGCACGCCGCGCAGCACACCACCCCTGCGGCACCGGCACATCAGCCCAGCCAGCCCGCTTCCGCCCCCGGGTTCGCCGGTCGGCCGAGCTGGGCGCAGTAAGGGGGAGACCGGCCATGCGCCTGCGCCCCCGCCAGAAGACCTTCGTCGAGCGTAGCGTTGCTGCGCTCGCCTCCCGCGGCAACACGCTGGGCGTGGCGCCCACCGGCGCGGGCAAGACCATCATGCTCTCGGCGGTCACAGGCGAGATGATCGGCGACGGCGCCAAGGCCTGCGTGCTGGCCCATCGCGACGAGTTGACGGCGCAGAACCGTGCCAAGTTCCAGCGCGTGGTGCCGGGCGTCGCCACCTCGGTCATCGACGCCACGGAGAAATCGTGGGGCGGCCAAGTCGCCTTCGCCATGGTGCCGACGCTGGCACGGGCTTCGAACCTCGCCGACATGCCGCGCCTCGACCTGCTGGTCGTCGACGAGGCGCACCATGCCGTCGCCGACAGCTACCGCCGCATCATCGACCGCGTGCGCGAAGCCAATCCCGACGCCCGCATCTTCGGGGTCACGGCGACGCCGAACCGTGGCGACAGGAAGGGCCTGCGCGAGGTCTTCGACAATGTCGCCGACCAGGTGCGGCTGGGCGAGTTGATCGCCTCGGGCCACCTGGTGCCGCCGCGCACCTTCGTCATCGATGTGGGCGTGCAGGACGAGTTGCGGTCCGTCCGCAAGACCCTGTCGGATTTCGACATGGCGGAAGTGGCGGGCATCATGGACCGCGCCCCCGTCACCGACGAGGTGATCCGCCATTGGAAGGAGAAGGCAGGCGACCGGCAGACGGTGGTGTTCTGCTCCACCGTCGCCCACGCCGAACACGTCACCGACGCCTTCAGGACCGCGGGCGTTTCCGCCGCACTGATCCACGGCGATCTGGCGGCCGAGACCCGCAAGGCGATCCTCGCCGACTACGCGGCTGGGGACATCCGTGTCGTCGTCAACGTGGCCGTGCTGACCGAGGGCTGGGACCATCCGCCCACCTCCTGCGTCGTGCTGCTGCGCCCCAGCTCCTACAAGTCCACCATGATCCAGATGGTCGGGCGCGGCCTGCGCACCGTCGATCCCGAGGAACACCCCGGCATCGTCAAGATCGACTGCGTCGTGCTGGATTTCGGGACGTCGAGCCTGATCCACGGCACGCTGGAGCAGGACGTCGATCTCGACGGCAAGACCGAGGCTGGTGAAGCCCCGACGAAATCCTGCCCCGGTTGCGGCGCCGATATCCCGCTGGCAGCCACGGAATGCCCGCTCTGCGGCGAGGCGTTCCCGCGCGAGGATCTGGATGCGGGCGAAGGCGGGGCCGCCGCGCCGCTCTCGGGCTTCATGATGACCGAGATCGACCTGCTGAAGCGGTCCAGCTTCGCGTGGGTCGATCTCTTTGGCGACGATGCGGCGCTGATGGCCAACGGGTTCAGTGCCTGGGGTGGCATCTTTTTCCTCGATGGTCGCTGGCACGCTGTCGGCGGCGGCAAGGGCCAGACGCCGCGTTTGCTGGGGGTGGGCGAACGCCCGGTCTGCCTGGCGCAGGCGGATGACTGGCTGAACACCCACGAGACCGATGAGAGCGCATTCAAGTCGAAGGGATGGCTGACACAGGCCGCCACCGAAAAGCAGCTGCAGTACCTGCCACCCGAATGCTGCCATGACTTCGGCCTGACGCGGTACCGCGCCTCCGCTCTGATGACCTTCGGCTTCAACAAGCGCGAGATTCGCCAACTTGTGGGCCGCGCCAGCCCGGACATCGGGAGGGCCGCGTGAGCCATGTCGCGCAAATCGCACCCCCGTCCGCAGCGGCTGCGGATCGACCGGGCCGTGATCGCCTCTGGCATCCGCGGCCGGTGCTCTGCGCCGTCTGCACATCCCGCGCGCGCGGCTTCGGCTGGTTCGATCCGCACCGACCGCGCCCAACCCGCACCCGCCGCTGGTTCTGCTCCATGGGCTGCCAGGCGGCCTTCACCCGCAAAGCGAAGAGAGGACTGAGCATGGTCGATTTCACCGAAGAGGAAACCATGGCGCTGCCCGCCGTGATGCGCGCGCTTGCGCCCGAGATGGAGCGGATCGGCTGGGACCGCCCCTTGGGCCAGCTGACCCAGAACGACATGCGCCGGCTGATTGTCGTGACCGTCGAGGCGTTCCGCGCCGAGATGGCAGAGATCGCCGCCGAGGCGGAGATCCCCTTCTGATGCTGGATTTCAACCCACGCCCCTCCATGGCCGAGCGGATCAACGCGCTGGTCGACGCCGCGCTGATCGCCGAGCGGGAGGCCACGCCGCCCCGGACCTATCTCGGCGCGTCCCGTCTGGGGCATGCCTGCGAACGCGCGTTGCAGTTCGAGTTCGCAGGCGCGCCCAAGGACGAGGGCGCGGATTTCGGCGGGCAGACGCTGCGCATCTTCGAGATCGGTCACCAGCTCGAGGATCTGGCGATCCGCTGGCTGCGGGTGGCGGGGCTCGACCTCTATACCCGCAAGGGCAATCGTCCCGATGGGGATCAGTTCGGATTCTCCGTCGCGGGCGGCCGCATCCGTGGCCATGTCGACGGGATCGTGGCCGGAGCCCCGGCCGCGCTCGGTCTCCGCATCCCGGCGCTCTGGGAATGCAAGACGATGAACGCGAAGAACTGGCGGGCCTGCGTCAAGGACGGGGTCGCCATCTCCAAGCCCGTCTATGCCGCCCAGATCGCGATCTACCAGGCTTACATGGAGCCGTCGGTGCCAGGCATTTCCTCGGCCCCGGCGCTGTTCACGGCGATCAACAAGGACACGGCTGAGCTGCACCACGAACTGGTGCCCTTCGATGCGGATCTGGCGCAGCGCATGTCCGACCGCGCGGTGCGGATCCTGCAGGCCACCGACGCGGGCGAGCTGCTGCCCCGCATTGCCGCCAGCCGCGACTTCTTCGAATGCCGGTTCTGCGCCCATGCCGAGCGGTGTTGGAGCCTGGCGGCATGAGCGACGAGCCCACCGAGCCATCCGATCCCGACCAGGAGCCAGCCATGCGCGACAACACCACGCCCGATGAGCCCAAGGAAAACATCGTCCATTTCAACCCGTGGCGCGACTTCAACGATGCCGCGCCGCAGATCGACGTCTTCGGCGACGAGCCCGACCCTGCGCAGATTGCGCAATTCATGCAGGTCGTCTTCGGGTATTGCGACGGTCTGATCCCTGTCCGCAGCTTCATCGACAAGGGTCAGGGCATCGATGGCCGCCCGCACAACATCTGGCTGGAAGCGGATCATTCCGCCCCCGAGAAGATGGCGACCTTCGCGACATGGGCCTCGCGCGAGGGCGCGGCAGTCTATGTGATCCCCGGCACCGTGGCCGCGCCCGGCCAGGCCAAGGCCACCGATATTCTGCAGATGCAGACGGTAGTGGTCGATCTCGACACCGGTGACATCGCCGCCAAGCGCGCGCACCTCGAGCGCCACCTCGGCGCGCCAAGCATGGTCGTGGAGAGCGGCGGCGTCACGGCCGAGGGGCAGCGCAAGTGCCACGTCTGGTGGGCGCTGACCGAACCGGCCGAGGGTGACGATATAGCGCGCGTCTGCCGTCTGCGCGGCGACATCGCCGCAAAGGTCGGCGGCGACATGCATTTCCGCTCCGCCCATCAGCCGATACGGGTGGCGGGCTCGGTCTACTACAAGAACAACCTCAAGACGCAGGTGCGGATCGTCGAACTGAACGCCGACCGCGAACGCGATCTGGCCGAGTTCATCGAAGCCGTGACCGACATGCCGCCCGCGCCAGGCGTGTCCCTGCAGCCCGCGTTCACCCATCCCGACAAGCCCGCCATGGACGATGTGCTGGTCACGCCGGTGCGCGAGGGGGCGCAGGACGACTGGTCCCGTTTCGAGGGCGCGTCGGCCGCGATCGGTCATTTCATCCGCATGGTCCACGAGGGCCGGATGACGAAGGACGAGGGCTGGATCGGCATCTGCGGCTACAACGCCGCGATGCTGCGGCCCCAGTGGCCGGTCGAGCGGCTGAAACGGGAATCCGAGCGGCTCTGGGAACGGCATGTCGAGAAACACGGCCCGCCGCTGATCCGGCTCGACTCCGGCGCACCGGGACCGGTCGAGATGCCCGCCTTCACGTTGGGCGCGCTGCTGGACGATCAGAGCCCGATGCCGGAGGACATCATCGCGCCCCGCGTGCTGACGCCGGGCGGACTGCTGGTGCTGGGCGGCGCGCCCAAGGTCGGCAAGAGCGACCTGCTGATCTGCTGGCTTGTCCACATGGCCGCCGGCGTGCCGTTCCTCGGCTTTACGCCGCCACGGCCGCTGCGGATCTTCTACCTGCAGGCCGAGATCCAGTATCACTATCTGCGCGAGCGGCTGAAGCAGATCGCCCTGCCGCCCGACGTGCTGGCCGCCGCGCGCGACACCTTCGTCGCCACACCCAAGCTGAAAATGCTGCTCGACAACGAGGGCAGCGTGCGGGTTGCCCGCGCGATCCGGACGGCATTCCCGGATGCACCGCCCGACATCCTCTGCGTCGACCCGATCCGGAACCTCTTCGATGGCGGACCCGATGGCGGTGGCGAGAACGACAACACCGCCATGATGTTCTTCCTCAAGGAACGGGTCGAGGTTCTACGCGACCACATCGACCCGGACTGCGGGGTCATCCTGATCCACCACACCAAGAAGCTCAGCAAGCATCAGGTGAAGGAGGATCCGTTCCTCGCGCTTTCGGGGGCCAGCGCCCTCCGGGGCTTCTACACCTCCGGCCTGATCCTGCACCGCCCCGACGAGGACGCGTCAGAGCGTAAGCTGGAGATCGAGCTGCGCAACGGCCCCGCGCTGCCCTCGAAGCTGATCGACAAGGTGCGCGGCCAATGGGTCGAGATCAACCCGATGAACGAGCGCCTCGTGCGCCAGGACATCGGCGCCAGGCATGATGCCGAGCGGGATCGGAAAAACCAGGTCGTCCTGGGGATGATCTTCGACGAGGCGGCCGAGGGTCGGCTCTACACCGCCACGCAGTTCGCGGAGGCGTTCGAGAACCAGCACGATCTCGGGGGGCGCTACAGCATCCGCGAGCGGCTGTCGGTGCTCGCCACCAAGGGCCTGATCAAGTTCCGCCGGAGTTTCACGGAGCACGGGTACGCCGGGACGCAATCGCATTTCGGATATCTCGTGATCAGGGACATGCGCTTCGGCCGCGATCCCGTGATCGACACGGACACCGGAGAGGTTCTTGCCGAGGGCGTCGCGGTGCTGCCGACCCACTACAAATGCCCCCATTCCGGCCGCGCGCGTGAGGTCGAGAACCCTTCCGTCTGGGTCTATCCGGAGGAGGTCCATGATTGACTTCCTCATCATGAGCGCGGCCTTCCTCATTCTCATCTCTTCCTCATGGCCCAATGAAATCAATGGGTTGGAGATGAGGATGAGAAAGGTCTTCCTAATCGACCCGTCTCATCCCTTGAGCCTTGAAAAGTCAAAGGGAACAGAGACTTGCGGCCAAAACATGAGGCGAGTGGGCAAGCCCCCATACTACGTATGGGGAGGCCAACCGGCAGGTTTGGCCTCGCCTTCCATACGTCGAGGGCATCCGCGCGCGGGCTCCGACGCACCCTGCACATTCCGATCCGACGACGGCGGCCCCGTACCGCCAAGCACCAGGCCA
Source organism: Paracoccus contaminans (assembly GCF_002105555.1). NCBI lineage: Bacteria > Pseudomonadati > Pseudomonadota > Alphaproteobacteria > Rhodobacterales > Paracoccaceae > Paracoccus > Paracoccus contaminans. The sequence continues at coordinate 2,602,963 of NZ_CP020612.1, forward strand.
CCGTCGTCTTCCACCCGAGCAGCCAACCAGAAGAGGAGACCACCCATGGCTGACCTGACTCTCGCCACCTCCGCCCGTGAGGCAATCCCCGATCTGCGACCCGTCGTCCGCGCCAACCGGGTGACGCTGGCGCTCGACCTCGGCACCATGACGGGCTGGGCGCTGCACGGCATCGACGGGCTGATCACCTCCGGCACGGCGTCCTTCCGCCCCGGCCGCTTCGACGGTGGCGGCATGCGGTATCTGCGGTTCACGAACTGGCTCACCGAGATCGACCGGCTGTCCGGGCCCGTCGCCGCCATCTGGTTCGAAGAGGTCCGCCGCCATGCCGCGACCGATGCCGCCCATGTCTATGGCGGGCTGATGGCCACGCTGACGGCATGGGCCGAATTGCGCGGCATTCCCTACGAGGGCGTTCCCGTCGGCACCATCAAGCGCCACGCCACCGGCAAGGGCAACGCGAACAAGGACGCCGTGATGGCGGCCGCCCGGGCGCGCGGCTTCAGCCCCGCCGACGACAATGAGGCCGACGCCATCGCGATCCTGCTCTGGGCGCTGGAGACCCGGGGAGGTGTGCAATGAGCGGCATGCGGTTCACGCCCAAGGGTTATGGCGGTCACCGCCGCAACCCCGACGAGGTCAAGCGCGACGGCTGGAAGGAACAGGGGTTGCTGGCCGTCGCCATAGACGACGACCGCCTGACCTGGCCGGAGCGCGAGCTGGTGCGCCAGCTCGGCGAGCGGCTCTACGGCAAGCGGGAACGGGAGGCGCGTCATGGGTGAGTGGACCACAGCGCAGGTGCAGGATCGGCTTGAACTTGCGGCGGGCGTGATGCGGCAGATGCCGGGCGTGATGCCGCAGGGCTTCTTCAACGCATGGCCCGAGTATTTCCACAGCTTCGCCGACAAGGTCGGTCAGGAGCCGCAGATGCGTCGCCCGAGGCCCAGCCCGCGACAGATCACGGAGGCCGAGGAGGCGATGCTCTGGCTGCGCTGGCTCGAGCCCGAGGATGGGCGCCTCGTCTGGGCCCGCGCCGACGGCATGGCGTGGAAGCCGATCTGCTGGCAGTTCGGCCTGTCGCGCACGGCCGCGACCAAGCGCTGGCAATACGGTCTGGCGGTGATCACTTGGCGGCTGAACGGTCGCGTGCCGTCGCCCCGGCGGTCACAGCAGTTCGTCATCGAAAACGCCAATCGGCTGTCAAGAAAAATCGTCCTCTGAGGAAATTTTCGGGTGTACATCGCAGGCCCTTACACATTTCGACGAGGCCGTTAGAAAACGAATATGCTCGGGAGAGGAGCGCGCAGGCAGAGGCCGCGCCGCTGGCTTCCGGGGTCCAGCGAAGGGTCCAGTGGGGGTCCAATGGGCTAACCCATTGAGTTCTTGGTTCCTTCCTGACGATATTCGTATGCTGGCGGGCGAAGCGCGACGCATCGCCAGCGACAGGGCCGATTTTTTGGGAAGCCACCCAGAAGCCAGCGCCGCCTGAACCCCATCGAAACATCGAAAAATCAAACCCTTGAAGCTGGACACCCCTGGTGGCCGCTGGACCCCGCGTGGAGTCTAGCCTGGCCCCCGGAGTCCGGAGCCGAGGGTATCCACCCTGATCCTGAAGGACCGGCCCGCAGATGACGCTGAGCTTTGCCCCGGATCGGATCGAGACCTGGCCGCTGTCGCGCCTGCAGCCCTACGCGAAGAACGCGAAGGTGCACGGGGCCGACCAGGTCGTGAAGATCGCCGCCAGCATGGCCGAGTTCGGCTGGACCGTGCCTTGCCTCGTCGGCGAGGACGGGGAGCTGATCGCAGGCCATGGGCGCGTTCTGGCCGCGACCCAACTGGGGCTGACCGAGGCACCGGTCATCGTGCTCGGCCATCTGACCGAGGCCCAGCGCCGGGCCTATCGGATCGCGGACAACAAGCTGACCGAACTCGGGACATGGGACGAGGCGCTGCTCTCGGCCGAGTTGAACGAGTTGCTGGCCGAAGACTTCGACCTGTCGCTGGTCGGGTTCTCGGACGGCGAACTCGACAAGCTACTGGCCTTCGTGCCGGAGGGGGACGGCGAGGAAGAGGGTGGCGCCGGGGGCCCCGTGCCGCCGGTCACCATCCCCGAGCCACCGCGCAACCCGGCTTCGCGGACGGGTGATCTCTGGATCCTCGGCGACCACCGGCTGCTGTGCGGCGACAGCACCAGCGCTGCCGATGTGCGCCGCCTGATGAATGGCGAGCGGGCGATCCTGTTCGCAACGGACCCGCCGTATCTCGTCGACTACGATGGCTCGAACCATCCGACGCGGAACAAGGACTGGAGTCAGAGCTACGGCGTGACCTGGGACGATTCCTCGCAAGGCGCGGAACTCTACGACGGCTTCATTGCCGCCGCGGTGGCGGAAGCCATCGCCGAAGATGCCGCCTGGTATTGCTGGCACGCCTCCCGCCGCCAGGCGATGCTGGAAGCCTGCTGGGACAAGGCCGGCGCGTTCGTTCACCAGCAGATCATCTGGGTCAAGGACCGCGGTGTCCTGACCCGGTCCCATTACCTCTGGAAGCACGAGCCCTGCTTCATGGGCTGGCGCCGCCCGAACCGGCCGCCGAAGGTGGCCGAGGAAACCCTCGCATCGACGTGGGCGCTGCCCAGCTTCGCCAAGGACGACCGGCCCGACCATCCGACACCGAAGCCGCTCGATGCGTTCGGCATCCCGATGCGCCAGCATGTGGCCCGGGGCGGGCTCTGCTACGAGCCGTTCTCGGGTTCGGGTTCGCAGATCATGGCGGGCGAGGCGAACGGCCGACGCGTCTTCGCGATGGAGATCAGCCCGGCCTATGTCGATGTCGCCGTGGAACGCTGGCAGGCGGACACCGGTCGCGAGGCAATCCTCGACGGCGATGGCCGGACCTTCGCGGCCGTAAGGGTCGAGCGACTGAGCGACAACGCAGATGCCGACGCTGCCGCCTGATGGCCGTTTACTACAACGATTCCGACCCCGCGGCCTGTGCCTGGCTGCGGGAACTGATCGCGGCCGGGCTCCTGCCTGCGGGTGAGGTGGACGAGCGGTCCATCATGGACGTGGAGCCCGCCGACCTGCGCGGCTTCACGCAATGCCATTTCTTCGCCGGGATCGGCGGCTGGCCCTACGCGCTGCGCCTCGCCGGCGTGGCCGAGGATCTTTCCGTCTGGACCGGCTCGCCGCCGTGCCAGCCGTTCAGCCAGGCCGGGCAGCGCAAGGGACAGAACGATGACCGCCATCTCGCCCCGGCTTTTCTGCGGCTCGTCGCCGCCTGTGGGCCGAACCTCGTCTTCGGCGAGCAGGTCGCGAGCGCGGCAGTGCTCGGACCGGTTGGCGGCGCGGCTCGCGCAGCGGCTGCGGGCCCGGCTGGCTGGGCGTGGTTCGACGCTCTGGCGGCTGACCTGGAAGCGGCATCTTACGCCGTCGCGGCGGCTGATCTGCCGGCTGCGGGCATCGGCGCCCCGCACATCCGCCAGCGGCTGTTCTTCGGCGCGGTCGCCTTGGACCCAACACCAGGCGGGCTGGGCGACGGCCTCGGCGCGGGATCACAAGGACGGATCGGAATGCCCGAACGTCCCGATCAACGCATTACTCGGCCGACAGGTCTGGCTGGCGGGTTGGCCGACGGCCGGCTCGCCCGCGACGGAGAGATACAACGCGGCCGGCAACACCGATGCGAGCCGCAGGACGCTGAAGCTGGTCGTCTGGTCGAAGTCACCGACCCCGCCGGGACCTGCGCGACGGACGGCGTCTGGCGAAATCCTGACTGGCTCTTCTGCCGGGATGGGCGCTGGCGACCGGTTGAGCCCGGAACATTCCCGCTGGCTGATGGGATATCCGGCCGCATGGGGCTGCTGCGGGGCTACGGCAATGCGATCGTGCCGCCGCTCGCGGCGGAGTTCGTGACGGCCTTTCTGGGATCCCTGCCGGAGGGGCTGCGATGAGACAATCCCGGACCATGTCGATGGTCGAGGCAGCGACGAATGTCGTGGTCGGCTACGTACTGGCCATCGCCACGCAGATCATCGTGTTCCCGTGGTTCGGCATCGAGACCGGGCTCGCGGAGCATCTGACCATCGGCCTCGCCTTCGTCGGTGTCTCGCTGGCGCGCGGCTACCTGCTGCGGCGACTGTTCGAGGCGATCCGGATCCGGAGTGCAGAATGAGACACCGCCGCCCGAGGGTGGACGGCGGCCTTCAGTCCGTTTCGGTGCGGAGCGTCAGTCGCGGATGGAGTAGACGCGGCCCCTTCCGTCGACCTTCTCGGAGGTGATGGTCAGGCCGAGCTTTTGCTTGAGCGCGCCGGCAAGCGCGCCCCTCACCGTGTGCGGCCGCCAGTCCAAGGCGGTGACGATCTCGTCGATGGTGGCGCCGCCCTCGGCGCGGAGCATCTCGATCAGCTTGGCCTGCTTCGTGCCCGTGCGCGGTGTGCGCGCCTTGGGCGCGGCGTCGGCCTCGCCGGGAGCGTCCTGCGCGGCTACGGCGCTCGGCGCCGCGTCGGCGCCCGCGGGCGCGCTGTCGCCGCCCTCCGGCTCGACGCCGATGGCGGCGCGCCCTGCGTCGGTGATGTGCAGGAGGATGGCACGGCCGTCCTCGTCGTTGCGCCAGATGCGGTTGAGCGCGGCGTCGGCCTTGGTCTCGCTGGCAATCGTCGTCTCGGCGATCAGTCCGCGCGAGAGCAGCGCGCCGACCACCTTGGCGGCGGCGCCTCCGCGGAGCGAGCCGGGGAGCGGCAGGACGTTGCGGTCCTCGCGCTGCGCGGCAGCGCTCAGGATCAGGGCTTGGGTGTCGGAAAGCTTGGTCATCGTCGTCTCCCGTATCGGGGCGCGCGGAATGCGGGCCCTTCTACGAGGTCGAGCCCGCCAGTCGGCGGGCGGGACCGGGAGCGGGTCGTCTCACTCGGCGTGTTCGCCTTCGCTGAAGGCCATGTCGGTGATCTCGCGCAGCTTGGCGCGGTAGTGGTTCAGGGTGCCGACATGGCCCCAGTTGATCTCGTCGGGGCTGGTCTCGAAGTGGTCGGCGCTGAGGGCGGCGAGCCGCTCCAGCATCGCGTCGATCTCCGTCTTCGCGGCGATGAAGGCGTCGAGGGCTTTGTTCGACCGCTCCCTCGAACCGGTGGCGGGAGCGGTCTCACTGTCGGTCGCGCGGCGGGTCATCGGGCTGGCTCCTTGGGTCGAGTTGCATCGTCCTTCTGGAGGCACGTTCCCTCTGTCCGCCGCGCTTATCAACTCGATAAGCACATGATCTTGAATGATAATCGGAGCCGTCGATGCGGGGCATGAGCGAGCGCCAGTACGCCGCCCATGTCGGGCTGTCGCGGGGCGCGATCCAGAAGGCGAAGACGGCCGAGCGGCTGGTCCTCTATCCGGACGGCAGCATCAACGCGGCCGCCAGCGACGCACGGCGGGCCGAGACGACAGACCCGTCGAAGACCCGCAAGCCGCCCGCGCCCAAGCTGAAGCCTGTCCCCGAGGCGGCGGTGGCCGCTGTTGGCGACACGCTGCGCGAACAGGGGCTGGCTGTCCCGGCGGTTGGCGGCGGGACGACCTTCCTGCAGGCCAAGACGGCGAACGAGGTGCTGAAGGCGCAGGAGCGGCGCATCCGGCTCCAGAAGCTGAAGGGGGAGTTGATCGAGCGGGCCCGCGCGCTGGCGCTGGTGTTCCGGCTTGCGCGGGAGGAACGGGATTCGTGGGTCAACTGGCCCGCGCGTGCGGCGGCACTGATGGCGGCCGAGATCTCGGCCTCGTCCAGCGACGCGACGGGCCAGCAGATCACCGTGGAGCCAGCCGCGATGCAGAAGGTGCTGGAGAGACATGTACGCGCCCACCTCGACGAAATCGCCGAGGTCCGGCCCGACTTCCGGTGATGACAGTGATGATTTCGGCGGCCTGACGGACTTCGACGGCGCGGGCGAGATCCTGCGCGCCTGGGGCAACGGGCTGCGGCCCGACCCGGACCTGACCGTCTCGGAATGGGCGGACCGGCACCGGATGCTCTCGGGCCGCGCCTCGGCCGAGCCCGGGCGATACCGCACGGTGCGCACGCCCTACATGCGCGAGATCATGGACCGGCTCTCGCCCGGCGATCCCACGCAGCGGATCGTGTTCATGAAGGCCGCTCAGGTCGGGGCAACCGAGGCCGGCAACAACTGGATCGGGTTCGCGATCCACCAGGCGCCGGGGCCGATGCTCGCGGTCCAGCCGACCGTGGAACTGGCCAAGCGCAACTCGCGCCAGCGGATTGACCCGCTGATCGAGGAGAGCCCGGAGCTGCGGGAGCGGATCAAGCCGGCCCGGTCGCGGGACGCGGGTAACACGATGCTGTCGAAGGAGTTCGCGGGCGGCATCCTCATCATGACGGGTGCGAACTCGGCGGTCGGGCTGCGGTCCACCCCGGCGCGCTACATCTTCCTGGACGAGGTCGACGCCTATCCGGCCTCGGCCGACGAGGAAGGCGACCCGGTCACGCTGGCCGAGGCCCGGTCGTTGACGTTTGCGCACCGGCGCAAGGTGTTCCTGGTCTCGACGCCGACCATCCGGGGGCTGAGCCGGATCGAGCGGGAATTCGAGGCCAGCGACCAGCGGCGGTTCCACGTTCCATGTCCGTATTGCGGTGCGATGCAGTGGTTGAAGTTCGACCGGCTGCGCTGGCAGAAGGGCCGCCCGGAGACGGCCGAGTATCACTGCGAGGGCTGCGAGACGCCGATCGCCGAACACCACAAGACGGCGATGCTCGAGGCCGGCGAATGGCGGGCGACTACCACGGCCGCCGATCCGACCACGGTCGGGTATCACCTCTCGGCGCTCTATTCGCCGATCGGCTGGCTGAGCTGGGAGCGGATCGTGCGGTCATGGGAGGCGGCGCAGGGGTCGGACGAGGCGATCAAGGCGTTCCGCAACACCATTCTCGGCGAGACATGGGTCGAGACCGGCGAAGCCCCGGACTGGCAGCGGCTCTATGATCGTCGCGAGGCGTGGAAGCCGGGCACCGTCCCTGCGGGCGGGCTGTTCCTGACGGCCGGGGCCGATGTCCAGAAGGACCGCATCGAGGTCGATGTCTGGGCCTGGGGCCGCGGTCTGGAAAGCTGGCTGGTCGATCACCTCGTGATCGAGGGCGGGCCCGGCGATCCCGCCTGCTGGCAGGAGCTGACCGACCTGCTCGGGCGGACATGGGAACACGCCTCCGGCCAGCCGATGACGCTGGCGCGGCTCGCGATCGACTCGGGCTTCGAGACCAGCGCCGTCTATGCCTGGGCGCGCAAGGTCGGCTTCGCGCAGGTGGCGCCGGTGAAAGGCGTCGAGGGCTTCGCCCGGACGAGCCCGGTGACGGGGCCAAGCTATGTCGATGCGACCGTTGCGGGCAAGCGGCTCCGGCGCGGGGCGCGGCTCTGGACCGTCGCCACCTCGACCTTCAAGGCCGAGACCTACCGCTTCCTGCGGCAGGAGCGGCCGACGGCAGAGGAACGGGCCGAGGGCGCGGTCTTTCCGCCCGGCACGATCCACCTGCCGGACTGGGCGGACAGCGAATGGCTGAAGCAGTTGACCGCCGAGCAGCTGGTGACGGTCCGCACAAGACGCGGCTTCTCCAGGCTCGAATGGCAGAAGCTGCGCGAGCGCAACGAGGCGCTCGACACCCGCGTCTACGCCCGCGCGGCGGCGTGGATCCTCGGTGCGGATCGCTGGCCCGAGGCGCGCTGGGCCGATCTGGAAGGGCAGCTCGGTGTGGCAGCGAACGGCAACCCGGATGTGGGAACCGCGACAACAGGACCAAAAGCGAGCCGACCTGCACCGCGGCGACGGACCGTGCACTCCAGCTACATGAGGTGATCCCATGGCCACGGCCACAGAGCTCCGCGCCCGCCGCGAGGCACTGGCCGCGCAGCGCGCCTCGGGCGTGGCGCGGGTGAGCTATGACGGCAAGACGGTGGACTATCGCAGCGTCGCCGAGATCGACCGGGCCATCGAGGCCCTCGACCGCGAGATCGCGGCGGCAGAGGGGCGCCGCATCGTGCGGCAGGTCCGCGTGACGACGACGAAGGGGCTCTGAACGCCATGGGCCTCTTCGACCGCTTCCGCCGTCCATCGCCGGGCAGCGGCGGCCCAGCCGCCGTGCGCGCCCGCCTCGAAGGTTCGATGGCGAAGCGCCGCCTGCGCGGCTGGAACCCGCCGCTCGAGAACATCAACACGCTGGTCGCCTCGGGCGGCCCGCGGCTGCTGGCGCGGTCCCGCGAGCTTGTGGTCACCAACGGCTATGCCGCCAACGCCTGCGAGGCCTTCGCCGCGAACCTCGTGGGCGACGGGATCAAGCCGTCTTCGCTGATGGGGGATGCAGACCTGCGGGACCGGGTCCAGCGGCTCTGGCTCGCCTGGACCGACGAGGCCGATGCCGACGGGCTGACCGACTTCTACGGGCTGCAGGCCATGGTCGCGCGGGAGATGTTCGTGGCCGGCGAGTGCTTCGTCCGGCTGCGCCCGCGCCGGGCCGAGGACGGGCTGCTGGTCCCGCTGCAACTGCAGCTGCTACAGTCGGAGATGCTGCCCTTCGAGAAGACCGAGGTGCTGCCCTCCGGCAACCGCATCCGCTGCGGGATCGAGTTCGATGCGATCGGCCGGCGCGTGGCCTATCACTTCCGCCGCCGCCATCCCGGCGACAGCACCGACCAGGGGGCGGTGATCCCGGAGACCGTGCGCATGCCCGCTGCGGACGTCCTGCACATCTACCGGCCCATCGACGCGGGCCAGATCCGGGGCCTGCCGCACATCGCGCCGGCGATGGTGCGGCTGTTCCTGCTCGACCAGTACGACGACGCCGAGCTCGACCGGAAGAAGACCGCGGCGATGTTCGCGGGCTTCATCACCAAGACCGCCCCGGAAGAGCCGATGCTGGGCGAGGTCGAGGCGGACCTCAATGGAACGGCCATCGCCAGCCTCGAGCCCGGCACCATGCAGGTGCTGCTGCCCGGCGAGGACGTGAAGTTCTCCGCGCCCGCCGACGTGGGTGGCGGCTACGAAGCGTTCCAGTACCGCACGCTGCTCGCCGTCTCCGCCTCGCTGGGGCTGCCCTATCATCTGGTGACCGGCGACGTCCGGCAGGCGAACTATTCGAGCCTGCGGGCAGAACTGGTCGAGTTCCGGCGCCGCATCGGCCAGCTGCAGCATGGCGTCCTGGTGCACCAGCTCTGCCGGGCGGTCTGGCCGCGCTGGCTCGACACCGCGGTGCTGTCGGGCGCGCTCGATGCCGATCCGGTCGCCGCGCGGCCGGTGCAGTGGATCCCGCCGCGCTGGGACTGGGTCGATCCGCTGAAGGACATCCAGGCGCAGGTGCTGGCGATGGGCGCCGGCATCACCTCGCGGCGCAAGGTGGTCGAGGCCACCGGCTACGACATCGAGGAAGTGGACCGCGAGAACGCGGCCGACGCCGAGCGCACGAAGCGTCTCGGCCTCAGCTACCGCACGAGTCCGGGCGAGACGCAGGGAGCGCGGGCGACCCCGGCGCAGTTGCCGGACGCAGGCGGTGACGCGGGCAGCAACGGGGGTGCCCGCGCTGACCCGGGCACCGGTGGCACATCTGAACAGGAGTGAGAGCATGGCCAGCTGGTATGCGATCCGCGCCCGGGCCACCGGCGCGGAAGTGGCGATCTATGACGAGATTGGGGCCTACGGGGTCTCGGCCAAGGGCTTCCTCGCCGAGCTTGGCGCGTTGCCCGAGGGCACGCCGATCGATCTGCGGCTGAACAGCCCGGGCGGCTCGGTCTTCGACGCGGTGGCAATCTTCAACGCGCTGAAGCGGCACGCCGCCACGGTCACCGTCTGGATCGACGGCATCGCCGCCTCGGCCGCCTCCTATGTGGCGATGGCGGGCGATGAGATCGTCATGCCGGAAAATGCCTTCCTGATGATCCACGACCCCGCCGGCCTCGTGATGGGCACGGCCGCCGACATGCGGGCCATGGCCGAGGCGCTGGACAAGGTGGGTGGCAGCCTCGCTGCCGGCTATGCCGCCAAATCCGGCCGCTCGATCGACGAGATTGCGGCGCTGATGGCCGCCGAGACCTGGCTGGATGCGCGCGAGGCGCTGGCGCTCGGCTTTGCCGACCGGCTTGCCGAACCGGTGCGGATCGCTGCGCGCTTCGATTTCGCGCGCTTCCGCAACGCGCCGCCGGCGCTGGCGGAAGCGGTCGCGGCTGCAACCGACAGCGGCGGCGACGACGGTGACGACAACGACGGCGCAGGCGCCGATGCCGACGAGGCCACAGGCGCGGCCGCGGAGAGCGATGAGGCTTCTGGCGCCGGCGAAGACGAGATCGCCGGGACGAACGCCCAACACCCGCCGGCCGAGACGCCACCGTCCGGCGGCGCACCGCCCGATCCCGCGGCGATCCGCGCCGAGGCCATCACGCACGCCCGCGCCGTCGTCGATCTCTGCCGGCTGGCCGGACAGCCGCAGATGGCCGGGCGTTTTCTGGAAAGCGATGCGGACCTCGATCACGTCCGCGCCGCACTGCTCGCAGCGAAAGCCGAGGCTGAGCCCGAGATTGCCGGCCATCACGCGCAACCGGGGCGCCCAACGGGAACCCGCCCCTGGGGCGAGATCGTCGCCCGCACCTTCAGGCTGAAAGGATGACCCATGACCACGCTCACCGAGACCACGCACGCGGGCGGCTTCCTCGTCTGGGAGGCGTTCCGCGACTACACCCGCGAGACCATCACGGTTGCAACCGGCACGCTCGAGCCCGGCACCGTGCTGGGCAGGATCACCGCCTCCGGCAAATACGCCGCCCACGATCCCGCGGCCGTCGACGGCACCGAGACCGCCGGCGCGGTGCTCTGGGGCAAGGCCGACGCGTCGGGCGGCGATACGCTCGCCGTCGCCGTGGTCCGCGGACCCGCGATCGTCAACCGCCACGATCTCGTCTTCGCCGGCACGCCCAGCGAGGCCGAGATCGCCGCCGCCCACGCTGCCCTTCTGGGCGCAGGCATCCTCGTCCGCTGAGCCCGACCCCCGCAGGAGGCATTCCCATGGCCACCATGGACATCTTCGAAGGCGATGCCTTCACCATCATCGAACTGACCCGTGCGCTGGAAAACATCCCCTTCAGGCCCGCGATCCTGTCCGGCGCCGGCCTGTTCTCGCCGCGGGGGGTGCGGTCCCGCACCGTCGTGATCGAGAGCCGCGACGGCACGCTGTCGCTGATCCCGTTCTCCGAACGCGGCTCGGCCTACGAGAGCCAGGTGCCCGAGCGGCGCGAGATGCGCGCCTTCGTGTGCCGCCAGTTCAAGAAGCAGGACGTGCTCTGGGCCTCGGAAATCCAGGGCATCCGCGACTTCGGCTCGGAAACTGCGGCCCAGCAGGTGCAGAGCGAGGTCGCGCGCAAGCTCGGCCGCCTGCGCCAGGATGCCGAGGCCACCTTCGAGTACCACCTGCTGAACGGCATTCAGGGCATCGTGAAGGACCCGAAGGACGGCGCGACCGTGGTCAGCTACTTCACCGAGTTCGGCATCACGCCCGCCGCCGAGATCGACTTCGACCTCGACAATGCCTCGCCCGCCTCGGGTGCGCTCCGGAAGCGCTGCCAGGCGCTGATCGAAGACGTCGAGGCGTCGATGGGCGGCCTGGCTGCAGGCGCGATCCAGGTGCGGGCGGAATGCGGCTCGGCCTTCTTCGCCGATCTGGTGGCGCACAAGGAGGTGCGCGAGACCTACCTCAACACCGCCGCGGCGGCCGATCTGCGCGGCCGGGTGGCCGACGAGGTCAGCTTCGGCGGCATCACCTTCCGGCGCTACCGGGGTGGCGCGGGCTTCGGCGTGCCGACCGACAGAGCCTTCTTCTATCCCGAAGGCGTCGAGGGGCTCTTCGAGATCTATCACGCTCCCGCCGACACCTTCGAGACGGTGAACACGCTGGGTCTGCCGCTCTACGCCCGCACCATCCCGGACCGGGACCGCGACGAATGGGTCAGGCTCGAGATCGAGAGCAATCCGCTGCCGATCTGCACGCGGCCGCAGGTGCTGCGCTCGGCGCGGCGGACCTGATGTCCGCCTTTGCCGCCGCCGTCGACACGCTCTTCGCGGATCCGAACATCGGCCGGGATGCTGTCTATATCGCCGACGGCGGCGCGCCCGTTCTGGTGCGCGCCGTCGCCCGGCGTGCCGATGCGGTCACCGAGTTCGGTGACGCGCGGCTCTGGTCGGAAACCACGCGGATCGATCTGCGCGTTTCCGAAGTGGCGAACCCGCGCCCCGGCGACCGCATCGAGATCGACGGCGAGGCTTTCCTCGTCCAGGGCGAGCCCCTCCGCGACCGTGAGCGGCTCGTCTGGACGGTCGAACTGAGGCCTGCATGAAACTCGGCGTCGACATCGTCGGCGATATCGCCCGGATCATGGAGGCGGAAACGCTGGCCGGGGAGAAGGCGGTGACCGCCGCAATGCGCGAGGCCAGCACAGGGCTGAAGACCGCCTGGCGCGCCCAGATCACCGGCGCGGGGCTGGGGGCGCGGCTCGCCCGCACCATCCGGTCCGAGCAGTTCCCGAAAGGCCGGGCCAGCCTGAACGCCGCCGCGCTGGTCTGGTCGAAGGCCCCGGTCATCGTCGGCGCTCACGACACGGGGCCGCTGATCCGCTCGAAGGACGGTTTCTGGCTGGCGATCCCCGCGGCCGCGGCCGGCAAGTCCCTCCGCGGCGGCCGGATCACCCCCGGCGAATGGGAGCGCCGCACCGGATTGCGCCTGCGCTTCGTCTATCGGCGCAGGGGCCCGAGCCTGCTGGTTGCCGAGGGGCGGCTGAACACCAAGGGTCGCGCGGTGGCGTCGCGCTCGAAGACCGGCCGGGGGCTCACCACCGTGCCGGTCTTCCTGCTTGTCCCGCAGGTCAGGCTGAAGAAGCGGCTGGACCTCGCGCGGGACGCGGAGCAGGCGCGCGATGCGGTGCCGGGACTGATCGTGGCGAACTGGGTGGAGGGGCGCGTTTGAGAGAGTTGATCAGTCAGTCCATCAGCCGCAGCATCCCTTGCCTGCCTGGATCGGAGGACAGGGGACGGTGCCCCAAGAGCAATAGACACAGCAATCGCCGGGCTTCGGCTTCAGCAGCTTACCGCAACCCGCGCACTCATAGAACCACTGGCATGCCTCTGTCGGCATGGTCTCGCTTTTCGAGTAACCGCAGTCCGGACACGCGATGGTACTGATGAGAATCGGTTGTTGATCGGTCATTGCATTGCTTCTGGCGAGGGGTTCCGCTCGATTTCCCAACATAGCTTGCTTATCTTTCGGGCAGAAGACGCGGCACCGCCTTGAGGTACACCAGCACGCCCAACAGTTCGACGAGTGACTGAAACACGATGACCACGATGGCCAGCCGCCACTCCGGCGGCAGGGCCAGCGCCAGCGGCAGCACGACGAAGGAATTGCGTGTGCCAAGGCTGAACACCAGCGCGCGTCCTGATCGCGCCGGGAGATCTAGCGCCCGTGTTATCGCAAGTCCTGCGAACAGGGCGAGCACGAGGAAGCCGACGAACACGCCCGTCACCTGCGGCAAGACCGGAAGGGAGGCGGTCACCGATTGCACCTGGCTTGCTGCGATCAGAAAGACGACCAGCGCAAGCAGCGGTACCGGGAACCAGGCAAGACGCTCGATCAGCGCGTCCCGGCCGGATCGGGCCTCGGCCCATCGCTCGAGGGCCCATGCCGCCACCAGCGGCGCCACGATCAGCGTCAGGAAAACGGTCACGATGGGTCCGACCGCGAAGATCTCCAGGAAGGCCGTGCCCATGAACAACCACAGGTAGACGGGCAGCAATGCCATCTGCACGATCAGGTTCACCGGCGTGGCGGCGATCGCACGGCCGGCATCGCCCCCCGCCAGATGAGTGAAGGTGATGTACCAGTCCGTGCAGGGGACGAGCAGCACGAGGAGAACACCCAGCCGGACCGCCGGATCCTGGGGCAGGAACAACAGCAGCCCCGCCACAATCAGCGGAACGATCACGAAGTTGCCCGCGAGCATCGCCCCCATGAAGCGCCGGTCGCGGAACGCCTCCGGCAGATGGATCAGCGGCACCTGCGTGAAGGTCACGAAAATCAGGATGCCGAGAAGCGGCCAGAGCGCCGCCTCGAGATGTGCGGCGGCCCCCGGCAGCACCAGACCCAAGCCCAGCCCTGCCAGGATGGCGGCAAGATAGATCCAGACCTGTTGCCGCTCAAGATCGAGGCGCGTCATTCAGAAATCCTGTCGGTTCGCATCGGTTGAACCGTCGGGCGGGTCGCGAATACGGAGAGATGAAGGTGTTGTCGTGATGATCGGCGATCCTGCGAGACAGTACAACAGCTTGGCTGGCTCGGCGGGGTCAGAACGTAAGAGGGATTGGAATGCCTACCGCCCGCGAGACCATCCTCGCCGCACTGCATGTGCGGCTCTCGGCGTTGCCCCCCACCGCCCTGCGCGGCGAGGTGCTGCCCGAGCGCGTCCCGGCCGAAGGGCTGCTGATCCTGCGCGACGGTGATCCCGGCGAGCCCGAGGTGACGCTGTCGCCCCTGCGCTACCACTACCAGCACCGGGCCGAGATCGAGGCGGTCGTACAAGGCGCCGATCGTGACGCCACCTTCGACGCCCTCTGCGCCAGCATCGGCACGGCGCTCGCAGCCGACCGCACACTCGGCGGCCTCTGCGACTGGGTCGAGGCCGAAGCCCCGCAGGCGGTCGATCTGCCGGTCGATGGCGCGGCCAGCCTGAAGGCGGCCGTCATCCCGGTGGTGCTGCACTATTCGACGGCCGACCAACTGGCCTGACCCAACCGACAACAGGAGACGAACATGGCACGCGCGCAAGGGGCGCGGGCGCGGATGGCGCTCGCGTTCGAGACGACCTACGGCACGCCGCCGGCCAGCGGTTTCACCCGGATGCCCTTCGCCAGCACGACGCTCGGGGCGGAGCAGCCGCTGCTGAACTCGGAATTGCTCGGCTACGGTCGCGATCCGCTGGCGCCGATCAAAGACGCGGTCACGGCCGACGGCGACGTCGTGGTGCCGATCGACGCCGAGGCCTTCGGCTTCTGGCTGAAGGCGGCCTTCGGTGCGCCGACCACCACCGGAAGCTCGCCCGGTCCATATACCCATACCTTCCAGTCCGGCAGCTGGGCGCTGCCCAGCCTGGCGATCGAGACCGCCATGCCCGAGGTGCCGCGCTATGCGATGTATTCCGGCGTGGTGCTGGACCAGCTCAGCTGGCAGATGCAGCGCTCGGGATTGCTCACCGCCACCGCGCGGCTGGTAGCGCAAGGCGAGACGGTCGCCACGACCAGCGGCGCGGGAACGCCGGCCGAGATCGATCTGACCCGTTTCGGTCACTTCAACGGCTCGATCAAACGCGACGGCAGCGCGCTCGGCAACGTGATCTCGACCGAGATCACCTATGCCAACAATCTCGACCGGATCGAGACCATCCGCGCGGACGGCATGATCGACGGCGCCGATCCCTCGATCGCCGCGCTCACCGGTCGCACCGAGGTGCGCTTCGCCGACAGCACGCTCGTCAGCCAGGCGATCAGCGGCACGCCCTGCGAGCTGGAGTTCTCCTGGACGCTCATTTCCGGCGAGAGCCTCACCCTCACCGTCCACGCCGTCTATCTGCCGCGCCCGCGCATCGAGATCGGCGGGCCGCAGGGCATTCAGGCCAGCTTCGACTGGCAGGCCGCACGCGACGCCACGCTGGGACGGATGTGCACCGTCACTCTCATCAACGACATCGAGGAATACTGACCATGATCCGTCTCGATCTTTCCAGCGAGCCGAAATGGCTCGACCTCGGCCATGGCCTGCGTCTGCACGTCCTGCCCATCACCACCGCGATCATGGTCGCCGCCCGCAACGATCCGGCAGTGGAAGCACTCCCCGAAGAGGCAAGCAGGGAGGAACAGGCACTGGTGATGGCGAAGGCCGTCGCTCGCCGCGTGGTCACCGGCTGGGAGGGCGTCGGTGATGCAAGCGGCAGTCCCGTCCCCGTCAGCCCCGAAGGCATCGACGCGCTTCTCGACATCTGGCCCATCTTCGAGGCCTTCCAAACCCGCTGCCTCGCACCGCATCTGATGCTGGAGCAGGAAAAAAACGCCTCCGCGCCCTCGCAGACTGGCACTTCGGCGGGGGCGACGCCTATTGCAAAGCCTGCGAGCCCTGCGAGGGCGGCGGGGCCTCGTGCCCGGACTGCCCGGCGCGCCTGAACCGGCCGCAAACCCTCGAAGGCTGGCAGGTCTGGGATCTGGCGCAGCGCCTGACCGGACAGCTTCGCATCGCGACCGGGGTGGGCGGCGCCACGGTGCTCGGCTGGGACATGACGGCGGCGCTCGCCGTGGCGCGGGCGCTCGGGGTCGATCCGCTGATCGCTGCCGAATGCCTGCCCGAGATCGAGGCCGTGATGGTCCGCAAGCTCAACGAACAGAGGGCGTCAGGCGACCGGTCCTCGCCGGGGCCGGAGCGATGAACCGGGCCCACAAGCCTCGTTCCCTTCGTCAGGAACACTGATCCATGGCTCAGAAGAAGGTCTCCGTCCGCCTCGTCGCCGAGGGCGGAAGGCAGGTGAAGGCCGAGTTCCAGGGCGTGGGCGATGCCGGCGAGGCGAGCTTCAGGCGCATCGAGCGGCAGGCCGACGTCACCGGCGCGGTGCTGCGCCGCCTGGCAGGGATCGTCGCCGGGGCACTGTCGGTTCGGCAGATCGTGGCCTATGCCGACAGCTGGACCGATCTGCGCTCGCGTGTCGATCTCGCCACCGGCTCGCAGGAGCGCGGGGCGGCGGTGATGGAGCGCCTCGCCGCCATGGCGCGGCGGACCTATTCCGGGATCGAGCAGACGACCGAGTCCTGGCTGGCCAACGCCACCGCACTGCGCGAACTCGGCCTTTCCACCCGCGAGAGCCTCGATTTCACCGAGGCGCTGAACAACGCCATGGTGGTCTCGGGCGCCAAGGGCGAGCGTGCCGTCTCGGTGCAGACCGCGCTGGCCCGCGCCATGGCTTTGGGGCAGCTTTCGGGCGACAACCTCAACACCGTGATCGCGCAGGGTGGCCGCGTCGCGCAGCTGCTCGCGGCGGACCTCGGCACCACCGTCACCGGGTTGCGCCAGGCGGGCGCCGAGGGCCGCATCACCGGCGCGGTGATCCAGACCGCCCTGATCGGCAATCTCGAGCGGCTGCGCGAGGAAGCCGATGGTATGCCCGCCACCATCGGCGACGCCTTCACCCTGATCGGCAACGCCGCGATGCTGCTGGTCGGGACGTGGGATCAGGTGTTCGGGGCCTCGTCGCTGGTCGCCACGGCGCTGATCGCGGTCGCCGACAACATGGAACGCCTCGCCGCCATCGGCATCGCCTTCGCCGGCTTCATGGCCGGGCGCTGGGTCGCGGCTTTCCTCGCTGCCCGTGTAGCCACGCTGACGCTTTCCGGCGCATTGACCGTGCTGCGCGGCGCCATCGTGCGCACCGGCATCGGCGCCCTGATCGTGCTCGCGGGCGAACTGATCTACCAGCTGATGACTGTCGTGCAGAAGGTCGGCGGGCTGGGCGAGGCCTTCCGCCTCGTCGCCGATCTGGCGGCGGAGGCATGGAACCGCATGGGGCTGCGACTCGACGCGGTGATGGCTAGCATCAGCGCCGCCTGGGAGGGGCTGAAGGCGACGATCTTCACCCTGCTCGACGACACCTTGACCGGGGTGGTCAGTTTCGGTGACCGCACCATCGCGGTGTTTCAGGGCGCCTATGACGGCGCGGTGGCGATCTGGGGGAGCCTGCCCGGCGCCATCGGCGACTTCGCCTTCCAGGCCGCGAACGGGTTGATCTCCGGGGTCGAGGCGATGCTGAACGGCGTCGTCACCCGGATCAACAGTTTCATCGGCGGGCTCAATGCCGCGTTGGAGCTGCTGCCCGACTGGGCGGTCGGCGACGGCGGGGTGCGGATCGGCACGCTCGACCCGGTGGCGCTGGGGCGGGTCGCGAATCCCTTCGAGGGGGCTGCGACGGCGGCCGGCACCGCTGCGGCCGATGCCTTCAACGCCGCCATGGGCAAGACCTATGTCACCGCTCCCGACACCGGCCTGGGGGCCATGGCCGAGGCCGCGCGCGGACGTGCCGAGGGCTACCGCGAAGCGGCCGGCATGCTGGCCGATGCCGCGTCGCGGCCGATGGCCAGCTGGCAGGCGCTGAAGGATGCGGTGACCGGCGTTGACGATGATGCCGGGGGTGCGCTCGATGATGCGGCGGGCGGCGCCCTCGAGTTGGGCCATGCGTTGGACGGCGCCACCGGTGCCGCGGGTCGCGCCGGCGCCGCCGGGCGCCAGGCCGGGGCGGAAGCGGCTGCGGGGGCGGAAACGGCCGTCACCGGCTGGGCCGCCGTCAGCGCCACGCTTGCCGATTACGCCGCCAAGGCGCGCGACATCGGCGGCGATATCGGCACTGCGCTGGTCGGAGCATTTCAGGGCGCCGAGAACGCCATCGGCGAGTTCGTGAAGACCGGCAAGCTGAGCTTCCGCGACCTTGTCACCTCGCTGATCGCCGATCTGGCGAAGCTCGCGGCGCGGCGCTTCATCCTCGGACCGATCGCCAATGCGCTCTCCGGCGCGCTCGGCGGCGCTGAGGGCATTTTTGCCGACGTCCTGCATGCCGGCGGGGTGGTCGGCGCACCGGGCCCCGGCCGCATGGTCCCGACGCTGGCCTTCGCCGGGGCGCCGCGCATGCACAATGGCGGTTGGGCAGGCCTCAGGCCCGACGAGGTTCCGGCAATCCTGCAGCGCGGCGAGCGCGTGCTCTCCCGTCGTGAGGCCGCCGGTTACGGCGGCGCAAGCGCGCCTACGGTCAATGTCACGATCAACGCGCGGGATGCCGAGAGCTTCCGCCAATCCCGCACACAGATCGCGGCCGATATCGCCCGCGCAGTTTCGCTCGGGCGAAGGGGCATGTGAGCCCGACGCCGCAGACAGGACTGCGCGGCACGTATCTCGGAGAGGATTGATGGCGTTTCACGAGGTCCGGTTTCCGGATGACATCAGCCGCGGTGCGCGCGGCGGACCGGAGCGGCGCACCCAAATCGTCGAGCTGGCCTCGGGCGACGAGGAGCGCAACGCCAGCTGGGCGAACTCCCGCCGACGCTACGATGTCGCCTACGGCATCCGCCGTGCTGACGATCTGGCGGCGGTCGTCGCCTTCTTCGAAGCCCGCAACGGGCGGCTTCATGGCTTCCGCTTCAAGGACTGGGCAGATCACAAATCCTGCCTGCCGTCCGCCACGCCGGGGCCGACGGACCAGGCGATCGGCACCGGCGACGGCATCACCACTGCGTTCCAGCTGGTGAAGCGCTACGCCTCAGGCAGTCAGACATGGGTGCGTGCGATCACCAAGCCGGTCGCCGGCACGGTCCGGATCGCCCTCGATGGCGCAGAGCAGCTCGGCGGCTGGTCCGTCGACACGACCACCGGCGTGGTGACCTTCGCCACTGCGCCAGCCGAGGGCGTCGCCATCACCGCGGGCTTCGCCTTCGACGTGCCGGTCCGCTTCGACACCGATGCGCTTGATGTAACGCTCGACCTCGAGCGGCTCGGCTCGATCACCTCCATTCCGCTGCTGGAACTGCGCCGATGAAGACCCTCGACCCCTCACTGCAGGCCCATCTCGACGACGGCACGACGACGCTCGCCTGGTGCTGGCGCATCAGCCGCGCCGACGCCGTCACCTTCGGCTTCACCGACCACGACCGGACGCTCGCCTTCGATGGGACCGGTTTCGAGCCCGAGAGCGGATTGACGGCCTCCGAGGTCCGCTCGGGCTCGGACCTGTCGGTCGATGCGCAGGACGCCGAGGGCGTGCTGACCTCCGACCGGATCACCGAGACCGACATCCTCGACGGCCGCTGGGACAACGCCGAGGTCGAGGTCTGGCGGGCGAACTGGGCCGACACCAGCCAGCGCGTGCTGATGCGCCGCGGGGCCATCGGCCAGATCCGGCGCGGCCGGCTGGCCTTCGTCGCGGAGGTCCGATCGCTCGCCCATGTGCTGGGCCAGACGGTCGGGCGGACCTTCCAGGCGAGCTGCGACGCCGCGCTCGGAGATGCGCGCTGCGAGGTCGATCTGGAGGATCCCGCCTTCAAGGGCACTGGTAGCGTCATCGATCTCCTGCGCGACCGGGCCTTCACCGCCTCGGGCCTCGGTGGGTTCACCTCCGGCTGGTTCACCTTCGGCACGCTGGAATGGACGAGCGGCGCGAATGCGGGCCGGCGCACCGAGGTGCTGGGCCATGACGTCACGGACGGCGTGGCGATCCTGACCCTGCTCGAGGCGCCGGTGCGCGCGATCGCCGAAGGCGACAATTTCATCATCCGGGCAGGCTGCGACAAACGGATGGAGACCTGTGGCGCGAAGTTCGCCAACACCGCCAACTTCCGGGGCTTCCCGCATATCCCCGGCCAGGACGCGGTCCTGCGCTACGCCACGAAAGATGGTGGGCATGAGGGTGGCGTGCTGTGAAGCCCGCCGATCCCGATAGGGTGATCGGGGCAGCGAGCTCCTGGCTCGGCACGCCCTACCACGACCAGGCCAGCCTTCGGGGCGTCGGCTGCGATTGCCTCGGGCTGGCCCGGGGCGTCTGGCGCGAGGTCGTCGGCCCGGAGCCGTTCCCGATCCCGCCCTACAGCCGCGACTGGGGCGAGACCGGCCCGCGCGAGGTGCTGGCCGAGGGCGCGCGGCGCATGATGATCGAGGTGGACCCGGCGGAGGCCGGTCCCGGAACGCTGGTCCTCTTCCGCATGAAGCCGCGTGCCATCGCGAAGCATGTCGGGATCCTCACCGGGCCCGACACCTTCCTTCACGCCTATGAACGGCTCGGCGTGATCGAGGAGCCGCTCACCCCGTCATGGCGGCGGCGCATCGCCTTCGCCTTCCTGTTCCCGCAACGCTGAGACCCGACATGGCCACCCTCGTTCTCGGTGCCGCTGGCGCCGCCATTGGCGGTTCGATCGGCGGCGCGATCCTCGGCGTGAGCGCCGCCACCATCGGCGGTTTCATCGGCTCCACCATCGGCTCTGTCGTCGACAGCTGGATCATCTCCTCGCTCGCGCCCACCCAGCGCATCGAAGGCGCGCGGCTCGACAGCCTTCGGATCACGTCCTCCACTGAAGGGGCAGTGATCCCGCGCGTCTACGGCCGCATGCGGATGGGCGGCAACATCATCTGGGCCACCGATTTCCGCGAGGAGACCAGGACCACCACGCAGGGCGGTGGCAAGGGCGGCGGAGGCGGCAAGGTCAGGACGACCGAGTATCTCTACTATGCGAGCTTCGCAGTCGCGCTGTGCGAGGGCTCCGAAGCCGGTCCCGCAGGGGCCATTCTCTCCGGTGGAGAGAATGGAGGCGGAGGAGGCCCGGCAGGGCGGGGAATCGCCGGCATCGGGCGCATCTGGGCCGACGGCAAGCCGATGGATCTCTCCGGCGTCACCTGGCGCTGGTATCCGGGCGACGAGAGCCAGACCGCCGACCCGTTCGTCGCGGCGAAGATGGGCGCGGCGAACACGCCCGCCTATCGCGGCACCGCCTATGTCGTTTTCGAGGAGCTGGCGCTCTCGACCTATGGCAACCGTCTGCCGCAGCTCTCATTCGAGGTGTTCCGCCCGCTCGCGGATCCCGACACGGCCGAGGGGCTGACCCGGGCCGTCACCATGATCCCGGCCTCGGGCGAGTTCACCTACGCAACGCAGGCGATCCGCAAGACCGATGGCGGCGCGACGGTGCCCGAGAACCTGAACGCGCTGGCAGACTCCACGGACATGGTGGAGGCGCTGGACAGGCTGCAGGCCATGGCGCCTGCGGTCGAGAGCGTCAGCCTCGTGGTGGCCTGGTTCGGCGACGATCTGCGCGCGGGATCCTGCAAGGTGCGGCCGGGCGTCGAGGTGTCGGCCAAGTCGACGACGCCCGCTACATGGTCGGTGAATGGCGTGAGCCGGGCCAGCGCCTTCCTGGTCAGCCGCGACGATCAGGATCGCCCGGTCTATGGCGGCACGCCGTCTGACTTCGCCGTGGTGCAGGCGATCCAGGAGATGAAGGCCCGCGGGCTGCGGGTCACCTTCTATCCCTTCATCCTGATGGACGTGCCGCCTGGCAACACCCTGCCGAACCCGTATTCTGACAACGCCGGCGAGACCGGTCAGCCCGCGTTCCCGTGGCGCGGGCGGATCACCTGTTCGCCTGCCGCAGGTTTCGCGGGGACCGTGGACAAGACCGCTACGGCCGCAAGCCAGGTCGCGGCGCTGTTCGGCACGGCGACGCCCACGAGCTTCAGCGTCTCGGGTCAGACGGTTTCCTGGACAGGCACGCCCGGCGACTGGGGCCTGCGGCGCATGGTGCTGCACTACGCTCATCTCTGCGAGGCGGCGGGCGGGGTGGACGCCTTCCTCATCGGCACCGAGATGCCGGGGCTGACGACGATCCGCTCGGGCGCCAGCACCTATCCGGCGGTGCAGGCCTACCGGGACCTGCTCGCGGATGTGCGGTCGATCCTCGGGTCCGGCACCAAGGTCGGCTATGCGGCGGACTGGTCGGAGTATTTCGGTCACCAGCCGGGTGACGGCTCGGGCGACGTGTTCTTTCATCTCGATCCGCTCTGGGCTGATCCGGAGATCGACTTCGTCGGGATCGACAACTACATGCCGCTCTCCGACTGGCGGGACGGGTTCGAGCATCTCGATGCAGCCGAGGGCTGGCCCGCGATCTACGACCGGGCCTACCTGCAGGGGAACATCGCGGGTGGCGAAGGCTTCGACTGGTTCTATGCCTCGGCGGCCGACCGCACAGCGCAGGTCCGCACGCCGATCACCGATGGGGCGGCGGCCAAGCCGTGGGTCTTCCGCTACAAGGACCTGCGCGCCTGGTGGTCGAACGCGCATTACAACCGCCCGGGTGGGGTGGAAAGCGGGACGCCGACAGCATGGGCGCCCGAGTCCAAGCCCGTCTGGTTCACCGAGCTCGGCTGTCCCGCCATCGACCGGGGCACCAACCAGCCCAATGTCTTCTTCGATCCGAAGTCGTCCGAGAGCTTCACGCCACATTTCTCGCGGGGTTGGCGCGACGACGCGATCCAGCGGGCTTATCTGGAGGCGACCTACCTCTGGTGGGGCGAGGCCGCGAACAACCCGGTCTCCCCGGTCTACGGGGGCCGCATGGTGCATGTGCCGGAATGCGCCGCCTGGACATGGGACGCGCGGCCCTATCCGTTCTTCCCGGCGCTGACCGACGTCTGGACGGACGGAGCGAACTGGCGGCTGGGGCACTGGCTGACAGGGCGGCTGGGCGCGGTGTCGCTGGCCGCACTCGTCCGCCACCTCTGCCTGCGCGCCGGGCTGCCCGAGTCCCGGATCGATGTCACCGGGCTCTGGGGCGCGGTCGAAGGCTACGCCATTACGGCTCTCGAAAGCCCGCGCGCCTCGATCACCACGCTGTCGCGCCACTTCGGCTTCGACGCGGTGGAGACCGAGGGCGTGATCCGCTTTATCATGCGCGGCCGGGCGTCCGTCGCCAGCCTCGCGCCCGACGACCTCGTAGCCGCCCGCGAGGGCGATGTGCTGGAACTCACCCGCGGCCAGGAAACGGAACTGCCGCAAGCGCTGAAGTGGCAGGTCGCCCGCGCCGACGAGGATTACGACGCGGCCCTCGTCGAGGCGCGCCGCATCACCGTGGACACGACGCGGATCGCCTCCGAGAGCTTTCCGATGGCGGTGCCGCCCGAGGAGGCCGAGCGGCGCTGCCGCCGCGCGCTGATGGAGGCGTGGGTGGGCCGCGAGACGGCGGCGTTCCGATTGCCGCCCTCGCGCCTCGCGCTCGATCCAGCCGATGCGATCCGGCTCGCGCATGACGGGCGGCCGGTCGATTTGCGGCTGGTCTCCATCGCCGACGCGGAGGCGCGTGGCATCGAGGCGGTTCGCCAGGACCGGGCGACCTACGATCTGCCGCCCGGCGATCCCCGCGCGGCGTCGCTGACGCGCGCCGTCGTGTTCGGCGCGCCGAAGGCGGTGCTGATGGACCTGCCGCAGCTGACCGAGGACCAGCCCGCGCATCGGCCGCTGGTCGCGGCGCACGCGGTTCCCTGGCCGGGCGAGATGGCGGTGTTCCGCAGTCCCTCGACGGATGGCTTCGAGCTCCTTACCAGTTTCGGCACGCGGGCCCGGATCGGGACGCTGGTCTCGGATCTCTATTCAGGCCCGACCTCGCGCTTCGATCGCGGTAATGCGCTGATCGTCGATCTGCTGACCGGGACGCTGGAAAGCGTCACGGACCTGACCCTGTTCGGCGGCGCCAACGCGCTCGCCATCGAGAGCGCGGCCGGCGTCTGGGAGATCGTGCAGGCGGGCGCGGCCGAGCTGCTCGCGCTCGGCCGGTATCGGCTGACCCAGCTCCTGCGCGGCCAGCGCGGCACCGAAAGCGCCATGGGCAACCCGGCGCCTGCTGGCGCGCGGGTCGTGGTGCTCGACGACAGCCTCGCCACGCTACCAATCGCCGAGGCCGACCTCGGGATCCCGTGGAACTGGCGCATCGGCCCGGCGAGCCGTTCGGTCAGCGACGAGACCTATGTCGCGCAGGCCTTCACGCCGGCAGGCGCCGGGCTGCGCCCGTTCTCCGTCGCCCATGTCGAGCAGCCATGGCGCAGGCCTCGCACGCCCGGCGATCTGACGATCCGCTGGAAACGCCGGTCCCGCGCGCTCGCAGCCGACAGTTGGGGCGGGCTCGAGGTGCCGCTGGCCGAGGAACTGGAAGCCTATGAGATCGAGATCCTCGACGGCACTGCCGTGAAGCGGGTGCTGAGCGTGAACACCACGAGCGCGGTCTACACGGCCGCCCAGCAGACCGCGGACTGGGGCGCGCCGCTCGCCCCCGGCGACACGCTCGACATCCGCATCTTCCAGCTCTCCGCCCTCGTCGGGCGGGGCGCGCCAAAAACGGTCACGTTCACGTTCTGAAGGCCATCCCATGTCCGACACCACGACCCATCTCCTGCTGCCCTACGTCCTCGCCGCGCAGGCCCAGAAGCACGTCACCCACAACGAGGCGCTGCGGCTTCTCGACGGGCTCGTCCAGCTCTCGGTCCTCGACCGGGACCTGACCGCCCCGCCCGGCAGCCCGGCCGATGGCGACCGCTACATCGTCGGCTCGGGCGCGACGGGCGACTGGGCCGGCTGGGACCTGAACGTGGCGCTCTGGACGGACGGGGCGTGGCTGCGTCTGCCACCGAGGACCGGCTGGCGCGCGTGGGTCGAGGACGAGGGCCTGCTGCTGGTCTACGGCGGCGCGAGCTGGATCGGCACCACGCCCACGGCGCTGCAGAATATGGCGATGCTGGGCGTCGGCACGACAGCGGATGGGTCGAACCCATTCTCGGCCAAGCTCAACGCTGCGCTCTGGACCGCGAAGACCATCGCCGAGGGCGGCACAGGCGATCTCCTCTACACCATGAACAAGGAGGCCGCGGGCGACGATCTCGGCCTCACGCTGCAGACCGGCTTCGTGACCAAGGCGCTGGTCGGCCTCTTCGGTTCGGACCGCTTCCGGCTGGCAGTCTCCGCCGACGGCAGCACCTTCTTCGACGGGCTCAGTGTCGACAACGCCACCGGCATCGTCGACCAGCCCCGGCTGCCACGGTTCAAGGCCTGGACCAACTACGACAACTATGTCGGCGTCGGGACATGGACGAAGATCGGCCTCAACAACACCGACACCAACGATCAGGGCGCGTTCGACGCCGCAAACAACCACTTCGTGGCACCCGCAGACGGCACCTACCTCTTCGGCGCGACGCTGCTCTACAAGATCAACGCCAGCGCCACGGCCCACATGCGCGGGCGGCTCGTGCTGAACGGGACGACCGAAATTCGCGGCTCCCTCGGCGAAATCTCCGCGACCCACGTCTCGCTCGCCACTGCCATCTGGCTGCAGACGATGGTCCCGCTGACTGCGGGCGATACCGTCGAGCTGCAGGGGTATTTCCGGGTCGCGGACGGCTACTTCGCGGCCGACCACACGTCCTTCTGGGGCTGCAAGATCGGCTGAGCGGCGAAAGGAGGAACCGATGAACCCACCCCGATCCGAAGGCTACGTCCGCATGCCGGACGCCGAGTTCGAGGCGATCCTGACCCGGGCGGCTGAGGAAGGCGCGAAGCGTGCGCTTGCCGATGTCGGCCTCGACGGCGACGAGGCTGCGCTCGACATCCGCGATCTGCGCTCGCTGGTGGACTGTATCCGGCTGGTGCGCCGCACCGCGATGCAGACTGCAGTTCGCATGATCACCACCGGCGTCGTGCTGGCGCTGCTGGCGGGCATCGCCATCAAGCTCAAGATCTTCGGCAACGGCCCGTAGCCGTCGTCTCGTTCCGATCTGTCAGCCCATCATGACCCGCCCTCGAGGCGGGTTTTTTCGTTTGGAGGACCCCATGACCACGACCTTCCACCGCCATTGGCGTGACGTGCCGAAGAATGCCTGGCGCTGGCCGAACTTCTCGCCCGCCGAGATCGCCTGCCGAGGGACCGGCAAGCTGCTGATCAACGAACCCGCGCTCGACAAGCTGCAGGCGCTGCGCGATCGGCTGGGCAAGCCGCTGATCGTCCGCTCGGCCTATCGCAGCTCCGAGCACAACCGCGCCGTTGGCGGCGCGACCCGGTCGAAACATCTCGACGGCGCGGCCTTCGACATCGCCATGGCGAACCACGATCCGGTGGCGTTCGAGGCGGCAGCGCGGGCGGTGGGGTTCCTCGGCTTCGGTTTCTACCCGCGCTCGGGCTTCATCCATGTCGATCTCGGCCCGGCACGGCAGTGGGGCGAGCGCTTCCCGGTCCGGCCGACTCCCTTCGCTGCCGAAACCCCGCCGGCGCGCGAAGTGCTGGCGCAGAGCCGCACCATGAAGGGTGGCGGAGCGGCCGGTGTGGCGACGCTGGGCGCGGCGGGCGTCGAGGTGGCTCGAGACGTCCTTGCCGAGACCCAGACCGCCATCCTGCCGCTTGTGTCCTATCTCGAAACGCTGCGCTGGGTGTTCATCGCCGTGGCACTCGTTGGCATCGTCGTGACCATCTACGCGCGGCTCGACGACTGGAAGCGGGGGCGTCGATGATCGCCGCGCTGCTGGGCGGCATTGCCGCCAGCCCATGGATGCGGGCCGCGCTGCGCTACGGCGCCGTTGGCTTCAGCGTGCTTCTGTTCCTGCTCGCGCTCCGGCGTTCCGGCGAGCGCACTGGCCGCCTCGCCGAACGCTATGAGACCACGGAGAAGATCAATGATGCCCAACGCCGGATGCTGGAGGCGGCGGCTCGCCGCCCTCGCAATCGCGACGAGCTTGCTGACCGGCTGCGCGACGGTCGGTTCTGAACAAAGGATCATGGCACTTTGTCCGCCGGTCGTGGAATATGGTCAGGAGTTACAGACGCGGGCCGCCGACGAACTGGCGTGGTTGCCGGAAGGCTCGATCATCGCGGAAATGCTGACCGACTACGCAGTGATGAGAGAGCAGGCTCGGGCCTGCTCTCCTGAGACAAGCTAGCAAGAGCCTGAGCGCCTGCGGTCTGCAATCCGCACCAATATGGCGGCAGGCAGCATGCCGATCGATCGCTGGACGCAGCGGCCTGGTGGTGTCCCTCACCGTTCCTTGTCGCCAGGATCAGGATCAGCGTCGTGATCCCGAGGATCGCCGGGTCAGTACGTCCTCAATCTCGCGCGCCACGTCGTCGATGCCCTGCATTCCATCAACCGTAATGAGCTCTCTCCTTCGGCGATAGTAGTCCAGTAGCGGCTCCGTCTTGTTCCGATATGCGTCGAGACGTCTGACAAAGGTATCCCGATTGTCGTCGCTGCGAGCCGTGCCGCCAGCGGCCAGCGTATCGGCGACGCGCTTTTCCATTCGCTCGACCAGCGAGGTCTCATCGACCTTCAGTTCGATGACTGCGTCAAGCCTGACACCCCTTTGCTCCAGCATGGCGGTCAGGGACTCCGCCTGCGCGACTGTCCGGGGAAAGCCGTCGAGAATGAACCCTTTGCGCCAATCCTCTTGATCGATCCGGTCGGATACCATCTGGTTGACCACATCGTCGGGTACGAGTTCGCCGCGATCCATGATCGCGTCGACCCGCCGCCCGGTTTCGGTGCCTTCGGTCACAGCAGCGCGCAGCATATCTCCTGTAGAAAGCTGAGGGATCGAGTGGCGTTCGGCCAGGCGCTGCGCCTGCGTTCCCTTCCCTGCTCCTGGTGGTCCGAACACTATCAGTCTCATTGTCTCTTCTCACCTCTTGGATAGCCACGAGGGCGATGGCGGCGGCAATTCCGATGCACCCAGTACCGTTTGGAGAAGCCCTGCACTTCCACGCAGACCGGCGCTGGCCGTGTAGGCGGACATGATATCCCTGCCTCCAAGTCTGGCGCCGGAGCTGGACCGCTCCGGCGCCGAACTCCTTAGCGGCTCGAGTCGCCGTAGACGATGCCATTCGGCCGATCGCCGACCGGCACCGTCCTCACCACGTCCTGGCTCTCGACATCGATGATCGACACTGTGTCGTCCGCAATGTTGGTCACGAACACGTAAGCCCCGTCGGCCGATGCCGACACGCCATGGGCGCCACCCCCGGTGGTGATCGTCTTCACGACCTCTCCCGTCGCCGTGTCGATCACGGACACCGTGTCGTTCGGCTCCGCGTCGGTGCCCTGATTGGCCACGTAGACGTAGGCTCCATCGGGGGTCGCGAACATCTGGATCGGGTTCGGCCCGACGTCGATCCTGTTCGTCACCTGCCGGGACGAGGTGTCGATGACGGCCACCCGGTTCTCGTCGCGCAGCGAGACGTAGACCTGATCGCCAGACGGCGTGAACCCGACCTGAACAGGCGCTGCGCCCACCGGAATGCGCGCAACTTCCGTCAGGTCCTGCGTGTCGATGACGGAGACCGAGCCGTCCTCGACATTGGCCACATAGATCTCGCTCTCATCCGGGCTGAGGCGCAGCCCGTGCGGATAGGCGCCGGTCGCGATGCGCTCGATGACTTCGGCCTGTGCGAGATCGACGACCGCAATCTCGTTCCCGCCGGACAGCGAAGCATAGGCGCGCCCGCTGCGGTCGGCGACGACATGCGCCGGATGCGCGCCGACTTCCACAGTGGCGACGGGCTGCGACAGTCGCTCCGGATCGAGCACCACCAGGACCCCTCCGCCCGCATCGGTGTCGGCATGTCCATCGTCATCCGATCCGTGCGCGTGATCGGCGGCAGGGCTCCCGACCGCCAGCAGCAGATTTCCGTCCGGCGTCAGATCGACATTGTGCGGCGACACGCCGACGTCAACGGTCTCGACCGAACCCGTGCCGAGATCGATGGCGCTGATCGAATTGCCGCCCTCGTTGGCGGAGTAGACGGTCCCGCCGGTCTGACCGAGGGCGGTTGGTGCCTCGCCGGCGTTCGTCGCCAGCCAGGCCTGCATTTCGACGATCTCGCCTTCCTGCGCCGCGATGATCTGGTCCGCCCACTCCCTGGTCTGCGGATCGTCGCCGTATTGCTGGACGATCTTCGCCATGTCGATCGCACCCTGATGATGCGGGATCATGCCCCGGACGAAGGCGACATCCGGATCGCCGGCCATCACGCCTTCCATCATCGGTCCGTGCATTTCATTCATCGCGGCGACGTAGGCCTGCGTGAAGTCGGGAGCGCTGGAAAGGCTCGTTGGGGCGCCGTCAGCGCCGGGTGCGGCCATTCCGCCGTGCATGCCCCCCTGCATCATTTGCTGCATCGCCTGCATCATGGCCTGGCCATGCTCGGGGATGCCCTGCATGCCGGGCATCCGGTCCGAGGGAGACGTGGGCGCGGGAGCCTGTTCCGCTTGGGCGGGCGGGGTTCCCGGGTGGTGGGTATCATGTTCGGCCTGGGCGAGAGCAGCGCCCGGCAGGCCCGCCAGCAGGCTGACGGAAAGAACGATTGCAGTTCGGTTCATGGGTTTTCATCCTTGGCACCGGAGGGCCGGCGTCACATTCGCGGACGCGGGTCTCCGAAAGTTCGTCTGGGCTCGAAGTGCGCGCTGCCGGCGGTCGCGCCGGAGCGGCCGTCACGCAGCAATCAGACGAGGCGGCCTCAGGATTCCTTCGGGGGATCGTTCCCACGGGTCACGGTGCATGACCCTGAACAGTTCACCATTCACGGACGGCCCGAACGTCAGCGGCCCGACGGGAACGGCGGCGATCAGACAGGTCTGACAGCAGTCGGCCAGCATCTGGCCGCCGTCATCACTCTCGCAGCCTGCAGATGTCTCTGCCCCGTGATCGCCGGGCAGGTGATGTTGGCCGCAGTGGCTCGCCGTGGCCGCGCTCTGTTCGCGGTGGAGGGCGTGTCCGGTCGGGCTGGCATGCGCTACGCCCTGCAGAACGAGGGAGCTGATGGCAAGCAACAGGATGCCGATCGCGAACTGGCGCAATCGGCCGCATCTCGCCGCGAACGCAACTCTGAAGCGCCCGCTCATGAGCCACCTGCCTTCTCGGTGTCGAGCCGGGCCGATGCGCTGCTGACGCGGGCAAGGGCCATCGCTCGCGGCTTGAGCTGCATCGGATCGGCGGCAAGGTGGACGGTCATGTGGAGGCGCCTGGCTCAGATTTCCTGCGCGCCGAGGTAGCGCCCGAAGGTCTGGGTGGTCGGACCGAACAGGAGCACTTCATAGGGCTCGGGTTCGACCCCGGAAAAATCCATGCCGGGCGAGCCGGCAGGCATTCCGGGAACGGCAAGTCCCGTCCCGGAGGGCCGCTCGGCCAGCAGGCGGCGGATCGCGGCAGCTGGCACATGACCCTCCACCACATAGCCGTCCACCTCGGCCGTATGGCAGGAGGTCAGCTCGGCCGGCACGCCGAGCCGCTCCTTGAGGCTGAACACGTCGTCCGAGTCCACGACCCGCACCGGAAAGCCCGCGGCTTCGATATGCGCGATCCAGCCGTCGCAGCAGCCGCAGGACGGATCCTTGGTGACGGTCACGAGCGGCAGGGCCTCGGCCCGCGCCCACGCCGGCATCGACAGCAGGAACGGAAGTGCGGCGGCGGCCGCGAGAACGGCCCGCCGGCCGATGGTGTGATCGTTCCGCATCGTCAAACCTTTCTTCGTGGACTCCATGATCTCACCGGCTAGTCCGGAGCGCGACCCACGAACGGGTGAGAATGCGCCGGCGTCCCGCGGCATGATGTCGCCTGTCAGATGCGCTCGCGGGAACGGCCCACGATGCCACCCGGACATCACAGCTTCACGCCCCGCAGCCGAGACGCATTCGCGATCACGCTGACCGAGGATAGCGCCATGGCGGCTGCCGCGATGATCGGCGACAGCAGGATGCCGAAGAACGGATAAAGCACCCCCGCGGCGATCGGGATACCGAGCGCGTTGTAGATGAAGGCGAAGAAAAGGTTCTGGCGGATGTTGCGCATCACCGCCTGAGACAGTCGCCGCGCCCGAACAATGCCGGTGAGATCGCCCTTCAGGAGGGTGACGCCCGCGCTCTCCATCGCCACGTCGGTGCCGGTGCCCATGGCGATGCCGACATCCGCGGCCGCGAGCGCAGGGGCATCGTTGACGCCGTCGCCCGCCATCGCCACCACCTCGCCCGCCGCCTTGTGCCGCTGCACGACCTCGCTCTTCTGGTCCGGCAGGACCTCCGCCTCGACCTCGTCGATGCCCAGCTGTCGGGCGACCGCCTTCGCTGTGGTCCAGTTGTCGCCGGTGAGCATGACCACGCGGATGCCTTGGGCCTTCAGCGCGGCAAGCGCTTCAGGCGTGGAGGGCTTGACCGGATCGGCGATGGCGAAGATTGCGGCGACCTCTCCGTCCACGCCCATGAAGATCGCGGTCGCCCCGTCTTGGCGCAGCCGGTCAGCCTGCGCGGCCAGCGGCGTCACATCGACCCCTTCTTCGGCCAGGAAGTTTGCGTTGCCGAGGGGAATGCGCTTGCCCTCGACCGTGCCATAGGCGCCCTTCCCGGTCGGCGAGTCGAAATCCGCAACCGGTGCGGTCGCGATCCCCCGCTCCTCTGCCGCGCGCACGATGGCGAGCGCCAGCGGATGCTCGCTCGCCCGCTCGACGCTGGCGGCCAGGCGCAGCACCTCCTCCTCGGTAAGACCGGCAGCGGGAACGATGGCCGTGACGGCGGGACGCCCCTCCGTCAGTGTGCCGGTCTTGTCGACGATGATCGTGTCGACCTTCTCCATGTGCTCGAGCGCCTCGGCGTTCTTGATCAGGACGCCATTCTGCGCGCCGCGGCCGACGCCGAACATGATCGACATCGGCGTCGCCAGACCCAGCGCGCAGGGGCAGGCGATGATCAGGACCGAAACCGCCACGACCAGCGCATAGGCGAAGCGCGGCTCCGGGCCCCAGATCGACCAGGCGATGAAGGCGAGCACCGCGACCACGATCACCGCCGGCACGAACCAGCCCGACACCTGGTCGGCAAGTCGCTGGATCGGGGCACGGCTGCGCTGTGCCTCTGCGACAAGCTGGACGATCTGCGACAGCATGGTGTCGCGTCCGACCTTGCGGGCCTCGATCACCAGCGCGCCGGACTGGTTCATGGTCCCCCCGATCGCCCGCGAGCCGACCTCCTTGGTCACCGGCATGGATTCGCCCGTCACCATCGACTCGTCGACGGCGCTGCGGCCTTCCAGCACCTCGCCATCCACGGGCACCTTCTCGCCCGGCCGCACCCGCAGGCGGTCGCCGACATGGACAGTGTCGAGCTGCACCTCTTCTTCGGTGCCGTCATCACGGATGACCCGTGCGGTTTTCGGGGCGAGATCGAGCAGCGCCCGGATTGCGCCGCTGGTGCTTTCCCGCGCCCGGAGTTCCAGCACCTGTCCGAGCAGCACGAGCACGGTGATGACCGCTGCGGCTTCGAAATAAACCGCGACCGACCCGTCATGCTGGCGGAAGGCGTCCGGGAAGATGTCTGGCGCGAGCGTCGCAACGACGCTGTAGATCCACGCCGCCCCCGTGCCCATGGCGATCAGGGTGAACATGTTGAGATTGCGCGTGACCAGCGACTGCCAGCCGCGCTGGAAGAAGGGCCACCCGGCCCACAGGACGACCGGGGTCGCGAAGAGCAGCTGGATCCAGTTCGAGGTCTGCTGATCGATGTAGCGGTCCAGCCCGAGGAAATGGCCGCCCATTTCCAGAATGAATACAGGGACCGTCAGCACCAGCCCGATCCAGAAGCGGCGCCGCATATCGATCAGTTCGAGATTGGGCTCCGCCTCGAGGCTGACCAGCACAGGCTCCAGCCCCATGCCGCAGATCGGGCAGGATCCCGGCCCCACCTGCCGGATCTCTGGGTGCATGGGACAGGTGTAGATCGTCCCCTCGGGCACGGGCTCGGCCTTTGCCGCCGCAGCGGCCGGGTCGAGGTGGCGGTCCGGCTCGGCCAGGAACTTCGCGCGGCATCCGGCCGAGCAGAAGTAATACGGCCGCCCCGCATGCTCGGCCTTGTGCTGCGTCGCATGGGGATCGACCATCATGCCGCAGACCGGGTCCTTGACCCGATGCACGCTGTCTGTCGGAGTCGCCTCCGCAGCGTGCGAATGCTCCGTCCCGTGGTGCCCCGAGTGAGCATGCCCGTGTTCGTGAGAATGTCCCGGCCCGCGATGCTCATGGCCGCCGACGCGAGAACTGCTCTCCATGTGGAGGGGGGCAGGGTGTTGGTCTTTGCTCTTGCTGGCCATCATGTACCTCGTCCGGGAAGTGCCCGAGAATCGTCCTCATTCGTCCTGCACCTTCCTGTCGTTGGAAGGTCAAGAGTAAGCCGCCAGGCGGAAGCCGCGGCGTCAGTGTTCATGCTGGGCGCTCCCTTCTTCCGGTCTTGCCCGCACGGCCTGGGACTTCGCCTTCGGCCGCGTAACATCGATCTCGGCAGCTCCCTCCTCAACGGCAAGGCAGTATTCCTCGATCTGCGTGGTCGAGAAGTAGACCTTGAACCGGTCGCGCAGGAGGTTGTTCACCTCCCTCAGCACCCGCTCGCCATCCTGCCAGTCTCGAACGCAGACGTGGCTCGAGAACACGTTGCGCCCGGACGTCAGGCTCCAGGCATGGACGTGATGCACGTCCGTCACGCCCTCCAGCTCCCGAATGGCCGCGATCACAGCCTCGAGATCCAGGTCCTCCGGCGTGCCTTGCAGCAGGATGTGCAGCGACTCGCGCAGGATGCCCCAAGGAAGCCCAGAGCAGCACCAGTCCGAAGGCCATGCCGAGCAGCGGGTCGACGGCGAGGAAGCCGGTAAAGCGGATCACCAGGGCCGAGATGATGATGAGGAAGCTGCCGACGAACGTCTGCAGGATGTGCCAGTAGGCGCCCCGCATGTTCAGGTTGTCCTTCTGGCGCTCGTACAGGAGCCAGAGGGCGACAAGCTCGGTGGCGATGCCCCCCGCTGCCGCGATCAGCATCGGCGTGGTGGCCAACTCGATCGGCTCCATGAGGCGCATCGCGCCCATCCACAGCACGAAAATGGCCATTCCGACGAGAAAGAGGCCGTTGAAGAGGGCGCCGAGGATCTCCGCGCGAATGTAGCCGAAGGTGCGCGCCGGGCTGGACTTCCGCTCGCTCAGGCGCATGGCGACCAAGGCGATGAGCACGCCGCCGACGGCCGAGAAGGTGTGGAAGGCATCCGACATGACGGCGACTGAGCCCGTCCAGATGCCGATCCCGAGTTCAACGATGAAGTAAAGGCCGGTGAGCCAGCCGGAGATGACAAGCGCTTTGCGATCACCGCTCGCGGGCAGGTGGCCCGTATGGCTGCCGTGAGACATCGACATGGGTTCGCCTCCTGCTGACCGCGCATCATGCATCGTCGCGGTCGTTGAGGCCGCCGCAGCTCCAAGCTCCGGCGGCCCGAGTCCTTACTGCTGGCCCGCGTTCTCCTCGACCCAGGCGGTCATCTCCTCGATTTCCGGGCCTTGGGCGTCGATGATCTTCTGAGCCATCGCTTTCGACTCCTCATCGTCGCCATACTTCAGCTCGACTTCTGCCATGGCGATGGCGCCCGCATGATGCGCGATCATCCCGCAGTGGAAGGCGAGGTCGGGATCCTCGATGGTGTGGGTGGCCATCATCGGACCGTTCATCTCCATCATGGCCTGCATGGAGGCTTGCTGGGCCTCATCCATGCCCTCCATGCCTCCCATCATGGCGGACATGTCCATGCCCTGCATCATCCCCGGCATCCCGGACTGCTGGATGGCGTCCTGGCAGCCCTGCGGCAGGATCGACAGGTCGGGCATGGGACCTCCCTGTCCCGCCATGTGGCCAGCCTGCCCGCCTGTCCCGCTCTCCTGAGCGAAAGCCGCGGGCGCGGCGAGAAGGGCAGCAACGACGGCGGCGAGTTCAAACTTGCGCATAAGGGTTCTCCTTTGATGTAACTGGTTTCGGTGGGGATCAGGCCGCCATTTTCCGGCAGCTCTCGGCGCACCGGCGGCACGCATCCACGCATTCCTGCATGTCGCCGACCTGCTCGCAGCTCCGGGCGCATTCCTCACAGATCTCGGCACACTCACGGCAGAGATGCTTGTGATGACTGGTGCCGATCAGCATGAAATTCGCCGCGGTCTGGCAAATTTCGGCGCAGGCGATCATGAGCCGGAAGTGCTCCGGCTCGACATGCCGGCCACCTGCCTCAAGACAATGGTTCATGGCCATGCTGAGGCAAGTGCTGTGGCAGCTCAGGCATTCGTCGATGCAGCTCTGCATTTCAGGGGACATCTGGTGCATTTGTATTCTCCATCTTCGGAAAGCGCCGGGAAGAGAAGCAGCAAGCGTGGCGCTCGGCACTCGCAGCCAGCGATGACACGAAAAGACTTTCCTGGCGTCTTCAGACCGTCTTCTCATCCCTCCGGCGCGAGCGACGCCAGGCAGCAAGGCGCGACACGCGCTCACGATGGGTAACGATCAGATCAGATGGTGGTCCCGCGGCGGACGGCGCGGCCCATCCGGGGCAAGCCCGCTGAGCAAGGAGACTGGCATCACAAACTTCTGATCGCTCCTGCGCGGCTCTTTCAGATCGGCGGTTCGGCCGGGGATCAGCGCTGCCAGGCACGCATCTCCGCAACAGGCGAGCGTGTCATGGTTGTCATCGCTGGGCTCCTCCCCCACAGCCATCGAAGGAGCGTGATGCGGGACGGGGTCCGCCACGTTCGTCGCCGTCGGCGAAGATTCGGCGTGGACGGAGATGTGGGCATGACTGTGGGGCACCAGACTTCCGGCCGCCGCGCCATGGGCGATGAGCATGGCAGTTGCAAGAAGCGCCAGTGCGTTCGCAAGCTTCTGCCAGACGAATCCGGCTTTCGTCCGGGGGGTCCGCCGTTGCATCCTGTGGGAACGGCCGAGGAGGCGAAGTGTTCCGCTGATCATGGTGCTGCCGACATGCGTTCAGACCGTTTCTGCCATCAGTCTGCCGAAGTCACCGGCGACGAACAGCACGCGCGGATCGTGTTCCTGCAGGACTGGCTCGCCCAGCATGCCAAATGATGCTCCGGATACCAACCCTCATCGGCCTCACCGCCTCCGCGCTCATCGCCACCTGGATCCTTGTCGGGCTGCGGGCGGATGCGGAGAATGCCGAGACGATCGCACTGGGCCGCACCATTTACGAGACCCAGTGCGCCGCATGTCATGGCGCGCAGCTTGAGGGGCAGCCGGACTGGCAAATGCCTCTGCCCTCCGGGCGCCTGCCGGCTCCCCCGCACGACGCCACCGGCCACACATGGCATCATCCGGACGACATCCTGTTCCGGATCGTCAAGGAAGGCACCGCCGCCATCGTGGGAGGCGGATACGAGAGCGACATGCCCGGGTTTGCCGATGTCCTCAGCGACGCCGAGATCCGGGCCGTGCTCGCCTACATCAAGAGCACGTGGCCGGAACGCGAGCGGAGCTATCAGGCCGAGACGAGCGCGCGAGGCCGATAGATGGGTGGTCGGCGCGGTGTGGCAGGACATCATCCTCCTTGGGGTACGTCATTGTCGAGCTTGTGGCTCACGAAAGGGGCCTCCGTAGAACTCTTCGGTGACACTGCATTCTTCCCGCCCCCAGAAGCCGTGCGCGGGTGCAGCAGGCGCAACCAGTGCCCTCGACGACGTGGACGGCCAGCACGGCTGCAGCCCGTAGCGAAGGAGGCCACCTGAGGTGCAGCCCAGCCCAGCGCCAACACCAGGTCACGTCGACGTGAGACACTTCGCCTATCCGTCTCACGCAGGCGTTATGGGTCATGATCTCCATTGTTCTTGAAGGGCAGCAGTGGGCAGCTAGTATCGCAATGAAAACAATAGCGAAAGGTGGGACATGACACAGGCAGATCGATCGAGCGGGCGCCGACAGTTCTTGACCGGACTGATGGCCACGGCGCTCGTCCTTCCGGCCGGACGGAGTTTCGCACAGAATATCGACCCTTATACCGGAATGCCTGTCTACGGTTCCGCCGGAGGGGCGGCCCCCGACCTCGGCGTGTTTCAGGTAGACCCGGACGCCGATCAACGCCGCAATCAGTCGTCATTTCGCGCGTGGCATTGGAGCGATTTCTATCCGAGTCTGGGAAAGGGCGTCATCCTTGCTGATGTGACCTCGCGGGCGCTGCATTACTGGTCTGCCGACGAATCGGTATACTTGTTGTTCCCTACAGCGGTACCCGTATCCGAGGATCTGACCCGCAGAGGAAAGACCGAGATCGTCAGAAAAGCGGAAAACCCTCCGTGGACCCCGACCCCGAGCATGCGCGAGAGAGATCCTTCGCTGCCGCAACGCGTCGAAGGAGGCGTGCCAGAAAATCCGCTGGGCGTCCGCGGCCTTTATCTTTCATGGCCTGCATATCTGATTCACGGAACCCACGACACCCGGAAGATCGGCCGCAAATCGTCGAACGGATGCTACGGTCTTTATAACGAGCATGTCCTGAAACTCTACGAGGTCGCCGAGATAGGCACACAGGTCGCGGTCTTCTGATCTACCATCGAAGGGCGGAGCCGGAGACATCTCCGGCCCGCCCTCACCTACGAGCCATGATATCAGGGGTAAATCATCACCGGCACCCCGAGGCGCAGCATCGCGAAGATATCTTCGACCTCGTCGTCGCTGACCGTGATGCAGCCCGCCGTCCAGTCCCGCTTCTGTCTGACCAGACGCTTTCCCTCCGGCCCGCGGCCATGGATCATGATATCACCGCCCGGATCCAATCCGAACTGCTCCGCAAAAGCTCGGTCCCGCTCATTCGGATAGGAAATCCCCACTGAAAGATGGTATCGACTGCGGGGATTGAAACGGTCGATGTAATAGAGGCCCTCCGGGGTCTTTCCGTCGCCTTCAAACTGCTTGTGGCCGATGGGCTCGTTTCCCAGTCCGAAGTCATACGATTTCAGGACCGTCTGCCCGCTGAGCAGGTACATTCGGCGCCGCTCCTTCTGAACGACGACCTGTGTCACCGGAGGCCCCAGGTACCTCTTCAAGACGGGGGGTTGCGTGCCGCACGCGGCCAGAGCCGCGAGCATCGTGAGCGAAAAATGACGGCGGTTCGGTCGAAGCATCGGCAATTTATATCATCCGGAGATTATTGCGCGGCGGGGTAGTGCGAGAACACCTCAACCGAGCCATCCCGCTTAACAAGATTGACGTCGTAGGCTTTACGCTTGTTTTCGGGTCCCATCCCGGGACTGCCATAGGGCATTCCGGGAACCGCGAGCCCTGCGGCATCCGGCCTCTCTTTCAGAAGGCGCTCGATGTCGGCCGCGGGGACATGGCCTTCTATGAAATAGCCGTCGATCTCTCCCGTATGGCACGACAACTGACTGGTCGGGACGCCCAAGTCCATTTTGTGCCGGATCAGAAGAGCACCGTAGCGTTCCTCGGATGTCACCTCGAAGCCGTTCTGGCGCAGATACTCGGTCCACTGGGAACAGCATTCGCAGCCGGTCCCTTCGACCACATGGACCGTTCCGCGATCGGCGGCCATGGCGGCCGAGGTCGTCGTCAGCAGGACCGCTACGCCCTGCGTGAAGCGTCGAATACGATCAATCATGGTTGCTCCTTTTTCATGGCCCGCCGGATCTTGGGAACGGCGAACCTTCGGTCCTCGTGAAAGTCGATGATGCTGCCAAAGCTTCCGTCGGCCCGGAACAGGAACACACCGGCAGTATGATTCATGGTGTAGTCACCGTTTACGTCCTCGATGCGCTCTGCCTTCGCGCGGAAGTCGCCAAGAATGCGGGCGACCTCGCCTGGCTCTCCGGTCACACCGACGATGCGCGGATCGAAATAGCCGAGGTAGTCCGCAAGAACCTCCGGCGTGTCACGCTCGGGGTCCACAGAGATCAGAGCCACGTTGAGGCGGTCGGCGTCTGGCCCCAGCTCCTCCAGCCAGAGCGAGATGTCCGAGAGCGTGGTGGGGCAGACGTCGGGGCACCAGGTGAAGCCGAAGAAAACCAGGCTCGGCCTGCCGACCCAGTCCGAGATCGTCACCCGACGGCCCCGATGGTCCGTGAGCGTGACGTCCATTTCGCCCAGCGGTCGAGGCAGGTTGCGGGTAGGGCTCGCCGGCTGCGCCGCGCCGGGCCCGTCCACTTGCCACCAGCCCAGACCCAGCGCGCCGGCGCCGAGTGCCGTGACCGCGCCCGCGCCGAGAAGGAGCCGGCGCGAGAGGCTCATTCCGCAGGTCCCGTGGCGCCCGGTCCGAACACATGCACCTCCACCGTGACCTCGCCCGCGGCCTCGAAGGCGAGCGTCAGCGGGAAGGTGGCACCCTCCCGGAGAGGTGTGGCCAGTTCCATCAGCATGACGTGCATCCCGCCCGGCTCGAGTGTGAGTTCGCCGCTCGCGGGGATCTCGGCCGCCTCCACATGGGCCATCCGGGAGATGCCCTCGGAAAGGGTGGTCTCGTGCAGCATGGTCATGGTCGAGACCGGCGAGGACAGGCCGATCAGGCGATCGCCCTCGTCGCCGAAGTTGCGGACGGTGAAGTAGGCGGCGCCCGGCCGCGAGGTACCGATCGAGGCGCGTGCCCAGGCCGCGTCGATCTCAAGGTTGCCCTGCCGGACGGGTTCTGCTTGGGCGAGGCCGGCGGAAAGGCCGAAGGCAAAAACGGCAATAACAGGGAGCTTCATGGTGATGTTCCTAGAGGCGGTTCTGGAGGTCGGCAAGGATGTCGGCGGCGGGCGTGCCATAGGTGAACTGACGCAGCCAGTCCCCCTCCGGCCCGATGAGGTAAAGCGCGGGGCTGTGCGACATGGAATAGCCGTCGGGCGCGGCGGCATCGTCTTCGCGCGCGTAGTGAATGCGGAAGCTGTCCGCCGCAGCCCGGGTCTGGTTCGCATCCCCGGCAAGCCCGAGGATGGTGGGATGGAAGGCAGCGGTGAATTCGGCAATACCCAGCCTGCGGTCGCGCTCGGGGTCGATGGATATGAAGAGCGGCTGCACTTGCGTGGCCTCGTCGCCCAGATCGTCCATGACCTGAGCGACATCGGCCAGCGTCGTGGGGCAGACGTCGGGGCAATTGGTGAACCCGAAGAAAACCAGAATGTGTTTCCCCCCGAATTCCGTCGGGGTCCGCAGGCGCCCTTCGGCGTCGGGGAGTGCGAAGGTGGGACGGAACGGGGCCTCGACCACCGGCGCGGGCAAACGGTCTGCAATCAGAAACATCGTCCCGTAGCCCAGCATGGCAATACCCGCCGCCGCCCAGAGGCTTTTTTGCAGCCGTGTCAATCGCATCCGATCCGTCACTCCTCTTCTTGCGTCCTCCCTAAAGCCTCCAGTGACTTGAGGTTCAAGAGCGAACTCCTGTCGTCACACAACGGTGAGCCGTCGGCGGAGCAGAACGCTGCGCAGAAAGCTCATGTTCACGGCGACGATTGTGTCAGCGACAAGCGCGCGGATTGCGCCCGGCAAAAGCCGGTGTGCCGGATCTCGCCATGATCCGACGCCGGGGAATGGTCCGGGTCACACCTTGATCAGCGCCGCCGTCGCGTACATGAAGGCGAGCCCGCCAAGAAATCCGCCAAGAACGGCGGGGGAAAACAGTGCCGCTTGCCGGTCGCTGTTCTGACGCATCAGGTAGGCGCTGACCTCGACCATGACCTGCAGGATCGCACCGGCCCCGACCGCCAGCGCCAAGGCCGACCATTGCGGCGCATAGGCCAGACTGCCCGTCCACATTCCCAGCACGGCCGGGCCGCCAGCCAGAAGCGTCAGGGCTGCGAAGGTCCAGAGCGGCGGTCGAATCCGCAGCATCGGCGCTGCAATGCCGATCCCCTCGGTCACATTGTGCAGCGCAAAGCCGAGGACGAGGAACGTGCCAAGCCCCGCCGATCCGGCGGCAAAGGCGCCCCCGATCGCCAGCCCCTCGCCAAAGTTGTGCAACCCGATCCCGAGGGCGATGTAGAAGGCGAGCGCCAGACCCTCCGGTTGGCCGCGCCAGCGTCCGATCGCCATCAGCAGCAG
Source organism: Paracoccus contaminans (assembly GCF_002105555.1). Taxonomy (NCBI): domain Bacteria; kingdom Pseudomonadati; phylum Pseudomonadota; class Alphaproteobacteria; order Rhodobacterales; family Paracoccaceae; genus Paracoccus; species Paracoccus contaminans. The sequence continues at coordinate 2,644,442 of NZ_CP020612.1, forward strand.
AAAGCACGCCAAGGCCGTCAGCCAGACCATGGCCGAGCCTTGGAACAATGCGGCGGCTCCGGCTGAAAGCTCCAGCGCCTCTAAGGTCATGTCGATGAGCAGGAAGGCCAGCAGCCCGACGGTCAGCGCGAGCAGGAAGTTCATCCCGGTCCGCCCGACACCGCGCATCGCCGGATAGAACATCAGGCCGAGCGCCACGGGCAACAGGCCGACAATCGCCCCGACCAGCGCCTGAATGCGCAGCTGGCCCGCCGTGGCCTTCGGCGTCGGCACGGCTACGGCGATTTCATGTTCAAACGCCGTGCCGGTGTTGGACAGCAGCGCCACACGATGCGCCTCACCCAGCACCCATGGGTAAGGGATGCGAACCCAGACGGCAGTGCCACGCGCGACGGCCCCCGGAGGGGCCTGCGTGAACGTCCAATAGGCATCGTCGACGGCAACCTGCGCAATCTGCATGGCCTCTGAACCGCCCGCGCGCACCAGAATCTGGATGCCGGTCTCGTCCAGAATCGTCCGCTCCACCGTCAGCGCCTCGACCGGAGGCGCGCCATTGTTGAAACTGCGGAGGGGATCGAGCGACGCGATCCAGACGAAGGCGCCAAGCATGACCGCCAGCGGCACAAACAGAAGCAGCAGCCGGATCATTGCGGGGCGGGTGGGTTGGCTCTGGTCGCTCATGCTTCTGGCCCCCGAACGTCGAACATCCCGACCCAACCAAGCTCGGTGAATTCGGACTGGTGGGCGTGGAACATGTACATGCCGTCCTCGTGCTCGGCGAAGCTGAACTCGAGGATCCCGCGCTGCGCCTGACACTGCATGATCAGATCGACCGTGCGCAGCGTCGGCGTCAGGGTGGTGCCGGTATCGTAGTAGTCAAAGAAATTCGCATGCAGGTGCAACGAGTTGATCGGGTCGAACTCGGTCACGTTCACCAGATAGATGCGCACAGGCCGCGACTTGTCGATGCGGATCGGCGCGTTCATGTAGGCCTGGCCCACGGTGTTGACCGCGTAAATCTCGTTTGCTCCGTCGAAGTTGATGTCGAAGGCGTTCATCACCATCGCCAGTTCCTGCCATCGAGCATTCTCGGGGCTGCCGAGCACGCGCGAGGCTGCCACGGCCGCATTCTCGGGGTGCCGGGCGGGATCGGGGTCAATCACGAACAGGCCATACATGCCCTTGTGAATGTGCCGCTTCAGCGGCAGGGCGTGGCAATGATAGAGGTGGCATCCGAACGGCTTGGCGTCGAACTCGTAGATGAACTCTTCGCCGGGACCAATCAAACCGGCACCAGGAACGCCGTCCATTCGCGCCGAATGGATGCCGTGGAAGTGCATCGAATGCGGGTGCGATCCATAGTTGCGGAAGATGATCCGCAACCGCTCGCCTTCCTTCGCCCTCAGTGCCGGTCCGGGCACGCGGTCATTGAAGGTCCAGGCCGGAAAGAAGATGCCGGGCGCGATCTCGATCTCCCGGTCGATGGCAGCGACTTCGAAGGTGCGCAGCGTTCGGCCATCGGGCAAAAGATCGGTCAGGCCCGTTTCCCACTCCGTCAGCATGGTTGTCGGGTCGAAGCCGTTCCGGTCGTGATCGACCACACCGACCGTTGTCATGTTGCCATGCGCCATGCCGGGCATGGGTGCTGCATAGGGGTCGGTCGGCATGGCGGACATGTCGTGGCCCGCCATCGGGTCTGGCGCGGCCTGGGACCGCGCGACACCCGCTATGATGGCGGCGCCACTCGCGGCGGCCAGTCCACCGACCAGCAACGCGCGTCGGGACGTGTCAACCGACCCTGCGTTGCCGTCAGGCGGAGCGATGGACCGGGACGCCTCCAATTCGGACGGCGCATCGCGCGCTTGCTTCCGGACATTGGCAGTCATGGGGAAGGCTTTCCCTGTGGGCAGCACGCCAAAGCCTCGGCGCGACAAGTTAGACAAGGCTAATAATCATCCCTGTGGCTTTACGTGTCAATCCGGTTCGTGCGAGACTGGAAGGATGATGGCTGATGACCACACTGAAGCAGAAGCTCTCGAGCCCGAGGCGCGCCCCGCCGACCCACGCGCGGAGGCGTTCCAAGGGGTGCGAGAGGCGCGGCGCAACGAATTGGCGGAAGACTACGTCGAACTGATCGCGGAACTGATCCACGAACACGGCGAGGCACGGCCGGTCGATATCGCGACCAAGATGGGTGTCACGGCGCCCACCGTCGCCAAGACACTCGGCCGTCTGGCCCGGGACGGCCTGATCACCCGCGCCAAGTACCGCTCGGTCTTTCTGACGGAAGAGGGCCGGGCGCTGGCCCGGGAATGCCAACAGCGGCACGAGATCGTGTTGCGGTTCCTGCTCAGTCTTGGTCTTGATCCCGAGACAGCCGAGCGCGATGCCGAAGGGATCGAGCATCACGTGAGCGAGCGAACGCTCGCCTTGTTCGCGGCCTTTGCCGACCGTTCCTGAGCCTTCCGTTCAGGCATTCTCCACGGCAGATCGCACAGCGGCGACAAGGCTTTCCGCGCTGAAGTTTTCCAGTCGCGTGCCGTTCAGAAAGAACGTCGGCGTCTGGCCGACGCCGAGGGCTTCAACATCGGCCATGTCCTGATTGAGGATGCCGGTGATCCCCGGAAACAGCCTGTCGCTTTCGGCCCGCTCGAGGTCGAGGCCAGCAGCTCCCGCGACCTGCCAGGCCACGTCCAGTCTCGGCATGCCATGCACTGCCCACTGGGGTTGCCGCTCCAGCAGCGCATCAAGCACCGGTTCGAGCTTGTCCTGCATCCGCGCGGTTTCGAGGATGCGCACCGCTTCGTCCGAGCCTTCGTGGAACACCGTGTAGCGCAGCACGACCCGGACCTGCTTCGGGAACTGCCGCCGGATTTCCTGCACCACCGGATGATAGGCTCGGCAGGCTTCGCAGGAGGGGTCGAAGAACTCGACCAAGGTAACCGGAGCATCCTCGGGGCCGAAGCTGGGGGAATGGGCGCGGATCAGAAGGGATGGATCCACCGCGGGGGTGGCGGCAGCGAGCGCTTCGGCCTCGGCCTGACGCTGGCGGTTCAGGATGGACGCACCGCCGCCGAATGCGACAAGCCCAAGAGCCGGAGCCCCGATCAAGAGAGTGCGGCGGTTCATATGCGGTTTCCTTTGGGCAAGATGAGACAGGCAAGGATCGCGGCAAAGGCTGCCAGCGACAGGTAGGGAATAGGCAGGCCCAGAATGATCTGCGCCGGACCAGAGCAGGACGGGCCATCCTTGGTGCAGGGTGCGATGTCCTGCGGGATTAGCCCCATGTAAAGCCCGGAATGCCAGGCGGCCAACGCCAGACCCGCCAGCGCCAGCGGCAGGGCGTATGGGCGGGCCATGCCGTCGCTTCGCCACAGCGACAGGCCAAGGATCGGCACCAGCGGGAACATGGCGATGCGCTGATACCAGCAGAGCGTGCAGGGCGTCTGTCCCAGCACCTCGCCGATGAAGAGCGCGCCAAGTGTTGCCGCCAGCGCGATCAGGAATGCGGCCGTAAGGTGCAAGTCGTCGTGGGACAGGCTCTGTACGTCAGTGTTGGTCAAGAACAGGCTCCTTGCGACGGCGTGCGGGAAGAGAGGCTGCGAGGATGCACACCGCGCCAAGCGTGATGGCAATATCCGCGACGTTGAACGTGGGCCAATGCCAGTCGCGCCAATAGAGGTCGAGGAAGTCGGTCACGGCGCCCTGCCGCAGCCGGTCGATGATGTTGCCAAGCGCACCGCCAACGACCAGCGCAAGACCGGCCCGCTCGAACGGGCGCGGCGCCCGGACTGCCATGACGGCGAAGATCAGGGTCAGAAATCCTGTCAGGGCCGCCATCAGCAGTGGCTTGCCCGCCATTACGTCCGACAGCATGCCGAAGCTCGATCCCTCGTTGAAGCCGAGCGTCAGGCTGAAGCCGGGAAGAACGGGAACCGTCTCGTCGCGAGAGAGCAGCGCCAGCGCCGCCGCCTTCGTCAGTTGATCGGCCAGCGTGGTGATACCGATCAGGGCAACGATCAGCCGGGTGCTCATTTGACGCTCCTGCGGCGCAAGCCGATCCAGCGCGGGACTGAAGCCGCGTAGCGCTCATACTCCGCGCCAAGGGACTGGCGCAGGACAGCTTCCTCGGACCGGATCTGCAAGGAGGCCGATCCGAGGAAGAGCAGCGGCGCAAGGATCGTCGGGAGTGAAGGGATTGCGAAGCCGACGCCCGCAAGCAGCGCGAACTGCCCGAGGAAGGTCGGATTGCGGCTGAACCGGTAAAGCCCGCCCGAGACGAGATCGCCCGTGGCATCGCTTGCGACCCCGACGCGCCACGATGTGCCCATCGACATCTGCGCGGCAAAAGCCACCATCGCGCCGACCCCGGCGAGGAACACGCCAACCGCACCAAGCGCAGCCACCTCTCCCTCGGTCCAGAGCGGGTCGGCCTTGTGCAGGATCGGCCAGGCCAGCCAGAAGAGTGGCCCGAACAAGGCGACGACGAAGGCCGCACGAAAGCCGAAGGCCGCCCAGCGGTCGCGTCCGGACGCCCGCCCGAAAAGCCAGACAGAGCGGCCAGATGCATCTGCCGCGATGGCGATGCCCCAGAGGAACAGCGCCAGATAGCCGAAGATCAGGACCAGGACGGCCCAGCCAAAGCCGGAGATCATGCGTCATGCCTCGCGTTCGGGCTTGAAAGCGAGAAGCCGCAGCGCATTGAGCGTGACCAGCACCGTTGCGCCGGTATCGGCGAGGATGGCAATCCAGAGCCCGGTAATCCCGAGGATGGTCGTCACCAGAAACACCGCCTTGAGGCCGAGCGCGATCGCCACGTTCTGCCGGACGTTGGCCATTGCCGCACGGGCGAGCCGGATCATCGCCGGGATATCGATCACCCGGTCGCGAAGGATCGCCGCATCGGCGGTTTCCAAGGCCACGTCGGTTCCTGACCCCATAGCCACGCCGACATCCGCCTGTTTCAGCGCGGGGGCGTCGTTGATCCCGTCGCCGATCATCATCACGCCACCGTGCTCGCTCATGTCGCGGATCGCCGTGAGCTTGTCCTCGGGCATCATGTCGGCCTGGAACTCCATGCCGAGGCCCCCGGCAATGGCAGCGGCCGTGCGCGGATTGTCTCCGGTCAGGATGACCGGGGCGACACCCATGTCCTTGAGCTGCCGGACCGCCTCGGCCGCGTCCTTGCGGGGTTCGTCGCGCATGGCGATCAGGCCGAGCGGGGTCTTTTCACGGAACACCGCAACGGCGGTCTTGCCCTCTTCTTCGAAGACGGTGGCCTGGCGCAGGCCAGGATCGTCGAGGCCGCCGTTCTCCATCGCATGGCGGGGGGAGGTCACCCAGGCCGCTGCGTCCCCGACTGTCGCGATCACGCCCTTGCCCATCAGCGCCCTGGCATCGCGCGACGGCAGGGCTGCAACGCCCGCTTCCGTGGCCTTGTTCAGGATGGCGATGGCCAGCGGATGGCTGGATCCGGTCTCGACGCCCGCCGCCACGGCCAGAAGCTCGGCCTCGGTGGTGGCGCCGAAGGTCACGATATCGGTAACCATCGGCCGCCCGTGGGTCAGGGTGCCGGTCTTGTCGAAGGCGATGCGGCTGACCTTCGAGGCCGCCTCGATCACCGCGCCACCCTTCATCAGCAAGCCGCGCCGCGCGCCGGTGGATAGCGCCGAGGCGATTGAGGCCGGAACCGAGATGACCAGCGCGCAGGGGCAGCCGATCAGCAGAAGCGCAAGGCCACGATAAATCCAGGTATCCCAAGGCTGAGCGAAGGCCAGCGGCGGCACCAGCACGACCAGCGCCGCCACGGTGACGATGGCGGGCATGTACCAGCGGCTGAAGCGGTCGATGAAGCGTTCGGTCGGCGCGCGGGCCTCCTCGGCTTCTTCGACCAGACGGATGATGCGGGCGATGGTGTTGTCCTCGGCCGCCTTCGTGACCATTACGCGCAGCACGGCCTCGGTGTTGATCGACCCGGCAAAGACCGGATCGCCCGGCCCCCGCGTTTTCGGCATGCTCTCGCCGGTGATCGGGCTTTCGTCGATGCCGGATGTGCCCTTGGCGATCTCGCCATCCGCCGGGACGCGGTCGCCGGGGCGGACGAGCACGAACTGCCCGACCCGCAGGCTGGCGGCCGGAACCTCTTTCGTGACGCCATTCAGTTCAAGAAATGCGGTCTTCGGCACCAGATTGGCCAGAGCCCGAATGCCGTCCCGGGCCTTGCCCGCCGCGACACCTTCCAGAACCTCGCCGACCGCGAACAGGAACACGACCAGTGCCGCCTCCTCGGCCGCGTCGATGAAAAGGGCGCCGATGGCAGCCACGGTCATCAGGCTTTCGATGGTGAACGGTTGGCCCAGCCGCAGGGCGGCAAAGGCGCGTTGCGCCACCGGTGCCACGCCGATCAGGCAGGCGGCGACAAAGGCCCACTTGCCGAACTGAGGCGCCAGCAACTCTATGCCCCAGGCCACCGCCAGTAGGAGAGCGGTAAAGATGACGAGCTTGCCCTTGCCCGTCTGATACCAGCGCTTGCCGCGGTCTGCCGGGTCGTCATGGACATGGCTGGGGCTGCCGTGGCCGCTTTCGTCTCGTGTCGCGGCCGTGCCGGCCTTCGGGCCGCCGGGCATCACAAACTCGTTCTTGGCCGCCGCGGCGCGTGGTGCGATGCCGTATCCAAGGGCCCGGACCGTCTTTTCAACCTTGTCGCGGCCGGTCTGCGCCTCGTCCAGGGTCAGGCGCAGACGCTCGGACATGATGCCGACCTCCACGCCGCTGACGCCGGGGAGGCGCCCGACCGCATCCTTGATCTTGGTCGCGCAGGAGCCGCAATCCATGCCCGAAACGGTCCAGTCGCAGGCCGTCGCTGTTTCCACGTCGGTTCCCGTCATCGTCTTTCCTTCGCCCCGATCGGGCAGTTGCCTTCATCGAATCGGGAACTTAATGTCTCTAGCTACTGTAGCTTCAAGAGGGAATCTGATGCTCACCATCGGAAAACTGGGTGAGGCGGCCGGGGTGAAGGTGCCGACCATCCGCTACTACGAGCAGATCGGCCTCCTGCCCGAGCCGGAGCGCAGCGCCGGCAACCAGCGTCTATACGGAAAGTCCGCACAGGATCGGCTGGCTTTCATTCGCCACGCGCGCGAACTCGGGTTTCCGCTGGACGCCATCCGCGACCTTCTGAGCCTCTCCGACCAGCCCGACCAATCCTGCGCAGCCGCCGACATCATCGCGAAGGAGCAACTCGCTGCGGTGAAGGCCCGGATCGCGCAGCTGACGGCGCTGGAAGCCGAGCTGGAGCGGATGATCCGGCAATGCGCACAAGGGACCATCGCCGACTGCCGCGTAATCGAGTCGCTGAGCGACCATTCCCACTGCGCACATGACCACGACGTGCCGACGGCGGCGGCTGAATGACGGCGCTGCCGACCTTGACGATCTATGCCGCCGCGGCTTTGGCGCGAGATCGCGGGCTGTTTCGCCATTGTGGCGCCTCGGCGCCTCCGCGGCTTCGCTCGGGCCGGGCGTGGCGAGCCTGATCGCCTTCGGCCGGTTCCTGGCGCAGATCGACTCCGAAGCGTCTGCATCGTGGCGTCGATCCTCTGGACGTGGCTGGCCGAGCGACCCGATCGCCCGGACGTGACAGGCGGCCGCGTCTGCCTTGCGGGCGCTGCCGTGAACCCGCCCGGCCCGCGCAGCGCTGGGCATAAATCCACGCGCCGCCCTCGAACTTCTGGGGACCAGAGGAACCAAAACTGTCTCTCGACCGATTCTTGGGCAAAGGGCTACCCTTTTCCGGCGAGGATCGAGTGGTTTGCGCCTGCAGGGTGGATGGAGCCGCCTTGATCCGCCGGCCAGTACGAACGGAGGCGAACCTGATGTCCAGAAAACTGTCAAAGGATCCGGATGAACGTCAGCGCCGTACGCTCTGGACGGTTCTGCTGCTGAATGTTGCCATTGCGTTCGGCTTCTTCGCGACCGGCGCACTGGGCGACTCCAGTGCGCTGATCGCCAACGGTCTGGACAACACCTCCGACAGCTTCGTCTACGCCATCAGCCTTTTCGCGCTGTCTCGTTCGGACAAATGGAAGCGTTGGGCCGCGAACTTGTCGGGGGGCCTGCTGCTGATTCTGGCGGTTGGCATCCTGATCGATGCTGTTCGTCGCTACTACACCGGTTCCGAGCCGCTCGGCCCGCTCATGATTTCCATGGCGCTCATTGCCGCGGTCGTGAATGGCGTCTGCATCCGGCTTCTTGGTCGACTCGAGGATCCGGACGTGAATGTCAGAGCGGCCAACACCTTCAGTATCAACGACTTCATTTCAAACGGCGGAATTCTCGTCGCAGGCGGTCTCGTCTGGTGGCTGGGCAGCAATTGGCCCGATCTGGTGGTCGGTATCGCCGTCGCCGGCGTCGCCGCTTGGGGCGGCATCGGAATCCTGCGCGACGCGCATGGCGAGCACCACAAGGCGGTCCATCAAGGTGACGCCGAGACCTGAGAGAGAAGACGATGCCTCACGATCACGGCCACGCCCATATCAGCCCCGCGTCCCGCGACCGGCGGGTCACCATTGCTTATCTGGGCCAACGCGCTTGACCGGCGCCCAGATTGTCTGCCGAATCCTCTCAGGCAGCCTCGCCCTCAGCGCCTTCGCGCGCGCAAGATCGCACGGCGGCCGGCGGACGAGCGCATGACCTTCGGTCATGATCGGATCGACGTTGTCGCAGCAGGCTCACCAGCGATCTCCAGTGTCTTCCTCGGGCGGCGGACAATCTCGTACTGGATTTCGGGCTCGCCGTACTGCAGGCAGTGCAGTTCCCGCGTCATGCCGCGAACCGGGCCCAAGCAAGTTCCATGACCTTCAGTTCGAGATCGTCGAGCACCTCTACGTGCAGTTCGACGCCCCTTCGCCTCACTGACGTAGCAAGAGCCCGGCTACCGGCGCGCGCGGGCGCGCTCAGAGGAGGTCCCGGCCGGCGCGAATGTAGCCCATCGGATCGACCGCTTCACCGTTCACGCGCACCTCGTAGTGGAGGTGGGATCCCGTGGAGCGGCCCGAGTTACCCATGTCGCCGACCCGCTCGCCGCGCGCAACTTCCTGGCCCACCTCGACGCGGATGGCGTTGAGGTGCGGGTAGCGGGTCTCCAGACCGAAGGGGTGGCGAACGATGATGATCCGCCCGTAGCCGTTCTGCCAGCCGGCGAAGGTGACGACCCCGTCGGCCGTGGCGTAGACGGGGGTGCCGACAGGCCCTGCCATGTCGACCCCTTTGTGCATTTGCCCCCAGCGCCGGCCAAAGGGCGAGGTGTACCGGAAGGCGTCCTGGACCGGCATGGCGAGCGGCAGCGATTCAAGGGCCAAGCGATAGTGGCTGAGCTCGTCGAGCCGCTCGAGAATGCGGTTCGCGCGCACGGTCTCGTCATCCAGCGAGGCTATTCCCCTCGTGGAGACCGCAAGGGGAACCAAGGCTTCCTTCGGGGCTGAGTGACCATCGCCAGCGGATGCGAGTACCGCCTCAGAGTCCAGTCCGGCCTCACGGAGCACCTCGTCGAGCGGCTCCACCGAGGCGATCAGAGCCTCCTCGATCTGCAGCAGGATTCGATTACTCTCGGATTTTCTCAGCCGCAGATCGAACTCCAGCTCGCCGGCAAGAAGAACGGCCTCCTTGGCCTTGGTGGCGGCCTGATCACGCTCGACCACCGTTTCGGTCAGGGCGAGGGTCAGTAGGTCGAGTGTGGCGGCGAGTTCCTCAGATCTCGGGTCCTGCGACGCAGACACTGCGGCAGCGCGCGCGTCCATCGTACGGCGCAGAGTGGCCTGGGCCGCCTGCAACTCGCTCTCCATCTCGCGGCGGCGGGTCTCGAGCGCAAGCAGGTCGCTCTGCATCGACGACATCTGCACCGTGGCGGCTGCAAACCGCTCTTGGGCCGCGAGTGCTTCCATCGCCTGCTGGTCGCGCTCCCCGCCGAGTGCGAGAGCGCGGTCCTCAAAGAGCGCCTGCTCTCGCTTGGCCTGCTCGCGCATGGTTAGGAAGTCGATGGAGTTCATGATCAGGACTGACGTGACCGTCAGGCACCACGCCACCAGAAACGCTCCACCAGCCCAGGCGAGGGCCTGCCTTCCGGGGCTCAGGCGAACGAACCGGACATGGTCGCCGGACCGGATGAACAATCTTCGCTCCGGAAGGACGCAACCCACAAGCGTGCGTAGTCCTCGGATTGGTCGAAGGGTCAAATGTCGTCGTCCCACGTTGACGCGGCCTTGCCCGCCGTCCGCGTGTCCGCTTAGTTGGGAGGCGCTCGCCTCGCAACCACCCACGTCCTTCCGGTCAGCCGACAAGAGCCGAAGACGCACAAATCGGCGGAAGGCTGCCTGCGGACCTGTAAAAGGAACCCGGTTGCCACGGGTGCAACTAGCCCCGTAGCCGGTCGCCATGACTCAGCGATCGCCCTTCCGCTACTTCAAGACCTCGCCCGAGAGCCGTAACGCCACCGTCCCGCGAGGGGAAGGAGGTCGAAGCCGGGGAACTCTCGCGCTTGCGCGTCATTCGTTGTGGAAGCGGGGCCCATCGACGTCAAAGCACAATCTGAAGGAGATCGCCTGGAATTCGCACTAATGAATCAACGTGTTAAAGGGCAGAGAAGGTTCGACGTCAGACCCATCCCCTCCGCCACTTGCCCTCGCGAAAGCGTTCTCCCCATCCCGCTGCGGCCGGATTTTCTCGTTGTTTTCGAGGGTTATGCGGGCGGGGCTGAGCACCGCGCCTGCTGACAAGTGGCCAGCAAGCGGTCTCTCCGGGCCGATATTCTCCGAACCTGAGGACTGCTCCGTTTTGGTGCATTTCCTGTAAATATTTGGCGTAGCTAGCCTTTTTTGGCGCACTGGCTGTGCACTTCGATGCCGGTGGCGTTCGCGAGATGGAACAGAAATCGAACTTAGGATCGGAGCAAAGGAAGCCAAAGTCGTCAGGAGGCAAAGCAGTCCGCCCTCGCCGCGACGTCCGGCGTGGGCGAACTAGGGCAAAGCCTCCTGACGTGGACGCGGTGAGTAGCGCTTGGCAACCTACCGGGTCTGGGACACAACGATGCGGGGGAGTATCTCGACCCTGCCTCCGATCTGCGCGCTGCTCGACCGCATAGGCCGCAACCATACCGCGACGCGCTCATCTCGTGTTTACCGGGTCGAGCCAAGCTGCCATTACTAGAACATGAGCCTGATAAGATCAAAGAAACGAGTTGCCGACCATGGCGAAGTGTTCACGCCGCCATGGCTGGTCGACGCGATGCTCGACCTCGTCAAAGACGAGACGGACAGAATTGACTCGCGTTTTCTGGAACCCGCCTGCGGCAGCGGCAATTTTTTGATTCGCGTTCTGCAGAGAAAACTTGCTGCCGTCGAAACCAAGTTTGGAAAATCCCAATTCGAGAAGACGCATTACTCCCTTCTCGGCCTTATGTGCATTTACGGCATTGAACTGCTCGAAGACAACATCGCCGAGTGCCGGGCGAACCTGATCGAGATATTTTCGGACTATCTCGGTCTCGACAAATCGGACGACCTGTATCGCGCCGCATCGTTCGTGCTGTCGTGCAATCTCCTCCATGGTGACGCGGTTACGATGCGAAGGCATGATAGCGAGCCGATCACATTCGCCGAATGGGGTTATATCGGCAGGGGCAAGTTCCAGCGGCGAGACTTCCGCCTAGACGTCCTCACTGGCTCATCGAGGTTCAGCGCGGAAGGATCGCTGTTCGCGCATCTCGGCAAGCATGAGCTCTTCACCCCGATCAGGACCTACCCGCCGATGACGGTCCGCGACCTCGCCGCTGGCTCCGGTGGCACGCCGATGGAGGCTGCATGAGCATACAGGCTGGCTTTGCCCTTCGCGGGCGCAATCCCGATGTGCTGACGTGCATCGCGAACCTGTCGAATGACGAGGTCTTCACGCCGCCAGAATTTGCGAACCGGATGCTTGACACTCTCGCGGAGGCCTGGGCAGCAGGACACGATGGGGCGAACATCTGGGCCCACCGGAATGTGAAGTTCCTGGACCCCTTCACCAAGTCTGGCGTATTCCTTCGCGAAATCACCGTCCGCCTCACAGCGGGGCTGTCCGAAGAGATCCCGGACCTTCAGGAGCGCGTTGATCACATCCTGTCGCAGCAGGTGTTCGGCATCGGCATTACCCAACTGACCGCCATGCTTGCGCGACGCAGCGTCTATTGCTCGAAGCATGCCAACGGCGCGCATGCCGTGACTAGGCGCTTCAACAGTGACGCGGGCAATATCTGGTTCAAGCGCACAGAACACGCTTGGGCGGACGGCAAGTGCAAATTCTGCGGGGCCAGTCAGGCGTCACTCGACCGTGGCGAGGGGCTCGAGACTCACGCCTATGCATTCATTCATACTGACGACATCAAGACTCGGGTTGCCGAGCTATTTGGAGGCGACATGCACTTCGACGTGATCATCGGAAATCCACCGTATCAGCTGGACGACGGTGGGCACGGAACCAGCGCCGCCCCGATTTACCAGAAGTTCGTCGAGCAGGCGAAGAACCTCGAACCACGCTACCTGACCATGGTCATCCCATCCCGCTGGTTTTCTGGAGGAAAAGGTCTCGACGACTTTCGCGAGGCGATGCTCACGGACGACCGCCTGCGCTCGATTGACGATTACCTCAGCGCTGCGGACGTGTTCCCTGGCGTAGGTCTGAAGGGGGGGGTCTGTTATTTCCTATGGGACAAAGAAAATCGCGGTCCCTGCCGAGTCGCCACGCATTTCAAGGACTGGCCGGTTTCGGAAGCGACGAGGCCGCTTCTTGAAGAGGGTGCTGACATCTTCATTCGCTATAATGAAGGTGTGTCTATCCTCCGCAAAGTTCTTTCGCGCGAAACCGGGCAAGAAAATGTCTTATCGCTGCCTGAAGCACAGCGCTTTGGACGGCTCGTTAGTTCTCGAAAGCCATTTGGGCTCGAAACAAAGTTTAAAGGCAATGGGAAGAAGCGATCTGCCGATGACTTAATGGTCCACCAGAACGGCGGCATCGGCTACACGCCGCGACGCGCAATTACGACAGGTCTTGGTCTAATTGACGCGTGGAAGCTCTTCGTGGGCTATGCGGCACCCGGAACCGGAAATAGAGACACCTATCCGCACCGGATCATCAGCACGCCATTTATAGGGAAACCAGGATCGATCTCTTCCGAAACCTACCTTTGCATTGGTCCGTTTAACAGTAAGGAACAATCTGAGAGCGCACTTTCCTACCTTTCATGCCGCCTGACGCGCTTTCTCATCCTGCTACACAAGTCCTCTCAGCATGTGACCCGTCACGTCTATTCTTTTGTGCCCGTCCAAGATTGGACCCGGACGTGGACCGACAAAGCGCTGTATGACCGCTACGGACTTTCCGAAGACGAGATTGCCTTCGTGGAAAAGATCGTTCGTCCGATGGAGATCGCAAGCGATCTCTTGGGCGATGTGTCGGTAGACGACGGCAACGATGCATAAGCCGACCATCGACGAAATTCTCGCGCCGAAGCCCGAAGCCCGCCCCCGCATCTACGCCTATTCCATCGCGGACGACGCGCACGCAGGCCTTCTCAAGATCGGGCAGACGACGCGCGACGTGAAGCGGCGCGTGGCCGAGCAGCTGAAGACAGCCGCCATCAAGAACTACCGCATCGAACTGGACGAGCCCGCCGAGCGGGACGACAACACTGTCTTCACCGACCATGAGGTGCGCGCGGCCCTCGCCAAGAAGGGTTTCGCCAACAGCGAACTGGAGTGGATGCAGTGCAGGCTGAGCGACGTGCAGACTGTCCTGAACGAGCTGCGGACAGGCAAGAAATTCAGCGGCAACCATCACCTGACGTTCCCGATGCGCCGGGAGCAGGCCGAGGCGGTGGACGTGACGCACGGCTATTTCATGTCCCGCTGGGCGGAGGACATGCATGCGGTGCCGCGGTTCCTCTGGAACGCCAAGATGCGCTTCGGCAAGACTTTCACGACCTACCAGCTGGCGAAGAAACTCGGCGCCAAGCGGGTTCTGGTGGTGACCTTTAAGCCAGCGGTCGAGGATGCGTGGCAGACTGATCTGGAGAGCCACGTCGATTTTGACGGCTGGCAGTATCTGTCGAAAAACTCCGGCGGCGACCCGACCCAGATCGACCGCTCCAAGCCCGTCGTCTACTTCGGCTCGTTCCAGGACTTGCTGGGCCGCGACGCCGCAGGGAACATCAAGGCGAAGAACGAGTGGCTGCACCAGGTGAACTGGGACCTCGTCGTGTTCGACGAGTACCATTTCGGGGCTTGGCGGGAGACCGCGAAAGAACTGTTCGAGGGCGAGGAAGAGGCGGTCGCCAAGAAGGAGGCCAAGCTGGAATATGACCCCAGCCTAGATAGCGTGAACGAGGACCTCAACGTCCTGTCCAACGACGAGACCGAGTTCCTGCCGATCACGACACGGGCCTACGTCTATCTGTCCGGAACGCCGTTCAAGGCGCTCGCGACCGGCGAGTTCATCGAGGAACAGATCTTCAACTGGACCTACACTGACGAGCAACGCGCAAAGGCGGAATTCGCCGCCAAGCATCCTGACAAGTGGAATCCCTACGGCGCACTGCCACAGATGCGGCTCCTGACGTATCAGATGCCCGATGAGCTCCTGGCAATCGCGAGCGCCGGGGAGTTTGACGAATTTGATCTCAACGAGTTCTTCTCCGCGACCGGCATCGGGCCGGGGGCCCCGTTCAAGCACAAGAGCGACGTGCAGAAATGGCTCGACATCATTCGGGGCCAGTATGGGCCACGGGCTGTCGAGAGCCTCAAGACAGGCACGCGGCCGCCGTTCCCGTACTCGGATGTGCGCTTGCTGCCATACCTACAGCACTCGTTCTGGTTTCTGCCCAACGTGGCGGCATGCCACGCGATGGCCAACCTGCTGGCCGAGAAGCACAACACCTTCTGGCACGACTACGACGTTGTTGTCTCTGCCGGTGCGTCGGCGGGGATCGGTTTGGATGCGCTGCCGCCAGTACGCAAAGCGATCGGGAGCGGCTTCGACACAAAGACGATCACGCTATCCTGCGGCAAGCTGACGACCGGCGTGACCGTGCCGCAGTGGTCGTCGATCATTATGCTCCGCAACCTGAAATCGCCCGAGACCTACTTTCAGGCGGCGTTTCGCGTTCAGTCTCCGTGGTCCATCAAGAACCCGAATGGCGACAATCCCAACGAGGAGGAGATTCTAAAGCCGATCTGCTTCGTGTTCGACTTCGCGCCGACGAGGGCGCTTCGTCAGCTGTCCGAGTACGGAATCGGCCTGGCCCCGAATGAGCCCAACCCCGAGAACGCCGTTAAGGACCTCGTGTCGTTTCTGCCGGTCCTCGCCTATGACGGCGCGAACATGACGCAGATCGATGCGGGTGGCATCCTCGACATCGCGATGGCTGGAACCTCGGCGACGCTGCTCGCGCGCAAATGGGAAAGCGCGATGCTGGTGAATGTGGACAACGAAACCCTGCGTCGTGTCCTCGACAATCCGGAGGCGATGGCGGCAGTGGAACGCATTGAGGGGTGGCGCTCGCTGGGTGACAACATCATCGAGACGATCATCAACAAGAGCGAGAAGGTCAAGGAACTCAAAAACAAGGCCAAGAATGGCGGCCTCACTGAAAAGGAAAAGAAGGAACTCACCGCCGAGGAAAAGGAATACAAGTCCAAGCGGAAGCTTGTGCAGGAGAAACTGATTAAGTTCGCGACGCGAATTCCGGCGTTCATGTACTTGACCGATTTCCGCGAAAACACACTGCAAGACGTGATAACCAAGCTCGAGCCAGACCTTTTTCTAACTGTTACGGGACTGACGGTGAAGGATTTCCACCTGCTCGTGCGCCTCAAAGTGTTCAATACCGAGCAGATGAACCAGGCAGTCTTCGCTTTCCGACGCTACGAGGACGCCTCATTGCGGTACACGGGCATCGAAAGCCACAAAGGACTGACACACTATGGGTTGTATGACACTGTGGTCGCGAGGGAATGACTACGATCAACTACTGAAACGGACAAGAAGCCGAGCTATCACGCAAGGCCCCTCCGAATGAAAACGCTAGACGCTTGGAAGTCCCAAGCGGTCGAAGAACGCTCGATTGCGCTCGGTAGCCGACGCCACCAGCCCGTCGAATGAGATCACTTGAATATAGGCATTGTAGAAGGCGCTCGGGTGGTAGCCGAAGTAGCCCATACCGTCGGCCGTGATCTTAAGATGGTGGAGTTCACAGCAACCCCTGAGACGATCGGTCAGGTCCGCAACCACGTAGACGAATCCCGGAATCTTGTCGGCATTCGGAATCGGTCTGCCGTTCTTCGCCTTCGCGCCCTCCCGTAGCCGCCTCAGGTAGTCCAACGCCTGCAGGATCGGATCGTGCTCTTCGGACTGTCCCGCCTTAAAGCCGCTGCGCATCGGCCGCTTGATCTCCACGACCGTGAGCGATGCGGCTGGTCCGGTCGCCTTGTCCGATACGAGAAGCGGGTTGTCGAACGTGCGCAGGGAGGCAATGTCTGGCTCCTTGCCGCAAGCGCTCTCGGTTATCGGCATGGTCGCAATCGGCTTGTCTGATGCGAGGAAGTCGTGAAACGCGAGCCGTTCATCCAGAAGCCACAGGCTCTGGCGGCGAAACGCAAGGTCATCCGACGTGACGCGCATCGGCACAATCAGTTCATGGATCACGTCCTCGCGGACGTATCGACCCGACGCGTCCCGTTCGATCGCCTTCGCCAAGAGATCAATGATCACGCGCCTGTGCGTGACATAGTTTGCCAGGTCGGACTGCTTCAGGTCCGATACCTTCTGCAAGTAGTCATCTAGGCGCTTCTCGTATGCCTCTTCAGTCTCATCGTCGCCGGGCGACAGCACCTTGTGCCCTTCACTTAGAAGGTTCTGCTCCACTCGGAACAGGTGCTTGTGCAGCAAGGCGTCCAGGTTGGCGTCCGAGATGTTAGCGTCAACGACCAGTTCGTCTGAGGGGATATGCGCGAGGATGGGGCGGTATCGGGGCGCCTTCTTCGCGACGAACGTCGCCACCCGCTCTTTGCCGGCCGCAATGTTCTGCTCAAGCGCATCTGAAAGAAACTCTTTCACGCGTGGTAGCACCGCTTCTCGGATGTCGCGGAACGAGATGTCGGTAGCGGCGAACATGCCGTCCACCTCGTCCTCGATGTTGAAGCCGATGCGCTGCTCCACAACGCGTTCGTTCAGGAATGGACTGGTGAGGTACGCGGCATAGGTGAACTGTCCTCGATCGTCCGTCACGGCTCCGGACAGCCCGGGAATTTTCCCTTGGATAGCCTCTTCTTTCACGAGTCTCCCGGCTGCGCAGTAGTTTAACCCGTGAGTTTTGTTGACGGCAGCGCGGAACTTGACGTGCATAATCTCGAATGGCTCACCTTTGATCTCGACCTGTTCGGCGTGGGCGGCGGAGTGCA
The DNA here is from genome assembly GCF_002105555.1 of Paracoccus contaminans. Lineage (NCBI taxonomy): Bacteria > Pseudomonadati > Pseudomonadota > Alphaproteobacteria > Rhodobacterales > Paracoccaceae > Paracoccus > Paracoccus contaminans. The sequence goes on from NZ_CP020612.1 coordinate 2,661,928, forward strand.
TGTGTTCGTCGTAGAGGTCGTCCAGAACGAGGCGATCCGGCCCGTCCTCGACGACGACCTCTGGGACGCCTTCTTCTCGGACAAAGTACCAGAGGCAATGTTCAAGCAATCCAATGGCGATCACCCGAGCTGTCTTCGGCGCCTGCTCGGCGAAGCGTGGCTCGAAGCCTTCGAGACAAAGCACGGTTCGCTTTGGGCCGGAGGCAGCCTCCACGCTCCCTTCCGGCTTTACATCGTGCGCGACATCGAAGCGGAACCGTCGGCATTTAAGCTCGCTGTCCTCGGCGAACACCGAGTCGACCCGCACTTGCTTGAATGCCTTCAGCCACATCAAGCGCCCGATGCCGCGGCAGCCGCGCTGAGCTTTCCACAGACTGTCGAGGGTTCGAAAGGACTTCCAGTTGTCTTCGGTGAAGCCGATGCCATCGTCCGTGACCTCGAACCCCGTGATCCTCTCTCGCGCGCCGCCTTTCCCCTCGAGTTGGAGCGAGGTCTGCAGGGATCGGATCACTCTCACCGTGATCTTGTGTGATCGGATCGGCTGCGCACCTGCGGCAGCATCGTCCTCGATCGCCTGGATCGAGTTTACGACGGCCTCATACAGGGGGATCATACCCTTCGAGGCAGCGAGGTAAGTGTTCCGAAGGCGGCCTTGCAGAAGGCTTTCCATAAACTCAACCGGCAAATCACTGTCATCGCGGCTGCGTTTCTCCAGAGAGGCAACCGCACCTTCGCAATCTTCCACGGACGACCTCCTTAAGGAAGTGTTTTCATGGCGTAAGCGGCGGGCTGCGAAAGCATTTCGTCGCGAACCTCGCGATGAAGTTGGCGTTCAGCCAAAGTGCAGCGCCTGCTTTCCCCACTCCACCGGAAACGAAACCAGCACGCGCGCGAGCGTCACCTCCGGTCCCGGCCTGCCGTCCAGGATCGCCTCGACGGTTTCGGGGGCGAGCAGTGTCAGGCGCAGGATGCGGTTCATATATGAGGGCGCGATCCCCTCGCGCTCTGCCAGTTCGACGATGGTCGTGAACTCGCCCGAATCCAGCATCCGCTTCCAGCGGAAGGCGCGCGCCAGCGCCTTGACCAGCGTGTTGTCGGTCCGGCGTGGCTGCGTAGTGCCTACGGGCAGTTGCATCTCCTTCCGCCCGCCGCGCTTCACGAGGCGGAACGGGACGTGGAGCGTCACGGTCTCGGGAACCGGCGTGCCGCGGGTCATGCGGTCGCTGCCATGTCTCCGGCCAGCATCTCGCGCGCGAGGCCGCCGAGCCCATCCATACGGAGCCGGACGTTGAGCCCATCCGTGCCGATGTCCACCCGCTCGACCAGCAGCGCCACGATGCGGGCCTGCTCGGCGGGGAACAGTTCGTCCCACAGCGGGTCGAGCTGCTGCAGGGCCGCACGCGCGTCGGCCTCGGTGATGTCGTCAGCATGGACGCGCGCCGCCCTCCAAGTCCCCGCCACAATCTCGGGCTGGCGGAACACGGCGCGGAACTGGTCGATGACGGCGGCCTCGATCTCGCCTGCGGGCACGCGGCCGACCGGGCACGACCCGGCTCCATGCTTCAGCACGGTTTGGCTGACATAGTACCGGTACAGCCTGTCGCCCTTGCGGGTGTGCGTCGGCGAGAATGCCGCGCCGTCGGGTCCGAACAGCAGCCCCTTCAACAGCGCGGGCGTCTCGGCGCGGGTCCGTGCGGCGCGCTTGCGTGGGCTTTCCTGCAAGATGGCGTGGACGCGGTCCCAAGTCTCGCGATCGATGATGGCGTCGTGCTCGCCGGGATAGCTGTCGCCCTTGTGGACCGCCTCGCCGATGTAGGCGCGGTTGCTCAGCATCCGATAGATGTATTTCTTGTCTATCCGGTTGCCGCGCGGCGTCCGGATGCCGCGTGCGCCGACCTCTCGCGCCAGTTCCGTGCAGGACCCGATCTCGAGGAAGCGGGCGAAGATCCAGCGGACCTGTTCGGCCGCCTCCTCGTCGGTGATCAGCTTCCGGGCTTCCACCCGATAACCATGGGGCGGCACGCCCCCCATCCACTTGCCCTTCTTTCGGCTCGCGGCGACCTTGTCGCGGATGCGCTCGGCCGTCACCTCGCGCTCAAACTGGGCGAACGAGAGCAGGATGTTCAGCGTCAGCCGCCCCATCGACGTGGTCGTGTTGAACGACTGCGTGACCGAGACGAACGTCACGCCGTTCCTGTCGAACACCTCGACCAGCTTGGCGAAGTCGGCCAGCGACCGCGACAGTCGGTCGATCTTGTAGACCACCACCACGTCGACCAAACCGTCCTCGATGTCCTCCAGCAGCCGCTTCAATCCAGGGCGTTCCAGCGTGCCGCCAGAGATGCCGCCGTCGTCATACTGATCGCGGACAAGAACCCAGCCCTCGGACCGCTGGCTGGCGATATAGGCTTCGCAGGCCTCGCGCTGGGCGTGGAGCGAGTTGAAGTCCTGCTCCAGCCCTTCCTCGGAGGATTTCCGGGTGTAGACCGCACAGCGCAGCTTGCGGACGACCTTCGATTTTTCGGGCGGCTTCGTCATGTCCGCCCCCTGTGGTTCTTCAGCCCGAAGAAGGTCCACCCGTTCCAACGCGTGCCGGTGATGGCGCGGGCGATAGCGGACAGCGACTTGTAGGGCCGCCCCTGCCATTCGAATCCGTCGGCGGTGACGGTGACGATCTGCTCGACGCCCTGCCATTCGCGCAGCAGCCGCGTGCCGGTGATCGGGCGGTCGCGATCGGCGCGGATGCCCCGCTTCTTTCGGTCGCCGCCGTCCAGTTCCTCGCCCAGCCGTTCAAGCCGCCGGATCGTCTCCGGCTTCAGCCCGCCATAGGCCAGTTCCTGGATGCGGTAGGCCAGGCGGGACTCGAGGTAGCGCCGGTTGAACGGCGGCGGCTCGCTGTCGAACAGGTCGCGCCACTGTTGCTTCAGGTCGGGCGTCGGCGTGGTCTTGAGCGCGGCCAAGCGCGCGGGGATGGGATCGGGCTTGTTCATGCATTTCTCCGGTGCGTTGGGGTTGCATGACGGCATTGGTCGGGCGGATAGTGTAGGCAACTTTCTCCAGCTTTGTCAGATACTTCGACCGTCTCCCGCAACCGCAACCGAACGAGGCCGAGCGCCAGCAGGCCGCAAAGCTCCGCGCGGCGTTCAGTGGCGGTCATCCGGTCAGGCAGCAGGGGATTTGAGCCCATCCGTGGGTATTTCAGAGCGTTTCGCATGAGAGAAACGCTAGCCACGCGACGCGCCGAAACAATCGAGATCAATGCGTTATGGGAGTTCTGCGCAAGCCCTCGCAGCTGGTGGGAGACGGCGACTTCCGGCGAGTTCCCCGGTAGCCCGCTAACGATCCCCGCCGGTGCCGGACTGGCGGTCATCCGACGCCAGCCATTCATCGAGCTTTGACCAGCGCCGCCGCCCCGACACGTTTTTCACGGCGATCGCCACCGCCTTCTTCTGGCCGACCAGCACCACGAGCTTCTTGCCGCGCGTGACGCCGGTATAGATCAGGTTGCGCTGCAGCATGGCGTAGTGCTGCGTCATGACCGGGATGACCACGGCCGGGTATTCCGATCCCTGGCTCTTGTGGATGGTGGCCGCATAGGCTGGCACCAGCGTGTCGAGCTCGCCAAAGGCGAAGGTCACTGCGCGACCGTCGAAATCCACGGAGAGTTCGCCCTCGTCGAGGTCGACATCGTCGATCATGCCGATGTCCCCGTTGTAGACGTCCTTGTCGTAGTCGTTCTCGATCTGCATGACCTTGTCGCCCGGCGCGAAGGTCCAGCCAAATCGCTCGACACGCTTGTCGCCCGCCGGGTTCAGGGCCGCCTGCAACTCGATGTTGAGGGAACGGGCGCCCACGCCACCACGGTTCATGGGGCACAGGACCTGGATATCCCTGATCGGATCGAAGCCGAAGCGGCGCGGGATGCGTCTGGCGACGAGCTCGACGATCCGGGCGACGGCCTCTTCCGGATCCGCCGCCGGGACGAAATAGAAATCCGCCGCATCACCTGGGGGTGACAGATCCGGCATGTGCCCGGCATTGATGGCATGCGCCGTCGTGATGATCTTGCTCTGGGCCGCCTGGCGGAACACCTCGGTCAGCCGCACCACCGGCACCGCGCCCGAGGCGATGATATCCGCCAGGACCTGGCCGGGGCCGACGGAGGGCAGCTGGTCGATGTCGCCCACGATCAGAAGCGCGGCATTGCTCGGCACAGCCTTCAGGAGCGATTGCATCAGCATCACATCCACCATCGAGCTTTCGTCGATCACCAGCAGATCGCAGTCGAGCGGGTTGTCCTGGTCCCGCTTGAAGCCGAACGCCTTCGGGTCAAACTCGAGCAGCCGATGGATGGTCTTGGCCTCCATGCCGGTGGCTTCCGTCATGCGCCTGGCCGCTCGGCCTGTGGGCGCGCAGAGCAGGAGCCTGACGCCTTTCGCCGCCAGGATGCGCAGGATGGAATTCACGATGGTTGTCTTGCCGACGCCGGGACCGCCGGTGATCACCATGGCCTTGGACCGCAGCGCCAGCCGGATCGCCTCGGCCTGGCTGGCTGCGAGTGTGAGACCGGTCTTCTGTTCGATCCACGGAAGCGCCTTATCGGTATCGATCTTTGTCCACGACAACCGGCCGGTGCCGATCCGCTTCAGCTGCTCGGCAATCCCACGTTCGGCGAGGTAGAGCCCCGTCAGGAAGATGCAGTCCGCTTCCCCGACCCTGTCGGCCGTGACCGTCTCTTCGGCGAGTTCCTCGAGCAGGGCGCTCTCGATCAGCGGCGCGGGGACTTCGAGAAGCTTCTCTGCCAGGCCGATCAGCTCTGCGCGGGGCAGGCCGCAATGGCCGTCTCCCATGGCCTCGGTCAGCGCGTAGGAAATCCCGGCGCGCACCCTGATCATCGCGCTCTTCTCGATGCCGAGCTTCTCGGCGATCGTGTCAGCCGTCCGAAACCCGATGCCGCGGATGTCCCTGGCCAGCTGGTAGGGATTCTCGCTCATGACCTGCACGGCATCCGTGCCGTAGGTCTTGAAGATCCGCACGGCGCGCGCGGTGCCCACGCCATGCTGGTGGAGGAATACCATGATCTCCCGGATGGTCTTCTGGTCCGCCCAGCCTGACGTGATCCTCGCGGCACGTACGGGGCCGATGCCCTCGACTTCGCGCAGCCGCTCGGGGGTCGCCTCGATGATGTCGAAGACGTCTGTCCCGAACTGCTTCACCAGTCGCCGCGCGTAGACCGGTCCGATCCCGCGGATCATGCCCGAGCCGAGGTACTTCTCGATCCCCTCGATGGTCGACGGCGCCGATGTCTTCAGGAAATGCGCCTTGAACTGCAGGCCGTGATTGCGGTCGTTCAGCCAGCTCCCGGAGGCGGTGATCCACTCGCCGGCCGAGATCATCGCGGCGTGTCCGACCGTCGTGACGAGGTCCCGATGCCCCCGTGCCTTCACGCGCAGCACGCAGAATCCGTTCTCGCTGCTGTGGTAGGTCACCCGCTCCACGAGCCCGGCGAGGACCTCGGTCGGGTTCTCGGCCTGTGACCTCATTCACCCCCTCCGGCGGCCGATGTCCGCCGTGGGCGCTCAGATTTCCCGGCCATACCAGCGGACCCGTCCGATGATGTTGACCTCTTCGGAGGTGCATTCATAGGGGCTGTAGTGAGGATTGTCGGAGATGATGCGCACGCGGGGCGGGTCGCTGTTCGGGATGTGCTCGAGCCGCTTGGCCACCAGCCCCATGCCGTCGTCCAGTACGAAGATGCCCGGCGGGTTGGGGGCTCGGCGTGTCATGTCTACCAGCACCGTGTCGCCGCTCAGCAACGTGGGCGCCATGCTGTCGCCCTGCACATGCATGATGCGCAACTGGGACGGGGTGGACCTGAGGTTGTGCCGGATCCAGGACCGGCGGAAGTGATACGCCCGGCCTGGCGTATCGCCGTCCTCGGTCACGACCGCACCGCCCCCCATCGAAGGGCGGGGCGTGGCATGCGCGATCGCCACGAAGGCGTCGTCGGGATTCTCGACGAAGGGTGAGGCGCCCTCCACCTCGCCGATGCCGTGGATCAGCCAGTCCCGATCCACCTTCAGCACACGGGCGATCCCGGCGAGACGGTCGAGACCGGGACGCGCCGAGCGTCCGCGCAGGATGTCGTAGACGAAGGAGCGGTTCACCCCGGCCATCTCCGCGACATGAGCGGGAGCGAGGCCCAGCTGCGCGGCGCGCGCCCTGAGGCGGTCGGCGAGCGTATGGTGCTCGGGCATCGTGTCTCACCTGCCTGCGGATAATGTTGGATCAGACAGGATTGATGAGAGCACGTCAAGCGGGTTAGAACACAACCGGAACATGTGGTGCAAGGACCGAAGGGGAGCAGATGCACATCGACAAGCTCTATTTCACGCTTCCCGAGATCCTCGAGCGCTGGTCCATCTCCGATTCCGACCTCATCTACCTTGCGGAGAACGACAGGCTGCGCCTCTCGGTGCGGGTCTACAGGGTCCACATCGAGTTCGGCGCCTTCGAGGAGACCGTGGACGGCGAGCCTGTCCGGATCCCCCGGGAGCAGGCGCGATACAGCGGCCTGCTCGACCTGCACGCCCACGACGTCCACCAGCTTTTCCGTTGCGGCGAGGTCCACCTCAGTCACTTCCGCACGCCGAAGGCCGACCACGCCACGCTCCGGGGCGAGGTCGCGCCGGTCCTGGTGCTCATCGGGGATCTGCTGCTGAGGCGCGAAGAACGCGATCGGTTCGAGATCCAGACCGGTTTCTCTGCCGCTGTCGAGCAGGAGGAAGAGCGCGTCCTGATCGCCTCGGCCGACTATCAGGAGGTTCACTGCAACGGCCACCGCTTCAAGCTCGGACCGATCCAGGCCGAAGTAGTTCGCGCCCTGCATGAGGCCGCGGGTCGCGGCGAGTCCTGGCAGAACGGCAAGGTCATCCTTTCCGGCGCCGGCTCGCGCAGCCTGCGCATGGCGGATGTCTTCAAGTCGCAGGCGAACTGGCGTTCCCTGATCCGTTCGGATGGCCGGGGCGGCTACCGGCTGAACCTCGACTGAGGCCCTCTCCGCGGCTCCGCCGTGGGCGCGCGAGGGGGATGAGTGGGGGATGGTGGGGGATGAGGGCGCCCTGCCCGCGGCTGGAGCCCTGTCCCGCAAGGAGTTCCCGATCCCCCTCCGCATCCCCCGACGATCCTGACGACATCCCACAGCGCGATCCGGCATCTTCTCCTCAACGACGAACACGAGGAGACACCGATGCTGCAGAGGCATTGCCTGAACCAGAAGGAGTTGGCCCGGCGCTGGGGCATTTCCCACCGGACGCTGGAACGCTGGCGCTACGGCGGCCAGGGACCGGCCTTCCTCAAGCTTGGCGGGCGCGTGCTCTACCGGCTCGGCGACGTCGAAGCCTTCGAGCAGAGCCAGCTCCAGCGTGCGCTGAAGATCAGCGACGCCGTCGCGCGCGCTGGCCACACGCCCCGCCGTCTGACCGGGGACCCGGCGCGGGCCGCACGAGTATGCTGATGGTCGCCGCGATCCCTGTCCGCGCCCCTGTGGCGATGCCGAAGCTCACCGAGGTCGAGCTCTACGCCTGGATCGCACAGGCCGAGGCTGGCGCTCGGCTCGAGTATCACCGCGGCTTTCTGGGGATCGACGTCACGGCGGTGATTTCGACCTTGCTGGAGTCTGAGCGCCGCCAGCTCGCCGATCTCGGTCAGGCCGCACGGGGCGCCTTCGAGAAGGGCCTCGTACACCTCGTGCAGGAGCGCGTGGGCCCCGACCGCTTTGCCTACATCGCCGTCGCCCGACCCAGACCCAAGGCCGCCGCTACCTCGCTCTCGGCGCTGCTCCTCGAAGAGCGCGCCGCGTGATGGCTCTGCCAATGCCTTCCAACGGAGACCCCGTCATGCCGCACCCCGACAACGCTCCCCGTTTCGACGATCTCGAACGCTTCGCCCTTGGCGATATCGCGGCCCTGCCGCCCGACATGTTGCTGGACCTGCAGACGACGTCGCACACCGAGACCGCCCGCGTGAAGCGGCTGCGGGACCGACTCGAGGCCGGGATCGCGCAGCGCTACGAGGCGGCCGCCGCGACCGAGCGGGCCGCGCAGGGCAAGACCAGCGGCACCGTGCGGGTCGAGGACGAGGGCGTCGTGATCGTCGCGGACCTGCCGAAGAAGGTGTCGTGGGATCAGGATCGGCTCGCCGTCATGGCCGAGCGCATCCGCGCCGCCGGCGACGATCCGACCGAGTATCTCGAGATCGCCTACCGCGTGCCCGAGCTGCGCTACGGCGCCTGGCCAGCGGCGATGCGCGAGGGCTTCGCGGACGCGCGCAGCGAGACCACCGGCAAACCCGTCTTCCGGCTCGAGGCTCGAGTCCGGTGACGCGCGGCGGCGGGACGCCCGGTCGGCAACGCCGGGCAGGTTCCCCTTCGGCACCCGGTCACCCCCGCCGCCGCGCACCCTGAATTCACACCCCGGAGAACCCCATGGCCTTTCGCATCATCACCGCCGACGAACGGCTCTCGGCCGCCGAGAACAAGACCTCCCTCGCCATCTTCGGCCCGCCCGGCGTCGGCAAGACCACCCTTCTGAAGACGCTGCCCGCGGAGGAGACCGTCTGCCTCGATCTCGAAGCCGGCATGAAATCGGTGCAGGACTGGCGCGGGGCCTCGATCCCGGTGCGCAGCTTCACCGACTTCCGCGATCTGGTCGTGCTGATCGGCGGAGCGGACCCGGCCCAGCACCCGCAGTCCTGGTACGGCACCGAGCGCCATGCCTGGCTGCAGGCGCAGCACCGCGACAGCGGCATCGAGGCGTTCCTCGCGTCGAAGCGCATCGTTTTCGTCGACTCGATCACCGACCTGACGCGCCAGGCCATGGCCTATGCCCGCCAGCAGCCGGAAGCCTTCTCCGACCGGACCGGCAAGCCGGACGTGCGCGGCGCCTACGGATTGCTGGGCCGCGAGGTGATCCAAGCGCTGAAGCACCTCCAACACGCCCGCGGCAAGACGGTGATCTTCGTCGGCGTGCTGGAAAAGGTCACCGACGAGTTCGGCACAGTCACCTGGCAGCCGCAGATGGAGGGCAGCAAGGCGGGCCGGGAACTGCCCGGCATCGTCGATCAGGTGGTCTCGATGCAGCTGTTCGCCCCAGACGCGGAAGGTGACTGGCTTCTCGACGGCACCGGCACCGAACGCCGCCTCGTCTGCCGTTCCGGCAATCCCTGGGGCCTGCCGGCCAAGGACCGCTCCGGTCGCCTCGACATGACCGAGCCGCCCGATCTTGGCGAATTGCTCGCCCGCATCGACGGCCGCGCCCCAACCCAACCCGCATTCGCCTCCTGATCTCACGAAAGGACCTATGACATGAGCTACGATTTGAATGACGCCCAGCCGCAGATGGCCCCGATCGGCGAGCTGATCCCGGACGGCACCTTCGCCAGGGTGCGGCTGACCATCCGCCCGGGTGGGGTGAATGGTGCGACCCCGATGGATGCGTGGTTGCTGAAAGCCTCGCAATCCAGCGACGCGAAGATGCTCGACTGCGAATTCACCGTGGCCGATGGTCCGCACGCCCGGCGCAAGTTCTGGCAGAGCTTCACCGTGGCCGGCGGCAAGGTCGACGAGAAGGGCCAGTCGATCGGCTGGAAGATTTCGAAGTCCACCTTTCGCGCCATGGTCGACAGCGCTCTCGGGCTGGATCCGAGGGACGAAAGCCCTGCCACCAAGGCCAAGCGGGTGCTGCCCGGTCTCAAGCAGCTTGACGGCATCACCTTTGCCGCCCGGATCATGGTGGAGCCCGCCTCCAACCCGCAGTATCGCGACCAGAACCGCATCGCCAATGTCGTTCTGCCCGACGAGCCGCAGCACGGGCCGATCATGCGCGGCGAAACCGTGCCGCCCGATCCCGTCAACGCCCCGCCGCGCAAGGCCGCGAGCACCACGCCGCCGGGCTGGCAGGCGCCGGCACCGGCATGGGGCACGGCGCAGCCGGCACCCGCCGCCCCGGAGTGGGGCGCGCAGACCGCCCCGGCCGCCCAGACGCCAGCCTCGGCCCCAGTGCCCCCCGCGTCGCCGCAGCCAGCACCCGCAGCAGCGGGAATGCCCAACATGCCCGCCTGGCTCAATGGCTGAGGCACGACCCAGAAGGCGGGCGCGGAAGTCCGACAAGGCTTCGCGCCCGCCGAGCGAGGCAGACCGGTGGCAGGCGGAGGTAACGCGCGGGGCCGCGCTGGAGATCGGAAGATGGCTCGAGGCTCGAGGAAGACTGCATCAGCCCATCGCAAGCCTCAGCCTCGTCGACCTCGAAGCCATGGCCACGGCGGCGATCTCGCGCTGGATCGTGCTCCAGACCGAAAAGCTCCAGAGGGCGGGTTGGCCGCCCGAGGACCCGATCGCGACCTTCTTGCTCGGGTAGCGCTCTGCGCCGTCTGCGCCCGCGAGGCGCGCGGCTTCGGCTACTGCCACGGCCTCCGTTGGGATCGCCACCCCCATCACCGCTTCTGCTCGCGCCGCTGTCAGGACGCGGGCAGCGCAATTGCCCAGAGGAACAACGGCATGATCGACAAGACCGCCCGCGAGGCACAGGCGATCCGAGATGCGCGGAGACTGTTCGCCGAAACGCTCAATGATCTCGGGCTCATGGCGCCTTTCTTCGACCGCAGCGCCGCCGAGATCGACCGCCTGATCGAGGCGGCGGTCACCGGCTACATCGACAGCATGCAGGACCAGGCCGCGCGCAAGGAACGCACCGGCACCGCCCTCGACGACCCTCTGCCATTCTGAGGGGCGCGCCATGATTGACCTGAACCACAAGTCTGGTTGCCTGTATGGCGCCGCCCCACCGCGCGCGCCGATTGTCGAAGCCATCTCGGCCGCCATCGACACCGCCCTCGTGGCGCGCAACCGCAGCGAACGGCCCCGGACCTATGTCAGTTCCTCGGGTCTCGGGCGCGACTGCCTGCGCCAGATCCAGTACGACTTCCTCGCGGTGCCCAAGGACGAGGGCCAGGAGTTCGCGCCGCGCACGCTGCGCATCTTCGAGGCGGGCCACCGGGCCGAGGACATCGTCGCGGGCTGGTTCCGGATCGCCGGGTTCGACCTGCGCACCGAGCGCCCGGACGGCCGCCAGTTCGGCTTCGAAGCCCTCGGCGGGCGCTTCAAGGGCCATATCGACGGCTGCCTCGTGTCGGGCCCCGTCGCGATGGACTATCCCGCGCTCTGGGAGAACAAGGCACTCGGCGCGGCCAGCTGGAAGGACGTGGTCAAGCGCGGCGTGAGCCTCGCGCGGCCGGTCTATGCCGCCCAGATTGCGCTCTATCAGGCCTACATGGAACTGCCGGCCCCGGCGCTCTTCACCGCGCTGAACCGCGACACGATGGAGTTGCACAGCGAGCTTGTACCGTTCGACGCCCGGCTCGCGCAGGAAATGTCGGACCGCGCCGTCGCCGTGGTGCGCGCCTCCGATGCCCGAGACTGGCTGCCGCGCGCCGCCACCGAGCCGACGGCCGTCGTCTGCCGCGGCGGCATGGCGGGGGGCAAATGGCACGCGCCCTGTGCATGGGCGAAACGGTGCTGGGGTGAGCGGCGTCCCGGAAACGCTCCGGTAGAGCGTTTCAGCCGCAAACGGGCGGAGCCCCGGTGATGATCCCCGATGCATACGAGTTGAAACGCATCCTGCGCACGCAGCGCGCGTGCTTCTGGTCGTCCGACCTGCTCGAGGCGGCCGAGTTCGCGCCGATCTATTCCTTCGACGATCAGGCCGCCTTCGACAGCGATGCCGTCGATCAGGCGATGACGAGCGTGCTCTCGGGGCCGGTCCGCCTGCCGCATCCGGCGGTGATCTTCGAGGTGCGAGAGCAGCGACCGGCACCCTCCGGCCTCATCGTCTGTGCCCGCCAGAACGGCGACATCGTGGAGGCCGTGTTCCTGATGCACAGGCGGGCGCCGCGCGGCTGGACCGACTGCCTGGTGCGGGTCTGGTTGCATCCGGACGGCATGGCCGAGATCGAGGGCAACCCGGCCGAGCGGGCAGACCAGACCATCCGCGGCCACGGAGAGGTCGCCGCCGGGATCGTCTGGCGGGCGCTGACCATTCTCGGCGCAGCGCCGGACATCCGCGACCAGAAGGTATCAGTGGCGAAGCGCTCCCGCCTGACGCGCGAGGGCGTGCGTGGCTGGTTCTGGCATCAGGTCGCCATCGATCTGGCCCGGCTGCGCGCCGCCATCCCGCCGCAGGGCGGCAGTCATGCCAGCCCACGCTGGCATCTGCGGCGCGGTCACTGGCGCCAGCTGGCGGATGGCCGGCGCGTCTTCGTGCGGCAATGCGAGGTCGGCGATCCGACCCGCGGTGGCGTGGTCAAGGATTATACCGTCGAGGTGCAAGGACATGAGTGAATTCACACCCTCGGCCGCACAGGCCGCCGCCATCGCCGCGATCAGGGACTGGTGCGAAACCCGCAGCGAGCAGCAGCAGGTGTTCCGGCTGTTCGGCTATGCCGGCAGCGGAAAATCCACGGTGCTGAAATTCGCCCTCGACGAGCTCGGCCTCTCGCCCCATCGCGGCGGCAGGGACGGCAATTGCATGCCGGGCGTGGTCACCGCCACCTTCACCGGCAAGGCCGCGCTGGTGCTGACTCGCAAGGGCACGCCCGCCCGCACCATCCACAGCCTGATCTATTCGGTGATCGAGGCGACCGAGGAGGAGATCGAGGCGGCAGCGAAGAAGGTACAGGAGGCCGAGGCTGCCGCCCGGCGTCTGACCGGCTTCGAACGCACCACCGCCGAGGCCACGATCGAGGCAATGCGCCAGGCGCTCTCGGCGATGAAACATCCGCGCTTCGCCCTGAACTCGCAGAGCGATGCCGCCGAGGCCAAGCTGATCGTGCTCGACGAGGTCTCCATGGTCGGCGAGGAGATGGCGCGCGACCTGATGAGCTTCGGCAAGCCGATCCTCGTTCTCGGCGATCCGGGCCAGTTGCCGCCGATCAAGGGCGAAGGCGCCTTCACCCGCGACGCGCCCGACGTGATGCTGACCCAAATCCATCGGCAGGCGGCCGAGAGCGCGATCATCCGGCTCGCCACCATGGCGCGGATGGGCGAGCCCATCGGGTTCGGCAGCTACGACACCTATGTCGCCAAGCTGCGCAAGGGCGACATCACCCCGGAACAGGCGCTGCGCGGCGGCCAGCTGATTTGCGGGCTGAACGCAACGCGGTTGCAGATCAACAACGCCATGCGTGCGGCCGCCGGGTTCGGGGGCACCTGGCTGCCCACGGGCGCCGCGGAAAAGATCATCTGCCTCAAGAACGACAATGCCCTCGGGTTGATCAACGGCATGTTCCTGACGCTGGAGGATATCGTCGACGAGGGCAGCCTCTACTTCTCGGCCGTGGTGCATGACGAGGACGGCCGCCGCGTTGCCCCCCTCGACAGCGATGGCCGCCCCGGACGCCTGCGCATCTACAAGGGCCATTTCGAGGATCACTTCGCCTATGACGCCAGGCGCCACGACCGCGATTACCGGGAGAAGCGGCTGTTGACCGAGGCGACCTTCGGCTGGGCGATCACCGCCCACAAGGCGCAGGGCTCGCAATGGGAGAATGTCATCGTCTGGGACGACGGGCTCGGGCGCAGCGATCTCGACCGCCGCCGCTGGCTCTATACCGCGATCACCCGGGCCGAGCGCGGGCTCGTGCTGCTGGCGTGATGTCACCGTCGAGCAAGGAGCGCCCCATGCAGGTATTGAATCCGGAGGCGTTCCAGTGAGCGCCACGGTCATCGATCTCAACGACGTCCGGCCGTCGCAGCCGGATCGCTACGATCTGGACCTGATCGTCCAGCGGCTGCGTGACACCGCAGAGAATTGGGTGCCGCTTCTCTTCCCACGTGGGCGCCGGTCGGGCGACGAGTGGCGGCTGGCCAATATCCGGGGCGATGCGCCGCGCAAGACGGGTTCCTGCGTCATCACGCTGCGCGGGCCGCATGCCGGCGACTGGATCGAGTTCGACGGCAATCAGGGCGGCGGCCCGATCAGCGCCATCGAGGAGGCGACCGGGCTCGAGGGCCGCGCCCTGATCGCCGAGGCGGCGGACATCGCAGGCGTCACGCCCGGCGCACCAGAGCGCCGTGCGCCGCCGGTGCCGCCTCCCTTGAAGCGCGATCCCGCGCTCGAGATCGCCCGGCTGCTTGCGGGCGCGGTCCCGTTGGTCGGCACTGTGGGCGAGACCTATCTGCGCGCGCGCGGGCTGTCAGACCCGGGCTCGCCCGATCTGCTATTTCACCCCGACCTGCCGGATTTCGACAGCCGGCGCGGCTGGCCGGGGCTGATCGCGCTCGCGCGGTTCGCGAACGGCGATCGCGCGCCGGGCATCCACCGCACCTTTCTGCTCGATGACGGCAGCGCCAAAGCCTCCGCCGGCAAGAAGATGCTGGGTTCGGTCGCGGAGGCCGCGGTTCGGCTGTTTGCCATGTCGGAGGATGGCCACCTCGGCGTGACCGAGGGGATCGAGACCGCGCTCGCAGCGCATGTCCTGTTCGGCACGCCGGTCTGGGCCGCGCTGTCGGCCGATGGTCTGGCCCGGTTCCAGTGGCCCGAGGGTGCGATGCGCGTCACCATCTTCGCCGATGCGGGCGATGCCGGGCGTCAGGCGGCGGCCACGCTGTCGGACCGGCTGAACCGCGCCGACATCCCGAACGAGATCGTGTTGCCGCTCCACGGGGACGATTTCAACGACGATCTGATGCGCGGGACGCGGCCCGAGGATTATGCAGGCGGGTCGGCCGCGCCGGCAGAGGGCGCGGCCACCGCGACCGCTCTCGCGGTGGATAACGATTTTGCGGCACTTGTCGCTGCCACCGAGGCGCTGACCAATCCGCCCGAACTCGAGGCGCTCTCCAGCTTGCTCGGCCGCCTCGCGCTGGCCCGACTCGACCCGCTGCCCGAACGCCAGATCCTTGCCCGGATCAAGACCGCCACCGGCATCGCCGTCTCGATTCTCGAAAAGCAGCTGGTGGAACTGCGCCGCCGGGTGAATGCCACCGGCGATCCCCATGCGCGGATCGTCAAGCCTGCATGGTTCGGCAGGTTGTGCCAGGACCTTGCCGGCACGCCCGAGCGCAACGAAGCCAATGTCATCATCGCGCTGAACTCGGATGCGGTATTCGCAGGCGTGCTGGCCTTCGACGACTTCGCGCAGGAGATCGTCGTGCGCCAGCCGTTGCCATGGGACGATGCGTCCAGCACCTTTCCCCGCCCGTGGGAGGATGCCGACGACATCCGCACCGCCGAATGGCTGCAGCTGCGCGGCCTCAACGTGGCGCCGGTGGTCGTAAGCCGTGCCGTCGGCGCCGTCGCCCGCGAGCTGCGCCTCCATCCGGTCCGCGATAGGCTGGATCATCTGCGCTGGGACGGGACGCCCCGGATCGAGACCTGGAGCAGCCGCTATCTCGGCGCCGAGCCCACCGCGTTCCACCATACCGTCGGTGCGCTCTGGCTGATCTCGGCGGTCGCCCGCATCTTCCGCCCCGGCGTCAAGGCCGACCACATGCTGATCCTCGAAGGCCCGCAGGGCGCGCGCAAATCGACGGCGCTGAAGGTCCTGGCAGGAGAGGACTGGTTTACCGACGAATTGCCCGAGCTTGGGTCCAAGGATGCCGCCATCCACATGCAGGGCGTCTGGATCGTGGAGATCGCCGAGCTCGACGCCATCGGCCGCGCTGAGGTCTCACGCATCAAGGCATTTCTCACGCGCACCACCGACCGCTTCCGCCCGCCCTATGGCCGCTACACCGTCGAGGTGCCGCGCCAATGCGTCTTCGCCGGCACGGTCAATCCCGACACCTATCTGCGCGACGAGACCGGCAACCGCCGCTTCTGGCCGCTGCGCTGCGGGACCATCGACATCGCCGCGCTGGCGCGTGATCGCGACCAGCTCTGGGCCGAAGCGGTCCACCGCTTCCGGGAGGGCGCGATCTGGTGGATCGAGGATCCGGCAATCCTCGCCGATGCCGCCGCCGCGCAGGAGGCGCGCTATCAGGCCGATGCCTGGGACGCCCGTATCGACCGCTGGCTGACCCACGAGACCCGCAGCGTCAATCGCGGCCATGCCGGTTGGGACGACTGGCAGGAGGAAGAGGTGGAACGGCCGGAGCCGATCCGTGATGTCTCCGTGGGCGAAATCCTCGAAGGCGCCCTCGTCATCGAGCCCGCGAAATGGACCAAGGGCGACCAGATGCGCGTCGGTGCTTGGCTGAAATCGCGGGATTGGGAGAAATTTCGACGCCGATCAGGCGATGCACGCGAATGGCGTTATCGGAAATCGCCAACGAATGACTGATTGCAAAACAGAGCGAAGGCGCGTGGGCGGCCAGTCTCGGCCACCCACCTCGCTCTTGGCATCGCGCCGAAGCCCTCAGCGATAGATGCGGAGGCTCTCGATCAACCCGAGTGGATCGGTGCTGCGGGCAATTTCGATCGTCAACCCGCCACGTCCCTTCACGACCTCGCGCTTGACGTTCGTGATCTTCGTTTCAGCATCGACGAAGTATTCTTGGGTCTGGAATCGTTTCTTTTCCTTGGAGTGCCAAAGGCAGGTCAGTTCGTCTTGGTCGATATACTTCGCCTGGTTGATGCCCTCGATGAGGGAATGGTAGAACGCCTCCGGATGGGTGTCGAAGCCCAGACGCTCGAGCCAGATCAGGATTGCGGCAAATGCTGCCGGCCGCAGGCCCGTGAAGCCGTAGACCGACTTGTCGCGCACTTTCGGGCGCCTGAACCGCGAAACCGTCGTGACCCCTGAGATCTTCAGCAGGTTCTCCGTTCCCATGTCGAAGATCATGCCGCCAAGGCTGACGTCGAGCGAATCAAGCCACCCTTCGACCGAGACGGTCGCGATAACCTCGTCCTTCAGCAGTGCCATGGTCTGGGCACGTGTCTTGGGCGACACCTGCGTGTCCCGGGCCCGCTCGAGTCCGTGCCAGAGTGCTTGAAGGACACGCTGCTCTACATGGTTCGCCGGCAGGGCTTTCGACTTCACGGCTTCTGCAGGGGTGCCAGCTGGAATGGCTTTGGCAGGAGCATTGCCATTGGCGTTGCCCATGACAGAAATGACGCTGGTTGCTGCGCCGATCTGCGAGTTCAGTCGCCCCCAACTTTGTTCGCCATGGACGCGGGCGATGAGTTCAAGGGCTTGGCTGTGTCCGATCGTGAGATCGGGTGCAAGAGCCGACCTCAGGCGTTTCGCCTGGGCCTTCGCAATGTCGGAGGTGGCCGGAAGGCCGATGGATTGATCATTCATGGCAAAACCTCTGCCTGAGGGTCGTCGAAGTCGAGGGCTCGGTCCATTGCCGCCACGAAGACCCTTGGGAAAGGTTGCCTTGTCGCGATCATCGATGCGCATGTTCTTCATGGGGAGACCCCGGACCGGAACGGCCATGCGCAGCACGTCGGTGAACATGGGCGTTGGCGCTGCTGCGCACAAGGGGGTGATTGCGTCGACTGGTCGGAAAGCTTTGAGCAACACGAAGGTCGCCGCAACGACCGCCGCTGGTGGCTATGTTCACGTACCGGGTTGGCCCTACCTCATGCATCAACCCTACCTGACCGCCAAGTAGGGACAGGGAAAATCTATTAATTTCAATGGCGTTCCTACTGGCCCTACTTGGGGCACCGACTTCCTTCCCTTTCCTATAGGAATATATGTCACCACCCGGTGTCCTCCTTTCTTATGCGTCGTAGGGGTAAAGGTTGGGACAAGTAGGGCCAGTAGGGACAGCTTTGACTTCAAACGATGATTTGTGGCCCTACCTTTGATCAGAAGTAGGACCAGGTTGGGCCAGCCGACGGCAGTGCGCATTTTCCTTGATCCGGCATTTGCGACGTGATTCTCTGCCCATGACCAAAGCCGAAGGCCCACAATCCGTGAGCCTTCAACATGAACCAGACGATCCTTATGCCGGATGTGCGCCCCGAACCGGGGCGTTTTTCCGTGTCCTGCATCCTCGCCCTCGATCTCGGCACCACGACCGGCTGGGCGCTCCGCAGCCCTGACGGACTGATCACCAGCGGCACGGTCAGCTTCCGGCCGGGGCGCTTCGATGGCGGCGGCATGCGATATCTCCGCTTCACCAACTGGCTGACCGAGCTCGACCGGCTGTCCGGGCCCATCGCCGCGATCTGGTTCGAGGAGGTCCGCCGCCATGTCGGCACCGACTCGGCCCATGTCTTCGGCGGTCTCCTTGCGACACTGACGTCCTGGGCCGAGCTTCGTGGTATTCCGTACGGTGGCGCACCGGTCGGGACGATCAAGAAACACGCCACCGGCAAGGGCAATGCCGACAAGGCCGCGATGATCGCTGCAGCTCGGGCCCGAGGGTTCTCGCCTGCCGACGACAACGAGGCCGATGCCATCGCCATCCTCCACTGGGCGATCGAGACGAACGGGGGCCTGGCATGAGGTGGCACCCGAAAGGCTACGGCGGCGAGCGCCGCGATCCCGATCAGGTGAAGCGGGATGGCTGGCAGGAACAGGGGCTGCTCGCCGTCTCCGTCGACGACCACCGCCTGACTTGGCCCGAGCGCGAGCTGGTCCGCCAACTCGGCGAGAAGCTTTACGGCCCGCGCATGGAGACCCGCGAGGCCGTCCATGGCTGATTGGACGCCCACCATGGTCGAGGATCGGCTCGAGAGCGCGGCCGACGTGTTCCGGTCGCTGCCCGAGATCAAGCCGCAGGGCTATTTCAACGCTTGGCCCGAGTACTTCCACAGCTTCGCCGACCAGGTCGGCCAGGAACCCCGAATGCGGCGGCCGCGCCCGAGCCCGCGCCAGATCACCGAGGCGGAGGAAGCCATGCTCTGGCTGCGCTGTCTGGAGAAGGATGACGCTCGGATCGTCTGGCTGCGCGCGAACCGGACGCCTTGGAAGAAGATCGGCTGGGAAATCGGGCTGAGCCGGCCGGCTGCGAACCGCCATTGGCAGTACGGCATCGCGCTGATCACCTGGCGGCTCAACGGGCGCGTGCCTTCTCGTAAGCGGTCGAAGCGCTTCGTGATCGAGAACGCCGACCGGCTGTCAAGACAGATCGTCATGTGAGACGATTTTCGGAGAGACACTGGAAAGGGTTCACCGCACCCCGGCTGCGGCCTACAAACGGGATATTCTCGGGAGAGGAGCGCGGGGCACACCGCTGCCGCTGGCTTCGGGGGTCCACCGAGGGGTCCAGCCGGGGTCCAGACAGCCAAGCCTTTGTTTTCCGGTTCCTTTCGGGACCGAAACGTATGCTGGCGGGCGAAGCGCGACGTATCGCCAGCGACAGGGCCGATTTTTTGGGAAGCCACCCGGAAGCCAGCGCGGCCTGAACCCGCGCAACCCCAATGAACGCTGGCCTTTGGGCCGGATACCCCGGACGCCGCTGGACCCCGAGTGGAGTCCAGCGCGGCATCCGGTGTCCGGGGTCCAGCCGGCATCCACCTGAACATCGGGAACCACCCGCCCATGACGCTGAGCTTCGCCCCCGAGCGGATTGAGCAATGGCCGCTTGCGCGCCTGCAGCCCTACGCGAAGAACGCGAAGGCGCATGGCGCGGAGCAGGTCGCCAAGATCGCCGCCAGCATGGCCGAGTTCGGCTGGACCGTGCCCTGCCTCGTCGCCGAGGACGGCGAGTTGATCGCGGGCCACGGTCGGGTCTTGGCCGCAACGCAGCTGGGGCTGACCGAAGCGCCTGTGATCGTGCTCGGGCATCTGACCGAGGCGCAGCGGCGGGCGTACCGCATCGCGGACAACAAGCTGACCGAACTCGGCACCTGGGACGAGGCGCTGCTCTCGGCGGAGTTGAACGACCTGCTGGCGGAAGATTTCGACCTGTCGCTGGTCGGGTTCTCCGACGGCGAATTGGACAAGCTGCTGGCCTTCGTGCCGGAGGGGGACGGGCAAGAAGGTGGCGCCGGTGGCTCCGTGCCGCCGGTGACCATCCCGGAACCACCGCGCAACCCGGCGTCGCGGACGGGCGATCTGTGGATCCTCGGTGACCATCGCCTCCTCTGCGGCGACAGCACCAGCGCGGCCGATGTGCGCCGCCTGATGAATGGCGAGCGGGCGATCCTGTTCGCGACCGACCCGCCCTATCTCGTCGATTACGACGGCTCCAACCATCCGACCCGCAACAAGGATTGGTCTGCCTCCTACGGCACGACCTGGGACGACAGCTCGCAGGGGGCCGAGCTTTACGACGGCTTCATCGCCGCGGCCGTGGCCGAGGCGATCACCGAGGATGCCGCCTGGTACTGCTGGCACGCCTCTCGCCGTCAAGGGATGCTGGAAGCCTGCTGGGAAAAGGCCGGAGCCTTCGTCCACCAGCAGATCATTTGGGTGAAGGACCGGGGGGTTCTGACCCGCTCCCATTACCTCTGGAAACACGAGCCCTGCTTCATGGGCTGGCGCCGCCCGAACCGTCCGCCGAAGGTGGCCGAGCAGACGCTGCCATCGACATGGGAGATGCCGTCCTTCGCCAAGGAAGAGCGCCCCGACCACCCGACCCCAAAACCGCTCGATGCTTTCGGAATCCCGATGCGCCAGCATGTTGCGCGCGGCGGGCTTTGCTACGAGCCGTTCTCGGGCTCCGGGTCGCAGATCATGGCGGGCGAGGCCAACGGGCGGCGCGTCTTCGCGATGGAAATCAGCCCCGCCTATGTCGATGTCGCCGTCGAACGCTGGCAGGCCGAGACCGGCCGCGACGCGATCCTCGACGGCGATGGCCGGACCTTCGCGCAGGTGAGAAGCGAGCGGCTGGGCGACAAGGTCGAAGCTGCCGCCTGATGGCCGTCTATTACAACGATGCCGATCCCGCGGCCTGTGGTTGGCTGCGGGAACTGATCGCCGCCGCGCAGCTGCCCGACGGTGTGGTGGACGAGCGGTCCATCCTCGATGTCGCCCCCGACGATCTGCGGGGATTCACGCAATGCCATTTCTTCGCCGGGATCGGCGGCTGGCCCCATGCGCTGCGCCTTGCCGGCGTGGCCGAGGATCTGTCCGTCTGGACCGGCTCGCCTCCCTGCCAGCCGTTCAGCGTGGCCGGGCAGCGCAAGGGACAGCACGATGACCGCCATCTCGCCCCCGCCTTCCTGCGGCTCGTCGCAGCTTGCCGCCCGGAGCTCGTCTTCGGCGAGCAGGTCGCCAGCGCGGCGGTGCTCGGACCGGTTGGCGGCGCGGCTCGCGTGGCGGCTGCGGGTCCGGCTGGCTGGGCGTGGTTCGACGCTCTGGCGGCTGACCTGGAAACGGCATCTTACGCCGTCGCAGCGGCCGATCTGCCGGCTGCGGGCATCGGCGCCCCGCATATCCGCCAGCGGCTGTTCTTCGGCGCCGTCGCCCTCGGGCCAACACCGGGCGGGCTGGGCCACGGCCTCGGCGCGGGATTACAAGGACGGATCGGAATGTCCGAACGTCCCGATCAACGCGCTGATGGGGCGGCAGGTCTGGCTGGCGGGCTGGCCGACGCCGATGGCCGGGTCACCGGCCACGGACAATTGCAACACAGGTGGCAACACCGATGCGAGCCGCAGGACGGTGAAGCTGATCGACTGGTCGAAATCACCCACCCCGCCGGGGCCAGCGCGACGGACGGCGTCTGGCGAAATCCTGACTGGATCTTCTGCCGGGATGGGCGCTGGCGACCGGTTGAGCCCGGAACATTCCCGCTGGCTGATGGGATACCCGGCCGCATGGGGCTCCTGCGGGGCTACGGCAATGCGATCGTGCCGCCGCTCGCGGCGGAGTTCGTGACGGCGTTTCTGGAAAGCCTGCCGGAGGGGCTGCGATGAGACAATCCCGCGCCATGTCGATGGTCGAGTCCGCGACGAATGTCGTGGTCGGCTATGTGCTGGCCATCGCCACGCAGATCATTGTGTTCCCGTGGTTCGGGATCGAGACCGGGCTCGCAGAGCACCTGACCATCGGCCTCGCCTTCGTCGGCGTGTCGTTGGTCCGCGGCTACCTGCTGCGGCGGACGTTCGAGGCGATGCGCAAGCGGTAGGCTTAATCGGCTATGCGGGATCTTACCGCCGTGAACGCGCGATTGTCGCTGAACATGCAACGCCGCAAGAAACAGCGTTAAGGACCAGCGAAACCGGGCCGGGACGCCGTCATGGGGTGATGGCAACCTTCAGCACGCCGTCGCGCTGGTTTGCGAAGAGGTCGTAGGCCGCCTCGATGTCATCAAGCCGAAAGCGGTGAGTGACCATCGCGCCGAGGTCCACCTGGCCGGATTCGATCACCGACATCAGCCGCCGCATTCGTTCCTTGCCGCCTGGGCAGAGTGTGGTGATGATGGTGTGGTCGCCAAGCCCTGCGACGAAGGCGTCGAGCGGGATTTTCAGATCGCCGGAATAGACCCCGAGGCTCGACAGCGTGCCGCCCGGCCGCAGCACACGGAGCGCCGCCTCAAAGGTGGCCTGCAGCCCCAGCGCCTCGATGGCGACATCGACGCCGCGGCCGTCCGTGATCCGCAGGATCTCGTCCACCGGATCGACCTTCGAGAAATCCACCACCTCATGCGCGCCCATCCTGCGCGCCATGTCCAGCCGCTCGGGCACCTGGTCCACCGCGATGATCTTCGCGGCCCCCATCAGTCGCGCGCCCGCCGTTGCACACAGCCCAATGGGCCCTTGCGCAAACACCGCCACCATGTCGCCGATGCGGATTCTGCCGCTCTCGGCACCGCCGAAGCCGGTGGACATGATGTCGGGACACATCAGTACCTGTTCGTCGCTCAGGGTTTCCGGCACCGGCGCGAGGTTGGCCATCGCGTCTTGAACCAGGATGTATTCGGCTTGAGCACCGTCGATCGTGTTGCCGAACTTCCAGCCACCCAGCGGTTTCCAGCCGTGCTTCGTGCCCGCACCGTCCTGCGAGCAGCGTCCGCACTGGCAGGCGTTCGACCACATCGAGGGGGTAATCGCGCCGGCGATGACCCGCTGCCCTTCGGCATAGCCCTGCACGGCCGAGCCCAACTTCTCGATCACGCCCACAGGCTCGTGACCGATGGTGAGACCCTTCGCCACCGGATACTCGCCCTTCAGGATGTGGACATCCGTCCCGCAGATCGTGGTCGTGGTGATGCGCACCAGCGCATCGAGCGGGCCGACATCCGGGATCGGCTTGTCGTCCAGCACGATCCGCCCTGGTTCCACGAATACCGCCGCCTTCATCATCGCCATCTTTGTCTCCCATGTCATTCTGTCGAGGCGAGTGTCGCAGCAACGGACCGAGCAGTCATTGAGACAGATCAATCCCTCGCGCAGGCTTTGAAACGTCGATGTCGTGATGATCAACCGCCGCCCACATGGGACGGCGGCCATCACTTGATCGAGGTCGGGTGGTTCAGGCGGCAGGGAGCTTGTACACCCGCCCCCGGTTCTCGACCTTCTCCGATGTCACTTCGAGCCCGAGCTTCTTCTTCAGGGCCCCGGCCATCGCGCCGCGGACCGTGTGCGACTGCCAACCCGTCGCAGCCATGATCTCCTCGATGGTCGCGCCCTCCGGTGCCCGCAGCATGGCGATCAGCGTGGCCTGCTTGGTTCCCTCGCGCGGCGTGCGCGCCTTGGGCGCGGCTTCGGTCTCGGTGGGGGTGTCCGGCGCAGGCTCCTCGGTCGGCGCGTCCGTCGCGCCCGCAGGCGCGGTGTCCGCGTCTTCGGGCTCGATGCCGATGGCGGCGAGCCCTGCGTCGGTGGCGACCAGCGTGATGCCGTGGCCGTCGCCGGTCTCGCGCCAGACGGGCTCGCCCTTGCGCATGTCGGCGTCGACCTCTTCGAGGAAGCCCTTGGCGAGCATCGCGCCGACCACCTTGGCGGCGGCGCCGCCGCGCAGGCTCTCGGGCAGCGGCAGGGCCATGTGCTCGGGCCGCTGGGCGGCGGCGCTCAGGATCATGGCTTGGGTGTCGGAAAGCTTGGTCATCGTCGTCTCCCGTATCGGGCGCGCGGGATGCGGGCCCTTCTACGAGGCCGAGCCCGCCAGTCGGCGGGCGGGACCGGGAGCGGGTCGTCTCACTCGGCGTGTTCGCCTTCGCTGAAGGCCATGTCGGTGATCTCGCGCAGCTTGGCGCGGTAGTGGTTCAGTGTGCCGACATGGCCCCAGTTGATCTCGTCGGGGTGGGTCTCGAAATGGTCCGCGCTCAGGGCGGCGAGCCGCTCCAGCATCGCGTCGATCTCGGTCGTCGCGGCGAGGAAGGCGTCGAGGGCTTTCGTGTTGTCGGTCGCGCGGCGGGTCATCGTGGTGGCTCCGGGTGAGTTTCATCGTCCTTGTGGGATGGACGTTCGCTCCGCTGCGGAGGCTTATCAACTCCGCAGGCACCTGAATCTGAATGACAATCGGAGCCGTCGATGCAGGGCATGAGCGAGCGCCAGTACGCCGCCCATGTCGGGCTGTCGCGGGGCGCGATCCAGAAGGCGAAGACTGCCGAGCGGCTGGTCCTCTATCCCGACGGCAGCATCAACGCGGCGGCCAGCGACGCCCGGCGTGCCGAGACGACGGACCCGTCCAAGACGAGGAAGCCGCCCGCGCCGAAGCTGAAGCCCGTCCCCGAGGCCGCGGTGGCCGCCGTCGGCGACACGCTCCGCGAACAGGGTCTGGCGGTCCCCGCCGTCGGCGGCGGGACGACCTTCCTGCAGGCCAAGACCGCGAACGAGGTGCTGAAGGCGCAGGAACGGCGCATCCGGCTCCAGAAGCTGAAGGGGGAGTTGATCGAGCGGGCCCGCGCGCTGGCGCTGGTGTTCCGCCTGGCGCGGGAGGAACGGGACGCATGGGTGAACTGGCCCGCGCGTGCGGCGGCGCTGATGGCGGCCGAGCTTTCTGCCGCGTGCAGCGACGCAACGGGCCAGCAGATCACCGTGGAGCCAGCCGCGATGCAGAAGGTCCTGGAGAAACATGTACGCGCCCACCTCGACGAACTCGCCGAGGTCCGGCCCGATTTCCGGTGAGAGCGGCGATGATCCTGGCGGCCTGACGGACTTCGACGGCGCGGGCGAGATCCTGCGCGCCTGGGGTAACGGGCTGCGGCCCGACCCGGACCTGACCGTCTCGGAATGGGCGGACCGGCACCGGATGCTCTCGGGCCGCGCCTCGGCCGAACCGGGGCGATATCGCACGGTGCGCACGCCCTACATGCGCGAGATCATGGACCGGCTGTCGCCCGGCGATCCCACGCAGCGGGTCGTATTCATGAAGGCCGCGCAGGTCGGTGCGACCGAGGCGGGCAACAACTGGATCGGGTTCGCGATCCACCAGGCGCCGGGGCCGATGCTGGCGGTCCAGCCGACGGTGGAGCTGGCCAAGCGCAACTCGCGCCAGCGGATCGACCCGCTGATCGACGAGAGCCCGGAGCTGCGCGAGCGGGTGAAGCCCGCGCGCTCCCGCGACGCGGGCAACACCATGCTGTCCAAGGAGTTCGCGGGCGGCATCCTGATCATGACCGGGGCCAACTCGGCGGTCGGGCTGCGGTCCACCCCGGCGCGGTACATCTTCCTCGACGAGGTCGACGCCTATCCGGCATCGGCCGACGAGGAAGGCGATCCGGTCACGCTGGCCGAGGCGCGGTCGCTGACCTTCGCCCACCGGCGCAAGGTGCTGCTGGTCTCGACGCCAACGATCCGCGGGCTGAGCCGGATCGAGCGCGAGTACGAGGCGAGCGACCGGCGCCGGTTCTTCGTGCCGTGCCCGCATTGCGGCGTGATGCAGTGGCTGAAGTTCGACCGGCTGCGCTGGCAGAAGGGCCGCCCGGAGACGGTGGAGTATCACTGCGAGTGCTGCGACACGGCAATCGCGGAACACCACAAGACGGCGATGCTGGAGGGTGGCGAATGGCGGGCGACCGCCACGCCCGCCGATCCGACCACGGTCGGGTATCACCTCTCGGCGCTTTACTCGCCGATCGGTTGGCTCAGCTGGGAGCGGATCGTGCGGGCATGGGGCGCGGCACAGGGGTCGGACGAAGCGATCAAGGCGTTTCGCAACACCATCCTCGGCGAGACATGGGTCGAGACCGGGGAAGCCCCCGACTGGCAGCGGCTCTATGATCGTCGCGAGGCGTGGAAGCCGGGCACTGTCCCTGCGGGCGGGCTGTTACTGACCGCCGGGGCCGACGTGCAGAAGGACCGCATCGAGGTCGATGTCTGGGCCTGGGGCCGCGGGCTGGAAAGCTGGCTCGTCGATCACCTCGTGATCGAGGGTGGTCCCGGCGATCCTGCCTGCTGGCAGCAGCTGACCGAGTTGCTCGGCCGGACATGGGAACACGCCTCCGGCCAGCCGATGACGCTGGCGCGGCTCGCGATCGACTCGGGGTTCGAGACCTCCGCCGTCTATGCCTGGTCGCGCAAGGTCGGCTTCGCGCAGGTGGCGCCGGTGAAGGGCGTCGAGGGCTTCGCCCGGACGAGCCCGGTGACGGGGCCGACCTATGTCGACGCCACCATCGCGGGCAAGCGGCTCCGGCGCGGGGCGCGTCTCTGGACGGTCGCCACCTCGACCTTCAAGGCGGAGACCTACCGCTTCCTGCGGCAGGATCGGCCAACCGCCGAGGACATCAGCGCAGGTGCGACGTTCCCCGCGGGCACGATCCACCTGCCGGACTGGGCGGACAGCGAATGGCTGAAGCAGCTGACCGCCGAGCAGCTGGTGACAGTCCGCACGAGACGCGGCTTCTCCAGGCTCGAATGGCAGAAGCTGCGCGAGCGCAATGAGGCGCTGGACTGCCGGGTCTATGCCCGCGCGGCGGCGTGGATCCTCGGTGCGGATCGCTGGCCCGAGGCGCGCTGGGCCGATCTGGAAGGGCAGCTCGGTGTGGCAGCGCCGGACACATCCAGCGCCGGGCCGGGAAACACGCCGCCTGTTCAGAGCCGACCTGCACCGCGGCGACGGACCGTGCACTCCAGTTACATGAGGTGATCCATGGCCACGGCCGCAGAACTCCGTGCCCGCCGCGAGGCACTGGCCGCGCAGCGCGCCTCGGGCGTGGCGCGGGTCAGCTACGACGGCAAGACGGTGGACTATCGCAGCGTCGCCGAGATCGACCGTGCCATCGAGGCGCTGAACCGCGAGATCGCGGCGACGGAGGGGCGCCGGATCGTGCGGCAGGTCCGCGTGACGACGACGAAGGGGCTCTGACGCCATGGGCCTCTTCGACCGCTTCCGCCGCCCGCCTTCCGGCGGTCCGGCTGCCATGCGCGCCCGCCTCGAAGGCGCCATGGCGAAGCGCCGGCTGCGGGGCTGGAACCCGCCGCTCGAGAACATCAACACGCTGGTCGCTTCCGGCGGCCCGCGGCTGCTGGCACGTTCGCGCGAATTGGTGGTGACCAACGGCTACGCCGCCAACGCCTGCGAGGCCTTCGCGTCGAACCTCGTCGGCGACGGCATCAAACCATCTTCGCTGATCGGGGACGCAGACCTGCGGGACCGGGTCCAGCGGCTCTGGCTCGCCTGGACCGACGAGGCCGATGCCGACGGGCTGACCGACTTCTACGGTCTGCAGGCCATGGTCGCGCGCGAGATGTTCGTGGCCGGCGAATGCTTCGTCCGGCTGCGCCCGCGCCGGGCCGATGACGGGTTGCTGGTGCCGTTGCAACTGCAGCTTCTGCAATCCGAGATGCTGCCCTTCGAGAAGACGGAGGTGCTGCCCTCCGGCAACCGCATCCGCTGCGGGGTCGAGTTCGACGCGATCGGCCGGCGCGTCGCCTATCACTTCCGCCGCCGCCATCCGGGCGACAGCACCGATCAGGGCTCGGTGATTCCGGAGACCGTGCGCGCCCCGGCCGCGGACGTGCTGCACATCTACCGGCCCATCGACGCGGGCCAGATCCGGGGGCTGCCGCATGTCGCGCCCGCCATGGTGCGGCTGTTCCTGCTCGACCAGTATGACGACGCCGAGCTTGACCGGAAGAAGACCGCGGCGATGTTCGCGGGCTTCATCACCAAGACCGCCCCGGAAGAGCCGCTGATGGGCGAGGTCGAGGCGGGTCTGGACGGAACGGCCATCGCCAGCCTCGAGCCCGGCACCATGCAGGTGCTGCTGCCCGGCGAGGACGTGAAGTTCTCGTCGCCCGCCGATGTCGGCGGTGGCTACGAGGCGTTCCAGTACCGGACGCTGCTCGCCGTCTCCGCCTCGCTCGGGCTGCCCTATCACCTGGTCACCGGCGACGTCCGGCAGGCGAACTACTCGAGCCTGCGGGCGGAACTGGTCGAGTTCCGGCGGCGCATCGGACAGCTGCAGCATGGCGTCATCGTGCACCAGCTCTGCCGCGCGGTCTGGCGGCGCTGGCTGGAGACGGCCGTGCTCTCGGGCGCGCTCGATCTCGACGATCCGGTCGCCGCGCGGCCGGTGCAGTGGATTCCGCCGCGCTGGGACTGGGTCGATCCGCTCAAGGACATCCAGGCGCAGGTGCTGGCAATGGAAGCCGGCATCACCTCGCGGCGCAAGGTGATCGAGGCCACCGGCTACGACGTCGAGGACGTGGACCGCGAGAACGCGGCCGACGCGCAGCGCGTCGATCGTCTGGGGCTCCGCTACCGCACGAGTCCGGGCGAGACGCAGGGCGCGCGGGCGACACCGGCGCAGTTGCCGGATGCGGGCAGCGATGGGAGCACCGGCGCTGGTCCCGGCACCCACGGCACATCTGAACAGGAGTGAGAGCATGGCCAGCTGGTATGCGATCCGCGCCCGGGCAACCGGCGCGGAAGTGGCGATTTATGACGAGATCGGCGCCTACGGGGTGTCGGCCAAGGGGTTCCTGGCCGAGCTTGGCGCGCTTCCCGAGGGAACGCCCATCGATCTGAGGCTCAACAGCCCGGGCGGCTCGGTCTTCGATGCGGTGGCGATCTTCAACGCGCTGAAGCGGCACGCGGGCACGGTTACCGTCTGGATCGACGGCATTGCCGCCTCGGCGGCGTCCTACGTCGCGATGGCAGGCGACGAGATCGTCATGCCGGAAAACGCCTTCCTGATGATCCACGATCCCGCGGGGCTCGTGATGGGTACGGCCGCCGACATGCGGGCCATGGCCGAGGCGCTGGACAAGGTGGGTGGCAGCCTCGCTGCCGGCTATGCCGCGAAGTCGGGCCGCCCCGCCGACGAGATTGCGGCGCTGATGGCTGCCGAGACCTGGCTGGATGCCAGCGAGGCGCTGGCGCTCGGCTTTGCCGACCGGCTAGCCGAACCGGTGCGGATCGCTGCGCGCTTCGATGTCGGACGCTTCCGCAACGCGCCGCCGGCGCTGGCCGAAGCGGTCGCGGCTGAAACCGGCAGCGCCGACGACAACGATGGTGACGACAACGACGGCGCCGGCACCGATGCCGACGAGGCCACCGGCGCAGCCGCGGAGAGCAATGAGGCCTCCGGCGCTGGGGAAGAAGAGATCACCGAGACCGACGCTCAGCAGCCGCCGGTCGGGACGCCACCACCCGGCGGCGCACCGCCCGATCCCGCGGCGATCCGCGGCGAAGCCATCTCGCACGCCCGCGCCGTCGTCGATCTCTGCCGCCTTGCCGGACAGCCGCAGATGGCCGGGCGCTTTCTGGAAAGCGATGCGGACCTCGACCACGTCCGCGCGGCGCTCCTTGCGGCCAGGGCCGAGGCCGAACCCGAGATTGCCGGCCATCACGCGCAACCGGGCCGCCCATCAAACACCCGCCCTTGGGGCGAGATCGTCGCCCGCACCTTCAGGCTGAAAGGATGACCCATGACCACGCTCACCGAGACCCCGCATCCCGGCGGCTTCCTCGTCTGGGAGGCGTTCCGCGACTACACCCGCGAGACCATCACGGTTGCAACCGGCACGCTCGAGCCCGGCACCGTGCTCGGCAGGATCACCGCCTCCGGCAAATACGCCGCCCACGATCCGACGGCCATCGACGGCACCGAGACCGCCGTCGCGGTGCTCTGGGGCAAGGCCGACGCCTCGGACGGCGATGCGCTCGCCGTCGCCGTGGTCCGCGGTCCCGCGATCGTCAACCGCCACGATCTCGTCTTCGCCGGCACACCGAGCGAAGGCGAGATCGCGGCCGCCCATACGGCGCTCATCGCTGCGGGCATCCTCGTCCGCTGACCCGCGGCTCTGGCCCGCGCGTCCGACATCCTTGAACCGGAGGCATTCCCATGGCGACCATGGACATCTTCGAAGGCGATGCCTTCACTATCATCGAACTCACCCGCGCGCTGGAAAATATCCCCTACAAGCCGGCGCTGCTCTCGGGCTCGAACCTCTTCAGCCCCCGCGGCGTGCGGTCCCGCACCGTCGTGATCGAGAGCCGCGACGGCACGCTGTCGCTGATCCCGTTCTCCGAGCGCGGCTCGGCCTATGAACAGCAGGTTCCGGAGCGGCGCGAGATGCGCGCCTTCGTCTGCCGCCAGTTCAAGAAGCAGGACGTGCTCTGGGCGTCCGAGATCCAGGGCATCCGCGACTTCGGCTCGGAAACGGCGGCCCAGCAGGTGCAGAGCGAGGTCGCCCGCAAGCTCGGCCGTCTGCGCCAGGATGCCGAGGCCACCTTCGAGTACCACCTGCTGAACGGCATTCAGGGCATCGTGAAGGATCCGAAGGACGGTGCGACGGTGATCAGCTACTTCACCGAGTTCGGCATCACGCCCGCCGCCGAGATCGACTTCGACCTCGACAATGCCTCGCCCGCCTCGGGCGCGCTCCGGAAGCGCTGCCAGGCGCTGATCGAGGATGTCGAGGCGTCGATGGGCGGGCTTGCGGCGGGTGCAGTGCAAGTTCGTGCGGAATGCGGCTCGGCCTTCTTTGCCGATCTGGTGGCGCACAAGGAGGTGCGCGAGACCTATCTCAACACCGCTGCAGCGGCCGATCTGCGTGGCCGGGTGGCCGACGAGGTCAGCTTCGGCGGCATCACCTTCCGCCGCTACCGCGGTGGCGCGGGCTTCGGCGTGCCGACCGACAAGGCCTTCTTCTATCCCGAAGGCGTCGAGGGGCTGTTCGAGATCTACCACGCCCCCGCCGACACCTTCGAGACGGTGAACACGCTGGGTCTGCCGCTCTACGCCCGCACCATTCCGGACCGGGATCGCGACGAATGGGTGCGGCTCGAGATCGAGAGCAATCCGCTGCCGATCTGCACCCGCCCGCAGGTGCTGCGCTCGGCGCGGCGGACGTGATGTCCGCCTTCGCCGCCGCTGTCGACACGCTCTTCGCCGACCCGAATATCGCCCGGGATGCGGTCTATATCGCCGACGGCGGGGCGCCTGTTCTGGTGCGTGTCGTCGCCCGGCGGGCGGACGCGATCACCGAGTTCGGCGACGCGCGGCTCTGGTCGGAAACCACGCGGATGGATCTGCGCGTCGCCGAGGTGCAGCAGCCGCGCCCCGGCGACCGCATCGAGATCGAGGGCGACGCGTTCCTCATTCAGGGCGAGCCCCTCCGCGACCGCGAACGGCTGGTCTGGACCGTCGATCTGAGGCCCGCGTGATCTGCCATGAAGCTGAAGGCTGACATCATCGGCAGCATTGCCCGCATCATGGAGGCGGAGACTCGGGCGGGTGAAAAGGCCGTCACCACGGCAATGCGCGAGGCCGGAACCGGCCTGAAATCAGCCTGGCGCGCGCAGATCACCGGCGCGGGTCTCGGGGCGCGGCTCGCCCGCACCATCCGCTCGGAAGCCTATCCCAAGGGCCGGCTGAGCCTGAACGCCGCCGCGCTGGTCTGGTCGAAGGCTCCGGTCATCGTCGCCGCCCACGACACCGGCCCGCTGATCCGCTCGAAGGACGGGTTCTGGCTCGCGATCCCGACGCCTGCGGCGGGCAAGTCCCTCCGGAGCGGGCGGATCACGCCCGGTGAATGGGAACGTCGCACCGGCCTGCGCCTGCGCTTCGTCTATCGCCGCACAGGTCCGAGCCTGCTGGTGGCGGAGGGGCGGCTGAACGCGAAGGGACGCGCCGTGGCGTCACGGTCGAAGACCGGGCGGGGTAAGGTCACCGCGCCGATCTTCCTGCTGGTGCCGCAAGTCAGGCTGAAGAAGCGGCTGGACCTCGCGCGAGATGCCGCGCGGGCGCATGACGCGGTACCGGGGCTGATCGTGGTGCACTGGGTGAGCTGATTTAGTGGCACATCTGCGAGACCTTGCGGCTATGCGTCACCCGGGCGAAAAGACCAGTTCTTGCGCTCTGCTGTTGCATCTTCATGCAGACCAGCCACAGCACATTGATGGAGGCTCTCGTGCCGGTGAAATGCCCCGACTGTGGTTACTTGTACGTCCCTGACGATCCGGAGAATATTGCGCTTCATGCCGAGCGTCATGAAGAGGTCACATCACCGGATCGCCCAACACCCGATCCAAGGGTCGCAGACCTGGCGGACCCAGTGAGTGGGTTGATTATCTTCCAGCGGAGTGATCCGGACTTCCTTCACGAAAAGCTCTATGGCATCGCACGCCGGTTCAAGCGCGAGATGGGTTATGATCAAGCAGACTGGGCGCCTAAGGGTTATCAAGTTGCTCCCGGAGCAATTGGGGCGATATTCTCCGACGCGGAGGGCCGAGCATTGGGCGGTGCGGGGATCTACACACAAACCCGGTACCATGCGTCCCATGTGATCGGGTGGATTTGGATTGCCCCCGATCATCGCCGAAAAGGTGTTTTTGCCCGCGCGGTGCCGGACCTCGCAACACGGTTTGACGGCGCACTCCTCGGGTTCCCCTACAGTGAAGCGATGACGCGCTTTGCGGAAGGATCGCCTTACATCGTCGGCAAACGCAGCGAGCCCGGCCCGCTGTACTTGAAACAAGCGACATTGTAGAGTGCGCGACTCCTTCGATTCGCAAGGCCGGCTCAGATCCGCCGCCCTTCAGCTATCCTGTCAAGCAACGCTACCGTAGTGCGCCCTCGTATGCGCGAAGAAAATGGGACCGCTAGTACCTGTACGAAATGTGGTGGTAGCCGCTTCAACAATTGGAACCGTTGCATGGACTGCCGCAACGCGCGCGGCAAACTCCGCAATGCGCGACTGAGAGCGAACGGTGGCACGCACACATCGACGGAGTGGCGCGCTCTGCTCGCTCAGTCCCCGAAGTGCGTCGAATGTGGTCGGGCTTGGGAAGAGATCCCTCCGCGTCCTGACCCGCGATATAAGTCGGTATGGACGAAAGGGCACAAGCTCCCCGTCTATCACGGCGGCGCAAATGACATCAGCAACATTCAGGCCGAATGCTATCAATGCAATTTTGGGAAGAACGCGGGCTCGCTGAAGCGGGGCGATGGAAAATGCTGATCCGCTTCTGGCACTCTCAGACGTCTGGTACTCGGTAAGACCGGTACTTTGCTAGAAACGATGCACGGGTCGTCGCATCCCTCGCACATGTCAACTGTCTAGAGACCTTCGGTGCCCACCACCCGCGAAACCATCCTCGCCGCGCTGCACGCGCGGCTCTCGGCGCTGCCCGCCACCGCCCTGCGGGGCGGGGTCCTGCCCGAGCGCGTGTCGGCGGAGGGGCTGCTGATTCTACGCGACGGCGAACCGGGCGAGCCAGAGGCCACGTTGTCGCCGCTCACCTACCACTACCAGCACCGCGCCGAGATCGAGGCGGTCGTTCAGGGCGCGAGCCGTGACGCCACCTTCGACACGCTCTGCGCCAGCATCGGCGCGGCGCTTGCCGCCGACCGCACGCTGGGCGGGCTTTGCGACTGGGTCGAGGCTGAGGCGCCGCAGCCGGTCGATCTGCCCGTCGACGGCGCGGCCAGCCTGAAGGCCGCCGTCATCCCGGTGGTGCTGCACTATTCCACGGCCGACCCACTCGGCTGAACCCCTTAGACAAGGAGACGGACATGGCACGCGCCCAAGGGGCGCGGGCGCGGATGGCGCTCGCGTTCGAGACGACCTATGGCACGCCGCCGGCCGGCGGTTTCACCAAGACGCCCTTCGCCAGCACGTCGCTCGGCGCGGAGCAACCGCTGCTGAACTCGGAGCTTCTGGGCTACGGCCGCGATCCGCTGGCGCCGGTCAAGGATGCGGTGACGGCGGATGGCGATGTCGTCGTGCCGATCGACTCCCAGGCTTTCGGCTTCTGGCTGAAGGCGGCCTTCGGGGCGCCTGTCACCACCGGGAACTCGCCCGGCCCATATACCCATACGTTTCAGTCCGGCAGTTGGACGCTCCCCAGCATGGCGATCGAGACGGCCATGCCCGAGGTGCCGCGCTATGCCATGTATTCCGGCGTGGTGCTGGACCAGCTCAGCTGGCAGATGCAGCGCTCGGGCCTGCTGACCGCCACCGCGCGGCTGGTGGCGCAGGGCGAGACGGTCGCCACGACCAGCAGCGCCGGAACACCGGCCGAACTGGACCTGATCCGCTTCGGCCATTTCAACGGCGCGATCAAACGCAACGGCACCGCCTTGGGCAACGTGATCTCGACCGAGATCACCTATGCCAACAACCTCGACCGGATTGAGACCATCCGCGCGGACGGCATGATCGACGGCGCCGATCCCTCCATCGCCGCGCTGACCGGCCGCACCGAGGTCCGCTTCGCCGACAGCACGCTGGTCAGCCAGGCGATCAACGGCACCCCCTGCGAGTTGGAGTTCGGTTACAGCCTGATCTCCGGCGAAAGCCTGACCTTCACCATCCACGCGGTCTATCTGCCGCGCCCGCGCATCGAGATCGGCGGTCCGCAAGGCATCCAGGCCAGTTTCGACTGGCAGGCCGCCCGCGACGCCACGCTGGGGCGGATGTGCACCGCCGTTCTCGTCAATGATGTGGAGGACTACTGACCATGATCCGTCTTGATCTTTCCAGCGCGCCGAAGTGGCTCGATCTCGGTCATGACCTGCGCCTGCATGTCCTGCCCGTCACCACCGCTATCATGGTCGCTGCGCGCAACGACCCGGCCGTCGAGGCGCTGCCCGAGGAGGCAAACCGGGAAGAGCAGGCGCTGGTTATGGCCAAGGCCGTCGCTCGCCACGTCGTCACCGACTGGGAGGGCGTCGGCAATGCGAGCGGCAATCCCGTCCCCGTCAGCCCCGAAGGCATCGACGCGCTTCTCGACATCTGGCCGGTATTCGAGGCCTTCCAGACCCGCTGCCTCGCGCCGCATCTGATGCTGGAGCAGGAAAAAAACGCCTCCGCGCCCTTGCCGAATGGCACTTCGGCGGGGGCGACGCCTACTGCAAAGCCTGCGAGCCCTGCGAGGGCGGCGGGGCCTCGTGCCCGGACTGCCCGGCGCGGCTGAACCGGCCGCAGACACTCGAGGGCTGGCAGCTCTGGGATCTGGCGCAGCGCCTGACCGGACAGCTTCGCATCGCCGCCGGCATGGGCGGCGCCACGGTGCTCGGCTGGGACATGGGCGCGGCGCTCGCCATGGCGCAGGCGCTCGGGGTCGATCCGCTGATCGCTGCCGAATGCCTGCCCGAGATCGAGGCGGTGACGGTCCGCAAACTCAACGAACAGATGGCGTCCGGTGACCGGTCGTCGCCGGTGCCGGAGCGATGAACCCGGCCCGAAAGCGTCGCCGCGCTCGTCAGGAACACTGATCCATGGCCCAGAAACGCGTCTCGGTCCGCCTCGTCGCCGAAGGCGGGCGGCAGGTGAAGGCCGAGTTCCAGGGTGTCGGCGATGCCGGCGAGAACAGCTTCAAGCGGATCGAACGGCAGGCCGATGTCACTGGCATGGTTTTGCGGCGCCTTGCCGGCATCGTCGCCGGGGCGCTGTCGATCCGGCAGGTCGTCCAATATGCCGACAGCTGGACCGACCTGCGCTCGCGCGTCGATCTCGCCACCGGCTCGCAGGAGCGCGGGGCGGCGGTGATGGAGCGCCTCGCGGCGATGGCACGGCGGACCTATTCCGGCATCGAGCAGACGACCGAGTCCTGGCTGGCGAACGCCACGGCCTTGCGCGAGTTGGGGCTTTCCACCCGCGAGAGTCTCGATTTCACCGAGGCGCTGAACAACGCCATGGTGGTCTCGGGCGCCAAGGGCGAGCGTGCGGTCTCGGTGCAGACGGCGCTGGCCCGCGCCATGGCACTGGGAAAGCTCTCGGGCGACAACCTCAACACCGTGATCGCGCAGGGCGGCCGCGTCGCGCAGCTGCTCGCAGCGGAGCTCGGCACCACCGTCACCGGGTTGCGCCAGGCGGGCGCCGAGGGCCGCGTCACCGGCGCGGTGATCCGGACAGCCCTGATCGGCAATCTCGAGCGGCTGCGCGACGAGGCCGACGGCATGCCCGCCACCATCGGCGATGCCTTCACCCTGATCGGCAATGCCGCGATGCAGCTGGTCGGGACGTGGGATCAGGTGTTCGGGGCCTCGTCCATGGTCGCCACGGCGCTAATCGCGGTGGCCGACAACATGGAACGCCTCGCCGCCATCGGCATCGCCTTCGCCGGCTTCATGGCCGGGCGCTGGGTCGCGGCCTTCCTTGCGGCGCGTGTCGCCACGCTGACGCTTTCCGGTGCGCTGACGGTGCTGCGCGGCGCCATCGTGCGCACCGGCATCGGCGCCCTGATCGTGCTGGCGGGCGAGCTGATCTACCAGCTGATGAATGTCGTGCAGAAGGTCGGTGGGCTGGGCGAGGCCTTCCGCCTCGTCGCCGATCTGGCGGCCGAGGCATGGAACCGCATGGGGCTGCGCTTTGATGCGGTGATGGCCCGCATCGGCGCCGCCTGGGAAGGGCTGAAGGCGACGATCTTCACTCTGCTCGACGACACCGTGACCGGAGTGGTCAGCTTCGGTGACCGCAGCATCGCGGTGTTTCAGGGCGCCTATGACGGGGCGGTGGCGATCTGGGGCAGCCTGCCCGGGGCCATCGGCGACTTCGCCTTCCAGGCCGCGAACGGCCTGATCGGCGGCGTGGAGGCGATGCTGAACGGCGTTGTCACCCGGATCAACAGTTTCATCAGCGGGCTCAATGCCGCGCTGGACCTTCTGCCCGACTGGGCGGTAGGCGACGGTGGGGTGCGGATCGGCACGCTCGCCCCGGTGGCTCTGGGGCGGGTCGCGAACCCGTTCGAGGGGGCTGCAACGGCGGCTGGCACCGCTGCGGCGGACGCCTTCACCGCTGCCTTGGGCAAGACCTATGTCACCGCCCCCGACACCGGCCTGGGCGCGATGGCCGATGCCGCGCGCGGACGCGCCGAGGGCTATCGCGAGGCGGCCGGCATGCTGGCCGATGCCGCGTCGCGGCCGATGGCAAGCTGGCAGGCGCTGAAGGATGCGGTGACCGGCACCCGCGACGAAGCCGGGGATGCGCTCGACGATGCGACGGGCGGCGCCCTCCAGTTGGGCGATGCGCTGGACGGCGCCACCGGTGCCGCGGGTCGCGCCGGCGCCGCTGGTCGCAAGGCCGGGGCGGATGCGGCTGCGGGGGCGGAAACGGCTGTCACCGGCTGGGCCGCCGTCAGCGCCACGCTTGCCGATTACGCCGCCAAGGCGCGCGAGATCGGCGGCGATATCGGCACTGCGCTGGTCGGCGCGTTTCAGGGTGCCGAGAACGCCATTGGCGAGTTCGTGAAGACCGGCAAGCTGAAGTTCGGTGATCTCGTCACGGCGCTGCTCGCCGATCTGGCGAAGCTCGCGGCGCGGCGGTTCATCCTTGGTCCCATCGCCAATGCACTGTCCGGCGCGCTGAGTGGCGGGGGCGGGATCTTCGCCGACGTCCTGCATGCGGGCGGTGTGGTCGGCGCCAGGGGCGCCCGCCGCATGGTCCCGGCGCTGGCCTTCGCCGGGGCGCCGCGCATGCACAATGGCGGCTGGGCGGGTCTGCGGCCAGATGAGGTGCCCGCAATCCTGCAGCGCGGCGAGCGGGTACTCTCCCGACGCGAAGCTGCGGGCTACGGCAATGGCGGCAACGTCACGGTGCACATCAACGCCCGGGACGCCGAGAGCTTCCGTCAATCCCGCACGCAGATCGCGGCCGACATCGCCCGCGCGGTCTCGCTCGGACGAAGGGGCATGTGAGGATCAGTCATGGCTTTCCACGAAGTCCGGTTTCCGGACGACATCAGCCGCGGCGCGCGCGGCGGACCGGAGCGGCGCACCCAGATCGTGGAGCTGGCTTCCGGCGACGAGGAGCGCAACGCCAGCTGGGCGAACTCGCGCCGCCGCTATGACGTGGCCTACGGCATCCGCCGCGCGGATGATCTGGCGGGGGTCGTGGCCTTCTTCGAAGCCCGCAACGGCCGGCTCCACGGCTTCCGCTTCAAGGACTGGGGCGACCACAAGTCCTGCCTGCCCTCGGGCACGCCGTCGCCCGCCGACCAGGCGATCGGCACCGGCGACGCCACGACAACGCAATTCCAGTTGGTGAAGCGCTACACGTCCGGCGCGCAATCCTGGACGCGCGCCATCGCCAAGCCAGTGGCAGGCAGCGTGCGCATCGCTCTCGGCGGCGTGGAGCAGCCGTCTGGCTGGTCGGTCGACACCACGACAGGTGTCGTCAGCTTTGGCGCGGGACCGGGCGCAGGCGTCGCGATCACCGCGGGCTTCGCGTTCGACGTGCCGGTCCGCTTCGACACCGATGCGCTCGACGTCACGCTCGATCTCGAGCGGCTCGGCTCGATCACCTCCATTCCGCTGCTGGAACTGCGCCGATGAAATCCCTCGCTCCCGCCCTGCAGGCCCATCTCGATGAGGGCACGACGACGCTCGCCTGGTGCTGGCGCATCAGCCGCGCCGACGCCGTCACCTTCGGCTTCACCGACCACGACCGGACGCTCGCCCTCGATGGGACCGACTTCGAGCCCGAGAGCGGACTCACCGCCTTCGAGGTCCGCTCAGGATCGGACCTGTCGGTCGATGCGCAGGACGCCGAGGGCGTGCTGACCTCCGACAGGATCACCGAGACCGACATCCTCGACGGCCGCTGGGACAACGCCGAGGTCGAGGTCTGGCGGGTGAACTGGGCCGACACTGGCCAGCGCGTCCTGATGCGGCGTGGGGCCATCGGCCAGATCCGGCGCGGGCGGCTCGCCTTTGTGGCCGAGGTGCGGTCGCTCGCCCATGTGCTCGGCCAGACGGTCGGGCGGACCTTCCAGGCGACCTGCGATGCCGCGCTTGGCGATGCGCGCTGCGGCGTCGAGCTGGAGGCTACCGCCTTCAAGGGCACGGGCGCCGTCATCGATCTCCTGCGCGACCGGGCCTTCACTGCTTCGGGGTTGGGCGCATTCACGTCCGGCTGGTTCACCTTCGGCACGCTGGAATGGACGAGCGGCGCGAACGCCGGGCGGCGCACCGAGGTGCTGGGCCATGACGTCACGGACGGGATTGCCGTCCTGACCCTGCTGGAAGCGCCGGTGCGCGCGATCGCCGAGGGCGACGCCTTCATCATCCGTGCGGGCTGCGACAAGCGCATGGAGACCTGCGGGGCGAAGTTCGCCAACACGGCCAACTTCCGCGGCTTCCCGCACATCCCCGGCCAAGATGCCGTGCTGCGCTACGCCACGAAGGATGGCGGGCATGAGGGAGGCGTGCTGTGACGCAACCTCTCGCATCGGCCGACCCCGCGCGCGTCGTCGCCATCGCACGGTCCTGGCTCGACACGCCGTATCATGATCAGGCCAGCCTGCGCGGCGTCGGCTGCGACTGCCTCGGGCTGGCCCGGGGCGTCTGGCGCGAGGTCGTCGGTCCCGAGCCATTCCCGATCCCGCCCTACAGCCGGGACTGGGGCGAGACCGGCCCGCGCGAGGTTCTGGCCGAGGGCGCGCGGCGGATGATGATCGAAGTGGAACCCGCGGCGGCAGGTCCGGGCGCGCTGGTGCTCTTCCGCATGAAGCCCCGCGCCATCGCGAAGCATGTCGGGATCCTGACCTGTCCCAACAGCTTCCTCCACGCCTATGAGCGGCTCGGCGTGATCGAGGAGCCGCTCACCAACGCCTGGCGGCGGCGCATCGCCTTCGCCTTCCTGTTCCCCCGATGACGGGTGACGGAAAAAAGTTCTCGGGCGATGTCGATTTTCCGCGTCATCGTTCGTCGACCTCATGCCAGCCGAGTGAGGCGGGCTCAGACAAGGAGACGGACGATGCGTGTCATGGTGCTGGTGAAGGCGACCGAATACAGCGAAGGAGGCTTCCAGGGCTCACCCGAGGAGGGGGAGATGCTCGAGGCCATGGGCAAGTTCAACGAGGAGCTGGTCAACGCCGGCGTCATGCTCGCCGGGGACGGCCTCAAGCCCTCCTCGCAGGGCAAGCGGGTCGCGTTCGACGGTCCCGGCCGGAGGGTCATCGACGGTCCGTTCGCCGAGACGCGCGAGCTGGTCGCCGGCTACTGGCTCTGGGAGGTCAGGGACATGGACGAGGCGGTCGCCTGGGTGAAGCGCTGCCCCAATCCGATGCCGGGACCGAGCGAGATCGAGATCCGGCCGCTGTACGAACTCGCCGACATCATCGAGGTCGTGACGCCGACGCCCGAGGTCCGGGAGCTTCATGAGCAGACCCGGCAGAGGCTCGCCGGCAGCTGAGACGTCCGGGCGCAGTTCGCTTGCCTACGATGTCACCTTGGCTGACAAGGCGGAATGGCGCAAAGCCAGACCCACAGGGTGATCGAGGCGATCTTCCGCATCGAGCGGGCCAGGCTCATCGGCGGCCTGGCCCGCGTCGTCCACGACGTCGATCGTGCGGAGGAGCTGGCTCAGGACGCCCTGGTCGTCGCTCTGTCCGACTGGCCCAGGGTCGGCGTCCCGGCCAATCCGGGCGCCTGGCTGATGACGACCGCCAAGCGCCGCGCCATTGACGCGCTGCGCCGCGACAAGATGCGCGCGCGCAAGCACGACCAGATCGCGCAGGAATGGGTCGGCCTTGTCGACAACGCGGCCGAGGGGATCGAGGCGGCCATCGATGACGATCTCGGCGACGAACTGCTGGGTCTCATCTTCACGGTCTGCCACCCCATGATTTCTGCCGACGCCCGCGCGGCGCTCACGCTGAGGATCGTGGGCGGACTGACGACGGACGAGATCGCCCGTGCCTTCCTCACGAGCGAGGCGACGATCGCCCAGCGCATCGTCCGCGCCAAGCGGACCATCGCGAAGGCCGATCTGAGCTTCGAGGTGCCGCGCGGCGCCGAGCGTGCGGCGCGGCTCGCCTCGGTGCTGGAGGTTATCTACCTCGTCTTCAACGAGGGCTACGCCGCGACAGCGGGCGACGATCTGGTCCGGACGGACCTCTGCCGCGAAGCGCAGCGGCTCGGCCGCATCCTGGCCGGGCTGATGCCCAACGATGCCGACGTGCTTGGCCTGCTGGCCCTGATGGAGATCCAGGCCTCGCGTCTGGCGGCGCGCACGGGTCCGGACGGCACCCTGATACCGCTGACCGAGCAGAACCGGGCGCGCTGGAACCAGCTTCTGATCCGCCGCGGCCTCGACGCGCTTGCTCGTGCCGAGGCGCTCGGGGGCGACGGTCCCTACGTCCTGCAGGCCGCGCTCGCCGCCTGCCATGCGCGTGCGCGAAAGGCGGCCGATACCGACTGGGCGCGCATCGCGGGGCTCTACGACCGGCTGCGCGCCGTGATGCCCTCGCCGGTGGTCGATCTCAATCGCGCTGTTGCGCACGGCATGGCCTTCAGCCCCGAAGCCGGCCTGCGTCTGGTCGACGAGATCGTTGACGACCCCGTGCTTCGCAACTACGCGCCGTTGCCGGCCGCAAGAGGCGATTTGCTGTTTCGCTGTGGCCGACTGGCCGAGGCTCGGTCCGAGTTCGAGGCGGCGGCCAGGCTCACGCGCAACGAGCGGGAAAGGCACTTTCTCCTCGTCCGCGCAGACGCATGTAATTGATGCACCCTGGGTGGCTGCGGAAGACGAAGGTTGGCTGTTGGGAACTTGCTACGTTCATGCGGTCTCAGCCGGGGAGCGGGCCATGTTGCTGTCGGCTGCAGTTGCGGGCGTGAATCCCTCATGACGGGCCGCATGGAGACGAGATGCACTTGAACCGCCTATGGCACGCGATCGCAGTTCTGCTGCTCGGCGCGAACCCGTCGCCAGCTGGCCACGACGACATTCCTGATCCGCCGCCGCTCTCGGTTTCGCAGCCTATGCCGACGGACCTCCGGCTCGACCCCGCGTCGGTGACAGTCTCCGGCCTCTCGTCCGGCGGGTTCTTCGCCCACCAGTTCCACATAGCCTTCTCCCAGACCGTGGCGGGCGCCGGCATCCTCGCCGGCGGCCCCTATGGCTGCGTGGAGGTCATCAAGAACCCGTTC
This sequence comes from Paracoccus contaminans, assembly GCF_002105555.1. Taxonomy (NCBI): domain Bacteria; kingdom Pseudomonadati; phylum Pseudomonadota; class Alphaproteobacteria; order Rhodobacterales; family Paracoccaceae; genus Paracoccus; species Paracoccus contaminans. Next base: position 2,704,088 of record NZ_CP020612.1, read on the forward strand.
TGGCCGTTCTGGAAGCTGGACCGTACCTCCGCGGCGGTGGTCGCCTGCACGCATTACTTCGGAGACCGCTACTGGGGTCTTCGTCCCAACCCTCCGCGTGCCGAGGACGTCCGGAAACTGATTGAGGCCGCACACCAGGACGGGGAGATCGACGATCCTGCGCATGTCGCCGACGATCGGGTGTGGCTGTTCCGCGGGGAGCTCGATGCGGTGGTTCCGGCCGCAGTCGCCGGCAGCCTCGCCGATCTCTATCGCCTTCTCGGCGTGGATGCTGGGGCGCTCGACATCGAGCCTGGGAATCCACCCCGCCCGGCCAACCATGGCATCCCGGTCAAGAGCTTCGCCGCCGACAGTCGGTTCGAGCGGGTGGATTGCGCCGAGCACGCGCCGCCCTTCGTGATCGAGTGCGGCTTCGACGCAGCCGAGAGGCTGCTCCGGCATCTTTATCCTGACGGCTTTGTCCAGGACCCGGTCGATCCCCACGACGCGGGCAGCCTCCTCGCCTTCGACCAGGCCGAGTTCTTCCAGCCGTCGCCGTCAGCTGGCCTGAGCGGCGCCGGCTACATCTACATTCCAGACGTTTGCCGATCCGAGGAATGCCGGCTGCATGTCGCGTTCCACGGCTGTCGACAGAATGCGGACGCGCGAGGTGACGAGCGGGTCCACGACGATTTCGTTCGTGACGCGGGCTACAATCGCTGGGCGGCGGCGAACCGGATTGTCGTCCTTTACCCGCAGGCGACTGAAGCACCAGGCAATCCCAGAGGGTGCTGGGACTTCTGGGGCTACAGCGGCGACAGATGGCGAACGCGCAACGGCGTCCAGATGCAAGCCGTGAGGTCCATGGTCGAGCGACTGCTCGAACAGCAGGGCCAGCGCCAGTCCAGCCCGGAACCGTCGCCGTCGACCTTCACCCGTTGAGGATCGGCCGCAGCCAGCTGCGGCACAGCCAACGATAGACGCTGCACCCAGCCGTGCAGGACGGCGGAATGTCGTCTTCGGCCGTCAGATATGGGATCCCTACATGGCTACCCTCGTCCTCGGCGCGGCCGGCGCCGCCATTGGCGGTTCGATCGGCGGCGCGATCCTCGGCGTGAGCGCCGCGACCATTGGCGGCTTCATCGGCTCGACCATCGGCTCGGTCGTCGACAGCTGGATCATCTCGTCGCTGGCGCCCACGCAGCGCATCGAGGGCGCGCGGCTCGACACGCTGCGCATCACCTCGGCCACCGAGGGCGCGGTGATCCCGCGGCTCTACGGCCGGATGCGGATGGGCGGCAACATCATCTGGGCGACGGATTTCCGCGAGGAGACCAGGACCACCACACAGGGCGGCGGCAAGGGTGGCGGGGGCGGCAAGGTCAGGACGACCGAGTATCTCTACTACGCGAGCTTCGCCGTTGCCTTGTGCGAAGGCCCGATCACCGGCATCGGCCGCGTCTGGGCCGACGGCAAGCCGATGGACCTCTCCGGCGTCACCTGGCGCTGGTATTCTGGAGACGAGGCGCAGACCGCCGATCCGTTCATCACCGCGAAGATGGGCGCGGCCAGCACGCCCGCCTATCGCGGCACGGCCTATGTGGTCTTCGAGGAACTGGCGCTCTCGAACTACGGCAACCGCCTGCCGCAGCTTTCCTTCGAGGTGTTCCGGCCGCTCGCCGACCCCGACACCGCCGAGGGGCTGACCCGCGCCGTCACCATGATCCCGGCCTCGGGCGAGTTCACCTACGCGACGCAGGCGATCCGCAAGACCGATGGCGGCGCAACGCAGGCGGAGAACCTGAACGCGCTGCCGGATGCCACCGACATGGTGGTGGCGCTGGACCGGCTGCAGGCGATGGCGCCTGCGGTCGAGAGCGTCAGCCTCGTCGTCGCCTGGTTCGGCGACGATCTGCGCGCGGGATCGTGCAAGGTGCGGCCTGGCGTCGAGGTGTCGGCCAAGTCGACCACGCCCGCCAGCTGGTCGGTCAATGGTGTCAGCCGTGCCAACGCCGTCCTCGTCAGCCGCGACGACCAGGACCGCCCGGTCTATGGCGGCACGCCGTCGGACTTCGCGGTGGTGCAGGCGATCCAGGAGATGAAGGCGCGCGGGCTGCGGGTCACCTTCTATCCCTTCATCCTGATGGACGTGCCGCCCGGCAACACGCTGCCGAACCCCTATTCCGACAACGCCGCCGAGACCGGCCAGCCCGCGTTCCCCTGGCGGGGGCGGATCACGTGTTCGCCTGCCGCTGGTTTCGCGGGGACGGTGGACAAAACCGCCACTGCGGCCGCGCAGGTCGCGGCGCTGTTCGGCGCGGCAACGCCCGCCAGCTTCAGCGTTTCGGGTCAGTCGGTTTCGTGGACCGGGGCGCCGGGCGACTGGGGCCTGCGCCGCATGGTGCTGCACTACGCGCATCTCTGCGCGGCGGCGGGCGGTGTCGATGCCTTCCTCATCGGCACCGAGATGCCGGGGCTGACGACCATCCGCTCGGGGCCATCCAGCTATCCGGCGGTGCAGGACTATCGGGATCTGCTCGCGGATGTGCGCTCGATCCTCGGGTCCGGCACCAAGATCGGCTACGCTGCCGACTGGAGCGAGTATTTTGGCCATCAGCCGGGTGACGGCTCGGGCGACGTGTTCTTTCATCTCGATCCGCTCTGGGCCGATCCGGAGATCGATTTCGTCGGGATCGACAACTACATGCCGCTTTCCGACTGGCGGGACGGCTTCGACCATGCAGACGCGGCCGAGGGCTGGCCCGCGATTTACGACCGGGGATACCTGCAGACGAACATCGCGGGCGGTGAAGGCTTCGACTGGTTCTATGCCAGCGCGGCCGCCCGCACTGCGCAGGTTCGCACCCCGATCACCGATGGTGCCGCCGGCAAGCCATGGGTGTTCCGCTACAAGGACCTGCGCGCCTGGTGGTCGAACGCGCACTACGACCGCCCAGGCGGGGTGGAGAGCGGAACGCCGACCGCGTGGGCGCCGCAGTCCAAGCCGATCTGGTTCACCGAACTCGGCTGTCCCGCCATCGACCGGGGCACCAACCAGCCCAACGTCTTCTTTGACCCGAAGTCCTCGGAGAGCTTCACGCCGCATTTCTCGCGGGGCTGGCGCGACGATGCGATCCAGCGCGCCTATCTCGAGGCGACGTATCTCTGGTGGGGCGAGGCCGCGCACAACCCGGTGTCCTCGGTCTACGGCGGCCGGATGGTGCATGTCCCCGAATGCGCCGCCTGGACCTGGGACGCACGGCCGTACCCGTTCTTCCCGGCGCTGACCGACGTCTGGACGGACGGGGCGAACTGGCGGCTCGGTCACTGGCTTACGGGTCGCCTCGGGGCGGTGTCGCTCGCGGCACTCGTCCGCCACCTCTGCCTGCGCGCCGGGCTGCCCGAGTCCCGGATCGACGTCTCCGGCCTCTGGGGCGCGGTCGAAGGCTACGCCATCACGGCGCTCGAAAGCCCGCGCGCCTCGATCACCACGCTGTCGCGGCATTTCGGGTTCGACGCGGTGGAGACCGAGGGCGTGATCCGCTTCGTCATGCGCGGGCGGGCCTCCGTCGCCACCCTCTCACCCGACGATCTGGTGGCCGCCCGCGAGGGCGACGTGCTGGAACTGACCCGCGGCCAGGAGACCGAACTGCCGCAGGCGCTGAAGTGGCAGGTCGCGCGCGCCGACGAGGACTACGACGCGGCCCTCGTCGAGGCGCGGCGCATCACCGTGGACACGACGCGGATTGCCTCCGAGTCCTTCCCGATGGCCGTGCCGCCCGAGGAGGCCGAGCGCCGCTGCCGCCGTGCGCTGATGGAGGCGTGGGTGGGGCGCGAGACGGCGGCGTTCCGTCTTCCACCCTCTCGCCTGGCGCTGGATCCGGCCGACCCAATCCGGCTGGAGCATGACGGGCGGCTCGTCGATCTGCGGTTCGTCTCCATCGCCGACGCGGAGGCGCGCGGCATCGAGGCGGTCCGCCAGGACCGCGCGACCTACGACCTGCCCCCCGGCGATCCCCGCGCGGCGTCGCTGACGCGGGCCGTGGTGTTCGGCGCGCCGGATGCGGTGCTGATGGACCTGCCGCAGCTGACCGAGGATCAGCCCGCGCATCGGCCGTTTGTCGCGGCGCACGCCGTTCCCTGGCCCGGCGAGATGGCGGTGTTCCGCAGCCCCTCCACGGATGGCTTTGAGCTGCTGAACACGTTCGGCAGCCGCGCACGGATCGGCACACTGGTCCCGGACTTCTTTGCGGGACCGACGTCGCGCTTCGACCTCGGCAACGCGCTGGTGGTCGATCTGCTCACCGGCACGCTGGAGAGCGTCACGGACCTGACCCTGTTCGGCGGGGCCAACGCGCTGGCCATCGAGAGCGCGCCCGGCGTGTGGGAGATCGTTCAGGCGGGCGCGGCGGAACTGCTGGCGCCCGGCCGGTATCGCCTGACCCGGCTCCTGCGCGGCCAGCGCGGCACCGAAGGTGCGATGGGCAACCCGGCACCTGCAGGCGCACGCGTGGTGGTGCTGGACGATAGTCTCGCATCTCTGCCGATCGCTGAGGCCGATCTCGGCATCCCGTGGAACTGGCGCATCGGCCCGGCGAGCCGCCCCGTCAGCGACGAAACCTATGTAGAGCAGGCCTTCACGCCCACGGGCGCCGGGCTTCGGTCGTTCTCGGTCGCTCATGTCGAGCAGCCGTGGCGCACACCGCGCACGCCCGGCGATCTGACCATCCGCTGGACGCGCCGGTCGCGCGCCTTGGTCGCCGACAACTGGGGCGGGCTCGAGGTGCCGCTGGCCGAGGAACTCGAAGTCTACGAGGTCGAGATCCTCGACGGCCCTGCTGTGAAGCGCGTGCTGAGCACGGCGACGACCAGCGCGGTCTACACGGCCGCGCAGCAGACCGCCGACTGGGGCGCGCCGCTCGCCCCCGGCGACACGCTCGTTATCCGCATCTCCCAGCTCTCCGCCCTCGTCGGGCGGGGCGCGCCCAAGACCGTCACGCTGACACTCTGAAGGCCATCCCATGTCCGACGCCACGACCCATCTCCTGCTGCCCTACATCCTGGCGGCGCAGGCCCAGAAGCATGTCACCCACAACGAGGCGCTGCGGATCCTCGACGGGCTCGTGCAGCTCTCCGTTCTCGACCGGGACCTGACCGCGCCGCCCGGTAGCCCCGCTGATGGTGACCGCTACATCGTCGGCTCGGGCGCGACGGGCGACTGGGCGGGCTGGGACCTGAACGTGGCGGTCTGGACCGACGGCGCCTGGCTGCGTCTGCCGCCACGCTCGGGATGGCGGGCATGGGTCGAGGACGAGAGCATGCTTCTGGTCTGGACCGGCGCGACCTGGCAGACGGTCGGCGCGCCCAGCGATGTCTCGGACGCCGTCTTCAGCCTCGTGAACGACGCCGATCCGACCAGGAAGGCCGTGTTCTCGCTCTCCGGGATCAGCACCAGCACGACGCGCAGCTTCACCCTGCCGAACACCTCTTCGGAACTGGCGATCCTCGCCGGCACCCAGACCTTCACCGGCAACAAGACCTTTTCCGGCACCCTCACGGCCTCGGGCACCGTCACCGTCTCGGCGGCTTCGGCCAGCATCGGCACGGCAACGGGTACCGCCACTTACGCCATGGGGTCGGGCGCCACGGCCTCCGGCGCCACCAAGACGGTGAACCTTGGCACCGGTGGCGCGCCCGGGTCGACGACGGTCATCAACATCGGCTCGGCGACGGCCGGTGCAGGCGGGACCACGGTGATCAACACGCCCACCGTCACCTTCGCCAATGCCGTCACGCAGGTCGGGATGTCGCAGGCCAACCTCACGGCCCAGCTGCTGGGCCTCGGCGGGGCCACGGCCGACGACTACAATCGCCTGTCGGTCAATACGCCGGCCGTGCTGCTGAACAACGCCGGAGCCGGGGTGGAGGCAACGGTCAACAAGGCCGGCACCGGCAACGACGCGGCCTTCGCCTTCAAGACCGGGTTTTCGGCACGGGCTCTGGTGGGGCTTCTGGGCAGTGACGATTTCAGCGTCAAGGTCAGCCCGGATGGATCGGCATTCCATGACGCCCTGAAGATCGACCGCACCAGCGGTCAGGTCGAACTGCCGCAACCCACGATCCTGCCGGGGCTGAGTGCGGCCCCGATCCCGCCGCCTTCGGGCAAGGCCGCCGTCTATGCCCGCAACCGCGCGGGCGCCCCCTGGATCGACGTCATGCGGCCTTCGGGCCGGGACTTCCCGCTGCAGCCGCATTTCGGGGTGAACCGCATCGCCAACTGGTCGCCCTCGACCAACACCGCGATCAACACCGAAGGCCTGCCGATCACCTCGGTCGGCACCGTCTCCACTCCGGCGCTTGCCGCCACCAGCCTTGCCACCTCGATGCGGCGCTGGCGTCTGACCTCGGCCGCGGTGGTTGACTCGGTCGCCGACCAGCGCTCCGCGGGCTGGGCCTGCTGGCGCGGCAATGCGGCGGGTCTCGGGGGCTGGACGTTTGTCACGCGGCTCTCGCTGACGACCCTGCAGGCCACCGGCATGGGCTTCTTCGGCCTTTACGGCTCCACCGCCGCGCTGGCCATCACGCTGACGCTGGCCACGGTCGTCAACTGCATCGGCATCGGCTTCCAGCGCGGGACGCACGCCAACTGGCAACTGGTGGCGAATGACGCCACCGGCGCGCCCACCCTGACCGACATGGGCGCCGCATTCGCGGTCGCAACCGGCGGCGTTCTGACGCTGTTCATCGCCGCCGCGCCAAACGCTGCATCGGTTTGGGTCAGGCTCGTCAACGAGGTCACCGGCGCTGTCTTCGAGCAGGAGATCGCCGCCGATCTGCCCGCCGCGACCCAGTTCCTCTCGCCCCGGCTTTACCTGAACAACGGGGCGACCGCGGCCGCCGTCGCCTACGACTGCTCCGGGGTGTATGTGGAGACGGATTTCTGAACTCGGACCCGGCCATGCCCTTGTGCCGTCGGCCTCAGATTTCCAGACAGATCTTCCCGAAGTGCTGTCCCGACATCTCGTAGCGGAATGCGTCCGCCGTCTGCTCCAGCGGAAAGGTGCGGTCGATCACCGGCCGCAAGCTCAGCCCGTCGAGCGCCCGGACAAGGTCCTGCTGGTGCTTGCGGCTGCCGGCCAGCAGCCCCTGCAGCCGCTGCTGGCGGCCGATCAGCAGGCCGGTGCGGACCTCGCCCTTGGCGCCGGTCAGGATGCCGATCATGGCGATGCGGCCGCCGATGCGGCACGCCTCCATCGACTGCGACAGCGTCCCCGGGCCGCCGATCTCCATCACGTGGTCGGCGCCCCGGCCTTCGGTCAGCTCCAAGACCGCGCCCGCCCACTGCTCGGTGGTGCGGTAGTTGATGGTGTGGTCGGCCCCCAGCGCCCGGGCGCGCTCCAGCTTGGCGTCCGACGAGGAAGTGACAATCACCCGCGCGCCCATGGCCTTGGCGAGCTGCAGGGCGAAGATGGACACGCCCCCCGTACCCAGCGTCAGGACGACGTCCCCGGGCTTCAGGCCGCCGTCAACGACCAGCGCCCGCCAGGCGGTGAGCCCGGCAACGACCACGGTGGCCGCCTCGGCATGGCTGTAGCCGCGGGGCGCCTGGGTGAACCAGGTCGCGGGCGCGATGACCGCCTCGCGGGCGTAGCCGTCGAGGCCGTCCCCGGGCGTGCCGGAGAAGCTGGCGACTGCCGCGCCGCCGTCCTGCCACTGCGGGAAGATGAGGGAGATCACCGCATCGCCCACTGCGAACTCGGTCACCCCGTCGCCGACCGCCTCGACCATGCCGGCACCGTCCGACATCGGGATGCGGCCCTCGCCGAGCGGTGTGGCCGGCGCCATGCGGCCGCTGACGACGAGCAGGTCATGAAAGTTGAGCGAGCTTGCGTGCAGGCGGACGCGGATCGCGCCGGGTCCGGGATCACCGGGGTCGGCCATGTCCTCCATCCGGAGGGCCTCAAGATTGCCCGGCGGGCGAAGCCAGACTGCCTTCATGGGTGTGTCCTTGTCGGTAGAAACATCGCGCTACAGGGAATGGACGACAACTCGTGGAAGGCGCGTTCCAGATCAAATTTACCACGCCACAGGCCGCCTGTCCGGACGTTTTCGGGGCGGCCGGGTTCCGGCTCGCCGCCCCCGCCGATCGCAGCACCGTATCGAGGGCTGATGGTCAATTACTGGCTGCAATATCGGCTGAAAAGCAGGAGATGATCCCATGACACCGCCCCGATCCGATGGCTATGTGCGCATGCCGGACCACGAGTTCGAGGCGATCCTGACGCGGGCGGCCGAGGAAGGCGCAAGGCGCGCACTCTCCGATGTCGGCCTCGACGGCGACGAAGCCGCGCTCGACATCCGCGATCTGCGCTCCCTGGTGGACTGCATCCGGCTGGTGCGGCGCACCGCGATGCAGACCGCCGTTCGCATGATCACCACCGGCGTCATGCTGGCGCTGCTGGCGGGCATCGCCATCAAGCTGAAGATCTTCCGCGGCAGCCCGTAGCCGCACAACGCCTCAAACCATCAGCTCACCCACACCCGCCCTCGAGGCGGGTTTTTCATTTCTGGAGAACCCCATGACCACGACCTTCCACCGCCACTGGCGCGACGTGCCGAAGAATGCGTGGCGCTGGCCCAACTTCTCGCCCGCCGAGATCGCCTGCCGGGGCACCGGCAAGCTGCTGATCAACGAACCCGCGCTCGACAGGCTGCAGGCGCTGCGCGACCGGCTGGGCAAGCCGCTGATCGTCCGCTCGGCCTATCGCAGCCCCGAACACAACCGCGCCGTCGGTGGCGCAACGCGTTCCAAGCACCTCGACGGCACGGCGTTCGACATCGCCGTGGCGAACCACGATCCTGTCGCGTTCGAGGCGGCTGCGCGGGAGGTTGGCTTCCTCGGGTTCGGCTTCTACCCCCGGTCGGGCTTCATGCATGTCGACCTCGGCCCGGCGCGGCAATGGGGCGAGCGCTTCCCGGTCCGGCGGACTGACTTCGCGGCGGAAGCCCCGCCCGCACGCGAAGTGCTGGCCGAGAGCCGCACCATGAGAGGTGGCGGAGCGGCCGGTGTGGCGACGCTGGGCGCAGCCGGAGTCGAGATGGCCCAGCAGGTGCTGGCGGATACGCAAACCGCCATCCTGCCGCTCGTGTCTTATCTCGACACGCTGCGCTGGGTGTTCATCGCCGTGGCGCTCGTTGGCATCGCGGTCACGATCTACGCGCGGCTCGATGACTGGAAGCGGGGGCGTCGATGATCGCCACGCTCCTGACCAGGTTCGCCGCCAGCCCGTGGATGCGGGCGACGCTACGCTACGGCGCCACCGCGCTCGCGGTGCTGCTGTTCCTGCTCGCACTCCGGCGTTCCGGCGAGCGCACTGGCCGCCTCTCCGAACGCTATGAGACCACGGAGAAGATCAATGATGCCCAACGCCGGATGCTGGAGGCCGCGGCTCGCCGTCCTCGCAATCGCGACGAGCTTGCTGAGCGGCTGCGCGACGGTCGGTTCTGAACAAAGGATCATGGCACTTTGTCCGCCGGTCGTGGAGTATAGTCAGGAGTTACAGACGCGGGCGGCAGACGAACTCGCGCTCCTGCCGGAGCGTTCTGCGGTCGCCGAAATGCTGAGCGACTACGCCGTCATGCGGGAGCAGGCGCGGGGATGTGGCGGGCAGTAGGTTCATCCCGCAGCCCCGTACGACACCCCGCCAGCACGAGCGCGGTCAGGACGCCAGGCTTGCGTCGGCAAGAGAATCCCTGATGCGGGGAGCCAGCTCTCGCGCCGTGCGCCCTGCGCCGATCAGCGTTGCGGAGGCGGCGCCCGTCCAGTTCCCGTATCCCGCGAGCCACAGCCTTGGTTCCTTGACAGCGCGTTGGTCGACCACCTCGATACGCCCGTCAGCTTCGACCACGCCGAGGGGCAGAAGGTGCTCGGTTGCAGGACGGAAACCCGTGCACCACAGGACAGCGTCGATCTGCGTCTCGGTCCCGTCTCGCCAGGCCACGCCCGTCGCAGTGAAACGCTCGAAGGGACGGACGGAGGTGAGCACGCCCCGATCTCTCGCCTCCTTCACAGGCGGGACCATGACGATGTCGCCCAGCGTGGTGGTTGCGGCCTGATCGAAGTCTCCGCGCACCCGCGCGCTGGCCCGCTCGAAGAGAACCCGGCCGTCGACGTCGTCAGGCAGAAAGACCGGCTCCTTGAGCGTGACCCAGATGGTCTCGGCGACCTCGCTCACTTCGGCGAGAATCTGCGCCCCGGAATTGCCGCCGCCGACGATCAGCACCCGTTTGCCGGCGAACGGCTGCGGGTTTCGGTAGTGCGCCGAATGGAGATGAATGCCTCCGAAGAGCTCCCTGTCCGCGTAGTCCGGAAAATAGGGCGCGCCCCATGTCCCGGTGGCGCTGACGACCGCGCGTGCTGTGAGGCCACGCTGATCCTTCAGGCGGAGACGCAGCCGTTGGCCGTCGCGCTCCACGGCTTCCACTTCGCACGGCCGTTCGATCGGGAATTCATAACGGCGTTCGTAGCGCGTCAGATAATCAATCACCTCGTCGCGGGTCGGAAAGCCCTTAGTCTGGCTCGGCGGCATGGGCCAGCCGGGCAGCGAGCTGTAGCCCGCTGGCGAAAACAGGCGCAGCGAGTCCCATGTATGACGCCAGGCGCCACCGGGCCGCTCCTCCGCGTCCAGCACCACGAAATCGAGACCGGCGCGGCGAAGGTAGTAGGCGACCGCAAGGCCGGCCTGTCCGCCCCCGATCACCACGACATCATGGTCGACGCCTCTCATGCCGAGCGCTTCTGCGACGCGGTGGCAATCGAAGAGAGGTCCACCGCCGGATCCACGGCGTTTCCTGCGGCCTTCCTTTCGGAGTAGCGGTCGACGAGGCGTGCCGCATGGCGGCGGGTGAGAATGGTGAAGCGGACCAGCTCCTCCATCACGTCAACGATGCGGTCGTAGTAGTTCGAGGGCTTCATCCGCCCGGCCTCGTCGAACTCATCATACGCCTTGGCGACGCTCGACTGGTTGGGGATCGTGATCATCCGCATCCAGCGGCCCAGGAGCCGCAGCGAGTTGACCGCGTTGAAGCTCTGGGAGCCGCCGGATACCTGCATCACCGCGAGCGTGCGCCCCTGTGTCGGGCGCATCCCACCCATGTTGAGCGGCAGGTTGTCGATCTGCGCCTTCATCAGGCCGGTGATCTGGCCGTGGCGCTCGGGGCTGCACCAGACCATGCCTTCGGACCACACAGCATGCTGGCGCAGCTCGTGGATCGCCGGGTGATCGTCGCCCGCGATCTGGTCAGGGAACGGCATGTCCGAGGGATCGAAGATGCGGACCTCGGCGCCAAAGAGGCGCAGCAACCTCGCCGCCTCCTCGGTCGCCAGCCGGGAATAGGAGCGTGGCCGCAGCGAGCCATAGAGCAGCAGGATCCGCGGTTTGTGTTCCTCGGGTCCAAGTCCGATCGCCGGGCGCCTCTGGACAAAGCGCGTGTCCAGGGCTGGCAGGTGGTCGGGATCGGGAAGTGGACGCAAACGCATTGTAAATCCTTCTGCTCGCGGCGCTCGGGGTCAAACGGGATGGCGCAGGAGGTCGCGCGGGCCTCGGGCGACGGAGCAATCGAGTGAAATCGGCGCTGGTCGAAACATCAGTTCTGCTCCCTTGTTCTGAGTGCCCCGATGGCGGTTTCCTCAGCCGGGAACCAGTGCGTGGTCCGGTTGGCGAACCAGACCAGCGACAGCATCACGGGCACTTCGACCAGCACGCCAACCACTGTGACAAGGGCGGCGATGGAGTTCAGGCCGAACAGGCCGATGGCCACCGCGACGGCCAGCTCGAAGAAGTTCGACGTGCCGATCATCGCGCAGGGAGCGGCGACGTTATGCGGGACACGCCAGGCTTTCGCCGCCCAGTATGACAGCGCGAAGATCCCGTAGGACTGGATCAGGAGCGGGATCGCAATCATCACGATGACCAATGGCTGGCTCAGGATCACCGCGCCCTGAAAGCCGAACAGCAGCACGACTGTCGCGAGCAGGCCCACAACCGAGAATGGCTTCACCTTGGCTGTAAACGCGCCAACGGTGGCTTCGGCAGCGGCCGGATTGGCGGCGCCGCGCGTCATCAGCATCCGCGTCACGATACCCGCGACGAGCGGGATCACAATGTACAGGCCGACAGACAGGATCAGCGTTGCCCAAGGCACGGTGATGTCGGTGACACCCAGCAGCAAGGCCACGATCGGCGCATACGCAAACACCATGATCGCGTCGTTCAGTGACACCTGCGCCAGAGTATAGTTCGGATCCCCCCTGGTCATTTGCGACCAGACGAACACCATCGCCGTGCACGGTGCCGCGCCCAGCAGGATCAGACCCGCGATGTACTGGCCCGATGTGCCAGGCTCGATGAACGGCGCAAAGATCCAGTCGAAGAACAGGACGCCGAGTGCTGCCATGGTGAAGGGTTTGATCAGCCAGTTTACGGCCAGCGTGATGATCAGACCCTTGGGCCGTTCATGGACCCGCGCCAGCGCCCGAAAATCCACCGCCACCATCATCGGATAGACCATCGCCCAGATCAGCACGGCGACGACGAAGTTGACCGAGCCGTATTCCAGCGCGGCAAGGAAGTTCATCAGCCCCGGCGCGATCTGGCCAAGCGCCAGACCGGCGATGATGGCCAATGCGACCCAGAGCGAAAGATAACGTTCAAATGCAGACATGGGCGATGGCGTCCTTGTGGCTTCAGGCGAGCCTGTTGCCCGCGCTATCGGCGATCCTCTCGCCGTCCTCCTTGGTGAAGGCCCCCGTCTGGGACGGCAGGAGGTCGAGCACGGTTTCGGAGGGACGGCAGAGTTTGACGCCCTTCAGCGTGATCACGATGGGCCGGTTGATCAGGATCGGGTGAGCCTCGATCGCATCGAGCAGTTGCTCCTCGGTCAGACCGGGGAGGTGGAGACCGAGTTCGCCGTAGGGCGTACCCTTCTCGCGCAGGATGTCCCGAACCGACACGCCCATCCGCTCGACGAGCCGTTGCAGCAGCGTGCGCGAGGGCGGAGTCTTGAGGTACTCTATGACGTGAGGCTCGATCCCGGAGTTGCGGATCATGGCCAGCGTGTTGCGCGACGTGCCGCAGTCGGGATTGTGATAGATGATGACGTCGGTGTCGTTCGCGCTCATACGCTGCTGCCCTCCTTGATCCCGGTGTTGTTGAACGGATCGCAGGCAACGGCTCCACCCGCGCAGTCGCTGGCATCGCCGCCGCAGCAGTTCTCCGTGAGATAGGCCATCAGCCCGTTCATCGCCGCAAAGTTGGCCGTGTAGATCAAGGATCGCCCCTCACGGCGGAACGTTACCAGGCCGGCATGCTTCAGCTGGCTCAGGTGAAACGAGAGGGTGGCCGAGGGCAGGCCGAGCTTCTCGCCGATTTGCCCGACCGCGCGTCCTTCGCTGCCCGCCTGCACCAGCAGCCGAAAGATGTCGAGACGGGTCTCCTGCGCGAGCGCGGCCAAGGCCGCGATGGTGCCTTCTCTTTCCATATCTCCAGAATAGTGGAAATGTCCCTGGTGTCAATGCCAGGATGGCCTGCCGATCTGCTCCAGCGGTGGCTGTGAAAATGCGCTGGAACTGCATCTGGCACCATTCACCTCCTCCGCGGCCGGATTCGCCGGCGCCAATGCCATTCGGCCGATCGGCGACCGAGACCGTCCTGGCTCTCGACGTCGATGATCGAGACGCTGCTATCGACGATGTTCGTCGCGAACCTGAAATTTCCTTCGGCCGATAGCGACGCGGTCTGGGTGCCGCCGGTCGTGATCGTCATCAGAGCACGTCTCCTTGCCGTCCCCCAGTCCGTCTCGCGAGATGACGCCGTGGCGGTGGCTCGGGTGAAGGCGCTGCCATCATCGTACCAGCAGCACCGGCACCTGCGCCTTCTGCAGCATCGCCGTAGTGGTGGAACCAACCATCAGGCTGCGGATGCGGGAATGACCATAGGCCCCCATGACGAGGACGTCGGCGCCGCTGTCCTTCAGATGCGCCAGGATAGCCTCCTCGGGCGTGCCGTGCAGAAGCCGCGTCGTGGCGGGGATGCCGGCCCGTGCCAGCACGACCTGCGCTTCATCGAGCGCCGTTCGGGCATCCGCGCTGTCGCCCACACGGACGATCTCGATCTTGAGGCCGCGATAGGCGGGCAGCTGCGCCACGCGTTCCAGCGCCCGCCGCGCCGATGGACTGCCGTCATAGGCCAGGATCGCGCGACGCAGGTGTTCGCGCGTCTGTCGGGGCGCCATCAACACCGGAAGCTTCGACGCCCGCACGATGCGTTCGAAGTTCGATCCCAGATGCCCCGGCGCGCGGTCGGCGCTTTCTCCGCGCTTGCCGACGACAATCAGGCCCGACCCGGCCTCCTGCGCGGCCAGGCTCTCCAGCAGGTCGCCCTGCCGCAACTGTGCCGTCACGCGCGTCACCCCGGCGGCTTTCAGAATCTCGGTGGCGTCGTCCAGAACCGCGCGGCCCTGCGCCAGTGCGAGCTTTGCACGTTGTTCGTCCAGCGCCGACAGTTCGCCCAGCAGGGCTGAGCGCGCGCCCAGCCCGATCTCGCCCGACAGGTCGGACTTCGGCGGCCCCTTGGGCGGCAGCACATGCAGCAGGTGCACGGGCGCGTCGTTGCGCGTCGCGGCCCAGGCAGCGAGGTCCAGAACCGGGCGCAAGAAGTCCGACCCGTCGATCAGGGCGATGATGGTGTTGGTCATGTCATCTTCCTCAATGCGCCATGAGCTTGTCGAGGGCGCCCGGCTTGTCGTGGACCGCCAGCCGGTCGACGATGGTCTCGGTCGCCTTGTTCATGCCGGCGATCTCCACTTCAGCCCCGTCGCGGCGGAACTTCAGCACCGCCATGTCCAGCGCCTGGACCGACGAAATGTCCCAGATGTGCGCGCGGCTGACGTCGATGGTGACGCGCTCGACCGCTTCGCGAAAGTCGAGGGCGGTCATGAAATCCTCGACCGAGCCATAGAAAAGCTGGCCTTCAACGACATAGGTGCGGTGTCGGCCATCCTCGCTGAGCGTCGAGGTGACACGGAACAGCTGCGCGATCTTTGCCGCGAAGAAGATGCCCGACAGCAGCACGCCCACCAGCACCCCGATCGCCAGGTTGTGCGTGTAAACCACAGTGACGACCGTCGCGATCATGACGACGGACGACGACAGCGGATGCGTGCGCAGGTTGCTAATCGACGACCAGGAGAAGGTGCCGATCGACACCATGACCATGATCGCGACCAGCGCCGCCATCGGGATGATGGCGACCAGGTCGCCCAGCACCACGACCATGAACAGCAGGATTACCCCGGCGGCAAAGCTGGACAGCCGGCCGCGTCCACCCGACTTGATGTTGATGATCGACTGCCCGATCATCGCACAGCCCACCATTCCGCCGATGAAGCCGGTGACGGTGTTGGCCACGCCTTGGCCAATGCATTCCTGGTTGCGGTCGCTGGCGGTGTCGGTCAGTTCATCCACGATGTTCTGGGTCATCAGGCTTTCCAGCAGCCCGACAATTGCCACCGCGACCGAGTAGGGCAGGATGATCGCCAGCGTCTCGAAGGTCACGGGCACGTCGGGGATCAGGAACATCGGCAGCGTGTCAGGCAGCGCGCCCATGTCGCCGACCGTCCTTACGTCCCAGCCCATTGTCCAGGCCAGCGCGGTCAGGACCACGATGGTGACCAGCGGTGACGGGATCGCGCGGGTGAGCGTCGGGAACAGATATATGATCGCGAGCCCGGCTGCGACCAGCGCCCAGGTCAGCGGGCCGGCCCGCGTTGGGTCGAGCTCGGGCAGCTGTGCCATGAAGATCAGGATTGCGAGCGCGTTGACGAAGCCGGTCATCACCGACTTCGAGACGAATCGCATGAAACGGCCCAGCTTCAGCAGTCCCGCGCCGATCTGGATCAGCCCCGCCAGCACCGTCGCAGCTAACAGGTATTCCAGCCCGTGGTCCTTCACGAGGGTGATCATCAGCACCGCAGTCGCAGCGGTCGCGGCCGAGATCATCCCAGGCCGCCCGCCGACGATGGCGGTGATCACGGCGATGGAGAAGCTGGCGTAGAGGCCGATCTTGGGGTCCACGCCCGCGATGATGGAAAATGCGATCGCTTCGGGGATCAGCGCCAGGGCGACGACGAGGCCCGAAAGGATGTCGGCTCGGATGTTGCCAAGCCATTCGTCGCGATAATTAGGGAAGAAAGTCATGAACCGTCCTGTGGCGGCACCCGGATCGGTGCCGTCTTGTGTGTCTGGTGAAAACAGGTTGTCCGGCGGATCGGCGGCCGGAAGAGCCACCCGGAATTGCACCGGGTCCAAGCGGGTTTGTTGCCGTCTAGACCAGCGCGCCGCCGCTGCCAAGACTCGGCCGGCGGGCAGCGAGCCAACCCGAGGCAGAGTGGCAACCTGCTGATCGGACATCCCCGCAATGCCGATAGGCTTGCTGCGTACGCCGTCACGCGGGATCGCAGGCCGCAAAAAAAGCGCTCAGCCGGGTCCGCGGCGCATGATATCGCTGATGGATCAGCGCCCCTCTCGTCTCCTCCAGGCAAGTCGGAAGGACGTCTGGAAGAAGTTAACAAACGGGCGCATCGGCCGTTAGAGGTTTGCGGGCGCCCCCGCCGCCGGAAGGCCGTCGGAGGCAAGCAAGCTCGCGAACGTCATGCCCGCGTCATCGAGCCTTACGGTCATCGTCGATCGTGAAAACGGTGGTCGAAAGCTGGCGCCGGAGTGAACCCCGGCGCCAGAGACTCAGCGGGCCGCGCCGCCGTAGACGATGCCGTTCGGGCGATCACCGACTGGTAGGGTCTTGACGACGTCCTGGCTCCCCACGTCGATGATCGACACGGTATCGTCGGCTATGTTGGTCACGAACACGAATGCCCCGTCGGTCGATACCGAGACTCCATGGGCGCCGCCGCCGGTGGTGAGGGTCTTCACGACCTGACCGGTCGCGGTGTCGATCACGGAAACGGTGTTGTTAGGCTCCGCGTCGGTGCCCTGGTTGGCCACGTAGACGTAGGCCCCATCCGGTGTCGCGACCATCTGGATCGGGTTCGGCCCGACGTCGATCCTGTTCGTCACCTCGCGGGAGGCGGTGTCGATGACGGCCACACGGTTCTCGTCCCGGAGAGAGACGTAGACCTGATCGCCAGACGGCGTGAACCCGACCTGAACGGGCGCTGCGCCCACCGGAATGCGCGCAACTTCCGTCAGATCCTGCGTGTCGATGACGG
This sequence comes from Paracoccus contaminans, assembly GCF_002105555.1. Taxonomy (NCBI): domain Bacteria; kingdom Pseudomonadati; phylum Pseudomonadota; class Alphaproteobacteria; order Rhodobacterales; family Paracoccaceae; genus Paracoccus; species Paracoccus contaminans. The sequence goes on from NZ_CP020612.1 coordinate 2,721,350, forward strand.
AAACCGAGCCATCCTCGACATTAGCCACATAGAGTTGGCTCTCATCGGGACTGAGGCGAAGGCCGTGCGGATAATCCCCCGTCGCGATGCGCCCGATGACCTCGGCCTTTGCGAGGTCGACCACAGCGATCTCGTTGCCGCCGGCCAGCGAGACAAAAGCGCGCCCCTGCCGGTCAGCGACCACATGGGCCGGGTGCGAGCCTACCGTCACGGTCGCCGTGGGCGCCGAGAGGTCCCGCGGATCGAGAATGACCAGCAGACCCTCGGCCGCGCCCTCCGCGCCGTGCCCATGGCCGTCCGAGCCGTGATCCCCCTCGGCGGCAGGATCTCCGACCGCCAGCAGCAGCTTGCCATCCGGCGTCAGATCGACGTTGTGAGGCGCGACCGGGATCGTAACCGTGACGAACGCCCCCGTGCCGAGATCGAAGGCGCTGATGGAATTGCCGCCCTCGTTGGCGGAGTAGACCGTTCCGCCGGTCTGAGCAAAGGGCGACGGCGCGTCGCCGGCCTTCGCCTCCAGCCATGCCTGCATCTCGGCGATCTCGGCTTCCTGCGCCGCGATGATCTGGTCCGCCCATGCCCTGGTCTGCGGGTCGTCCCCGTATTGCTGGACGATCCGGGCCATGTCGATCGCGCCCTGATGATGGGGGATCATGCCCCGGACGAAGGCGACATCCGGATCATCCGCCATGACGCCGTCCATCATCGGCCCGTGCATTTCATTCATCGATTCGACGTAGGCCCGGGTGAACTCCGGAAGGCTTTCGTTGGCCGGGGCGGCACCCTCGTTCGGCGCGCCCATCATCCCCTGCATCATTCCGCCCTGCATCATCTGGTGCATCGCGCTCATGCATTCCGGGGCCATCGCCTGCATCATGGCTTGGCACTGCTCTGGCATCATCCCTTGCATGCCAGCCATCTGGCCTGAGGGAGGCGTCGGCACGGGAGCCTGCTGCACTTGCGCGGGCGGGGTTCCCGGGTGGTGGGCGTCATGCCCGGCCTGAGCGAGGGCAGCGCCAGGCAGGCCTGCCAGGACGCCGAGGGAAAGGGCGATTGCGGTTCGGTTCATTGATTTCATCCTTTGGATCCAGAGCGCTGACCCGGGGTTTCGGGTCGCGGTTCTCCGTTCTGTTCGCTGGTCTTTCGGGTTTGCACAGGAGCGGCCGGAGACAACATTCGTTCTCGCGGCGATCCCCTGCGCATCACGCAGCGATAGGACGTGGTGGTCTCAGGATGCCTTCGGGGAATCGGTCGTGCGGGTCAGGGCGCACAACCGTGAAAGCCTCACCGCTCGTCGGCGGGCCGAACTCCGGCGGCGCGACGGGAACTGCGGCGGTCAGACAGGTCTGACAGCAATCCGCAAGGTTTGGGCTACTGTCCGTGTTCACGCAGCCTGCCGATTGATTGGCGCCATGGTCGTCCGACACGTGATGCTGGGTGCAGTGGCTTGCCTGGGCAGCGGCCTGTTGCTGGTGGATGGCGTGTCCGGTCGGGCTCGCATGGACTGGGACCTGCAGAACCAGTGCGCCGATGGCAAGCAGCAGGATGCAGATCGCAAACCGGCGCAGTCGGCCGCAACTCGCCCGAAATTTGACCCCCGCCCGTTCGGTCATGCGCCACCTTCCTTGCCGGCGGCACGCCGGCCCTGCGCGATGTCGCGTTCACGTCGCGCGCCACCCGACGTGGGGCGCCAGCCCCGCGGACGGAGGCAGGCCGCCACAGCGAGGTGCTGTTTGAGATCATCCGCGAGCCTGGCGTTCATGTCGGCGGCGCCTTTCAGATTTCCCGCGAACCGAGGAAGCGCCCGAAGCTCCGGGTGGTCGGGCCGAACAGGAACGCTTCATACGGCTCGGGATCGACGCCCGGGAAATCCATGCCGGGCGAGCCGGCAGGCATGCCGGGAACGGCCAGCCCCGTCGCGTCAGGCCGCTCGACCAGCAGGCGGCGGATCGCCGCGGCAGGCACATGACCCTCGATCACATAGCCGTCCACCTCGGCGGTGTGGCACGATGCCAGTTCGGCCGGCACGCCGAGGCGCTGCTTGAAGCTGTCCATGTCGGTGGATTCCACAACCCGCACCGGGAACCCCGCGGCCTCGATATGCGCGACCCAGCCATCGCAGCAGCCGCAGGACGGATCCTTGGTAACGCTCACCAGCGGCAGCGTTTCGGCATGTCCCCAGCCGGCCGTGGACATCAGCAGGGGCAGCGCGCCGGCAGCGGCCAGAATGGCGCGCCGGCTGATGTTGCTGTCGTTTCTCATAGTCACACCTTTTTTCATGGATGTATTGTCTCGCCGTCACGGTCCGCATCCGGCTCACAAGGGAGTGATGGGCAAACCGAGGGCCGTGGCACCGGCATCGTCATAGCTTCACCCTCCGCAGCCGAGCGGCATTGGTGATGACGCTGACCGATGAGAGCGCCATGGCGGCGGCCGCAATGATCGGAGACAGCAGGATGCCGAAGAACGGATAGAGGACCCCGGCTGCGACCGGCACGCCGAGCGCGTTGTAGATGAAGGCGAAGAACAGGTTCTGGCGGATATTGCCCATGACCGCCTGCGACAGCCGCCGCGCCCGCACGATGCCGGTCAGATCGCCCTTCAGCAGCGTGACACCCGCGCTCTCCATCGCCACATCGGTGCCGGTGCCCATGGCGATGCCAACGTCCGCAGCGGCCAGCGCCGGTGCATCGTTGACGCCGTCGCCTGCCATTGCCACCACCTCGCCCGCCGCCTTGTGCCGCTGCACGACCGCGCTTTTCTGATCGGGCAGAACCTCGGCCTCGACCTCGTCGATGCCGAGATGGCGCGCGACGGCCTTCGCTGTGGTCCAGTTGTCGCCGGTCAGCATGACCACGCGGATGCCCTGCGCCTTCAGCGCGGCCAGCGCCTCCGGCGTCGAGGGCTTGACCGGATCGGCGATAGCGAAGATCGCGGCGACGCGGCCATCCACCCCCATGAAGATCGCGGTCGCCCCGTCCTCGCGCAGCCGGTCGGCTTCATCGGCGAGCGGAGCGACATCGACGCCTTGCTCGGCGAGGAACTTCGCATTGCCAAGCGGAATGCGCTTGCCTTCGACCACCCCGAGCGCGCCCTTCCCGGTCGGCGAGTCGAAATCCGCAACCGGCGCCGTCGCGATCCCGCGCTCCTCGGCGGCGCGGACGATGGCCAGCGCCAGCGGATGCTCGCTGGCCCGCTCCACACTGGCGGCAAGCCGCAGCGCCTCGTCCTCGCTGAAGCCAGCAGCCGGAACGATGGCGGTCACAGCGGGCCGGCCCTCGGTCAGAGTGCCGGTCTTGTCGACGATGATGGTGTTGACCTTCTCCATATTCTCCAGCGCCTCGGCGTTCTTGATCAGCACGCCCGCCTGCGCGCCACGGCCGACGCCGACCATGATCGACATCGGCGTCGCCAACCCCAACGCGCAGGGACAGGCGATGATCAGCACCGACACGGCAGCGATCAGACCGAAGGAGAAACGCGGCTCCGGGCCCCAGATCGACCAGGCGATGAAGGCAAGGATCGCGATCACGATCACCGCCGGCACGAACCAGCCCGACACTTGGTCGGCGAGGCGCTGGATCGGCGCGCGGCTCCGCTGCGCCTCGGCGACAAGCTGGACGATCTGCGACAACATGGTGTCGCGGCCAACTTTCCGCGCCTCGATCACCAGCGCGCCGGACTGGTTCATGGTGCCGCCGATGGCCGATGCACCGGCCTCCTTGGTCACAGGCATCGATTCACCCGTCACCATCGATTCATCGACGGCGCTGCGGCCTTCCAGCACTTCGCCATCGACCGGCACCTTCTCGCCGGGACGCACCCGCAGGCGGTCGCCGACATGCACGCTGTCGAGCGGAACCTCCTCCTCCATGCCATCGTCGCGAATGATCCGGGCGGTCTTGGGGGCGAGGTCGAGCAGCGCGCGGATGGCGCCGCTGGTGCTCTCTCGCGCCCGCAGTTCCAACACCTGCCCGAGCAGCACCAGCACGGTGATGACCGCCGCCGCCTCGAAATAGACCGCGACGGAACCGTCATGCTGGCGAAACGCATCGGGAAAGATACCGGGCGCAACTGTGGCGACGACGCTGTAGATCCAGGCGGTCCCGGTGCCCATGGCGATCAGGGTGAACATGTTGAGGCTGCGGTTGACCAGCGACTGCCAGCCGCGCTGAAAGAATGGCCAGCCGGCCCAGAGAACGACCGGCGTTGCGAGGATCAGTTGCAGCCAGTTCGAGGTCAGCTGGCCGACATAATGGCTCAAGCCAAGAAAATGGCCGCCCATTTCGAGGACGACCACTGGTATCGTCAGCGCCAGTCCGATCCAGAACCGACGTGTCATGTCGATCAGTTCCTCGTTGGGTCCGGCCTCGAGACTGACCAGCACCGGCTCCAGCGCCATGCCGCAGATTGGGCAGGAGCCGGGGCCGACCTGCCGGATCTCCGGGTGCATCGGGCAGGTATAGATCGTCCCCTCGGGCACCGGCTCTGCCGTGGCCGCCGCGGTCGCCGGATCGAGGTAACGTTCCGGCTCTGCCAGGAACTTGGCCCGGCAGCCGGCGGAGCAGAAGTAATACGGCCGGCCGGCATGCTCGGCCTTGTGCTCGGTCGTGTGCGGGTCGACCATCATGCCGCAGACAGGGTCCTTGACCTTGTGCGTGTCGTCCCGCGCGACGGCGGCGTGGTCATGCGCGTGATCGTGCACATGGCCGTGGTTGTGGTGATGGTGATCTGTCTTGCTGGCCATTTCTCACGCCTCCTTGGCGGTTTGCCCGATCATGCGTTGACTGCGAATTCGGTCATCATGCCGGTCTCGAGATGCGGCATGTGGTGGCAATGCAGCATCCAGCGTGCGGCCTCGCCCGCGTCCAGCGCGATATCGACCATCGACATCGGCGGCAAATAGACCGTGTCCCGCAGCGCGCCGCGGACCGCACGTCCGTTCAGCCCGACGACCTGGAACACATGCCCGTGCAGATGCATCGGGTGGCCCATCATCGACATGTTGTGGAAGGACAGCACGACCCGCTCGCCGCTGCGCGCGGCAAGCGGGCGATGCTGGCCCCAGACGGCCCCGTTGATGGTCCAGACATAGGGCTGCATCGATCCGCCTAGCATCACCATATGGCGGCGGTCCACCGGGCGATCCGGCAGGGCATTGGCGGAGATCAGGCGCGATTCCTGGGCAAGGTCGGTTTCGAAGGCAGGCGCTTCGGCCTCCGCCATGGTGTCGATGCGTCGGACGTCGGCGCCCTGCGTGGCAAGGATCAGCCCGGTGCGCTCGCGCGCGCCTTCCCGCAGCGCGAGGATCGGCCAGGCGCCGCCCGCGTTCGGCAGGTCGATTTCGAGATCGAGCCGCTGGCCCATGGCCAAGCCGAAGCGCGTGCCGGAAATCGGCTGAACGGCATGGCCGTCCACCGCGACGAGCCGGGCCTGCGCTTCGCCAGTCTCGATCCAGAACACCGTCGCCGCGGCGGCGTTGATCACCCGCAGGCGGATGCGCCCGCCGCGCTCGACCTGCACCACCTCGGGGTCCGACAGCGTGCGGTCGTTGGCCAGATAGGCGTCCCAGTCGTAGTCGTTAAGGTCCATCGCCATGCCGTCCATGGCGCCGTGATCCATGCCGCCCATCGGCGTGTTCCCCATCGCGCCTTGACCCATGGCCGCCATGCCGCCCACGCCCGCGCCGTGGCCGCCCCCGTGACCGTCGGCGGTCCCATGGCCGCCGAGGATCTCGGCCATCACCTCCTCGGCCGCCTTGAACGAGAAATCGTGAAGGAACAGCACCACCTCCTGGCGGTCGGCGGCGACATCCTCGGCGCTGCGCACGATCAGCGGCGCTGCCAGAAGGCGCATCTCGTGGATCGGCACATGCGCGTGCATCCAGTAGGTGCCGGGAAGCGGCGCGAAGTCGTAAGCGCGTGTCTCGCCAGGGGCGAGCATCGGCAAAGGCATTTCGGGCACGCCATCCTGCGCGTTGGGCGGGATCTGGCCATGCCAGTGGATCAGCGTGCCAACATCGAGATCGTTGCGCAGATTCACCCGGAACCGCGCGCCGGGATCAAGTGTCAGACCCTGTCCGGCCGGCCCGGCAAGACCCCAGACGGTGGCGGCGCGACCGTCGATGTCGAGCGTCCGGGTGGCGGCACGCAGCGACAGCGGGGCGGCGCCCTGCGCCGCCGCGATGCGCGGTAGGTGCGCATAGACCAGCATGGCGGCGCCAGCGGCAAGGAAGCCGCGTCGTGAAAGGGTATTCATGGTCGTCTCCTCGGGACAGCCTGTCCCGTTCATCAAAACCGACAGGACGCCGCGGGCCTCGTGGCCCGGACGCGATCAGAGGAGACGGAGCTTGGGAGGTCGTTCGTTCAGTCCAGGTGCCCGACTGGCGACGGTTTTAGCAGTTGGCAGGGCATGGCTGGCAGGCGCGTAAACGCTGGGCGAGTCTTCCCTCGGAAATGTCAGAAAGACCGAAAGACCTGAACAAAGCAACTCACAGCTTCCAGCATCCATCGATCCGCAGTGCTGTTCGCCGTCACAGGAACGGTCGCTGCCGGTCGCAACCTGCGTCATCTCGCTGACATGCGCCGCGTGATCCGGCCCTGCGCTCAGGCGCGCCGCATGCGCAGACGTCGCCGTCGTCATGAAGGCGATCACGAGCACGGCCAGCATGGTGACGAGGCGCGAGAACATCCCGGAAAGATAGGCGCTGGTCACGGGAATGTCCATTGCCCCAAGCGTCGCGCCTCTGGCAGAACTTCATCCTCGGCATATAGCCAATAGAAATTCCTCGCCACCAATCATGCAACTCATGAGTAAAGAACTCCGTAACATCTTGTGGCTCGGATTGCTCCTCGGCGGCCTGATCCTGGCGATCCTCGCTGGATGGCATCAGGCCCGGACAACCTCCACCGCCGCGGCATCTGCAGAAGTCGAGCAGGGGCGGCAGGTCTATGCGGACCAATGCGCCTCCTGCCACGGTGCGGACCTGGAGGGGCAGCCGGACTGGAAGACACCCCTTCCGTCCGGGCGTCTCCCGGCGCCACCGCACGATGCCGGCGGCCACACGTGGCACCATCCCGATGACATCCTGTTCCGCATCGTCAGGGAAGGCACGGCCGCCATCGTCGGGGGCGGCTATGAGAGCGACATGCCGGGGTTTGCCGATCTTCTCAGCGACGCCGAGATCCGGGTTGTCCTCGCCTATATCAAGAGCACCTGGCCAGAGCGCGAGCGGACCTACCAGGAGAATGTGTCGCAACCACACTGATGGCACCTTCGGGATGGAGCTGCCCGTGCGACCGGCAGTGCAACTTCCCGAGGCCCACCGGTCACAGTTGAGGCCGCCGAACAGAAGCGGCATATTTGGATCGACCTGATGGCGAAACCTTTGGGAGGGATGTTCGTGGGATTATTCATGGCTTACTTGGCATTTGAAGCGCGCTCGATCTTGGCGCCGCCTCGGGTTTTCCCTCGATGAACAATCCCGGCTCCAGTTCATCGAAGCGGGTTCAGGACCGCACGGACCGGCTCAACAAGAACTGCTTCTGCGTTACACTGGACCTTCCATCGCTGCGCGAAGCGATGGAGCGCGAGGCCGGTGAGCCGGCATTCTTCGAGACGTTCATCCGCCCCAAAGCCCATCTGTTCTCGCACGTACCGGTGTTCCTTTCGGCCACCACCGTGGATGAGATGCGCGCGATCGCAGCGGCTGTGGAGACCACCGCCCAACTCGCGGCATACAAAGCCGCGGTCCTTTCCTGGGCGCCGGAAATCGCGCGGGCGGATCACGGTCCGATCGGGGCATTGATGGGCTACGACTTTCATCTTGGCGAAGACGGCCCCCGGCTGATCGAGATCAATACCAACGCCGGCGGGGCATTTCTCAATGCCTTTCTTGCAAGGGCGCAGCGCGCGTGTTGTGCCGAAATGGACATCCCCCCGACGCTGCTATCCTTTGAGGACGCGGCGTTCCGCATGTTCCAGAACGAATGGATTCGGCAGCGTGGAACGGGCGCGCCAGAACGCATCGCCATCGTCGACGACAATCCGCCGGAACAGTATCTTTATCCCGAATTCGTGCTCGCGCGGCGGGTTTTCGCGGCACGAGGGGTAGACGCGGTCATCGCCGATGCCAGCCAACTTCGCTACGACGATGGTCGGCTCAGCGTCGATGGAAAGAGAATCGACCTCGTTTACAACCGGGTCACCGATTTCGCCTTCGATCAGCCCGAGCACAAGGCATTGCAGGAAGCCTACCGGGACGGCGCGGTGGTTGTGACGCCGAATCCGCACAACCACGCGCTCCTTGCCGACAAGCGCAACCTTTCGCTTCTTTCAAAACCCGCGACGCTGGAGGCCTGGGGCGTGGAGCCGAGACTTCGCGCCCTGCTTGATGCCGTTCCAGGCACCGTCCTGGTCAATCCCGATAACGCTGACGCACTTTGGAAATCCCGCAGGGACCTGTTCTTCAAGCCGACCGGCGGGCATGGCGGCAAGGCGGTCTATCGTGGCGACAAGCTGACGAAAGGAGCTTGGGCGGAGATCGCGGAGGGCGGATACGTAGCCCAGACGCTGGTCCGCCCCAGCGAACGCATGATCAAGATCGACGAGACACCCCAGAGGCGCAAGATGGACGTGCGACTGTACACCTACGAAGGGCAGGTGCTTCTGGTGGCCGCGCGCCTTTATCAAGGTCAGACCACGAACTTCAGGACGCCAGGTGGCGGGTTCGCGCCGGTGTTCGTGATCTGAAGCGAGAACCGGCGAGGTGAACTCGGCGTTTCGGGATGGACAAGGGCAGCGAGCGCCGATCCCCGAACGGAGACAGCATTTCAGGCCTTCTCCGGATTGAAGGTCAGAAGCCGCAGCTCGCACTGCGAGTCGAGGCACACACAGAGCCATAGTCAGCCGAACCCCAAGGTCGCTGCTGCCAGAATAAGGTAGCGGCCTATCTTCGCGATGCTGACGAGGAGCAGGAATACCAGGAAGGTCTCGCGCAGCACGCCCGCTACGATAGTAAGCGGGTCGCCGATAATCGGCGCCCAGGCCAGCAGCAGCGACCATCTGCCGTAGCGGAGATACCAGCCTTCCGCCCGCGCCAGTGCGGCGAAGCTCACCGGAAACCAGCGGCGGCCGCGGAAACGTTCGATCCCTCGCCCGAGAAACCAGTTGACCACAGAACCCAGGACATTCCCGACGCTTGCTACGGCCAGCACCAGCCATGGCGCGTAGTCGGCCAGCAAAAGACCCATAACCAGTGCCTCGGACTGGGCAGGGAGCAGAGTCGCAGCGGTGAAGGCAGCCAGAAACAGGCCGCCATAAACGGCAAGATCGCCCATGAGGAACCGGTCAGGCCCGCCGGCGCGGCCATTGCCGATGCAGGTCGTCGATCACCACGGCGTGGCTGTGGCCGCCCTCTCCATGTTCCCACAGATGCGGATGGCCTTCGGGCAGATCGGGGTGTTCATGCGGCAGAACCTCCGCCTCTGCCGCAGGCCAGAGCTTCAGTGCGCCCGCCACCCCGAGGGAGGCGAGGCCCGCCATGATGAGAAAGGTCGCATCCAGACCGAATGCGGCCCCGAACCGGCCCGCCAGCGGATAGGTGAGAAGCCAGCAGGCATGGCTGAGCGCGAACTGGGCGGCGAAGATCGCCGGCCGATCCTCTGGCTGGGCGGAACGGCGCAGCAGCCGCCCCGTCGGTGTTTGTGTCAGGCTGTAGCCGAAGCCAATGACAAGCCACAGCGCCATCAGCGCAGGCAGCGATCCGACAAGCGGGCCGAGGGCCGTTCCGCAAACGAGGATCATGGCACCCGCAATCATCGGCGGTCGGTCCGGCATTCGGTCGAGCAGCCGCGGCAGCAGCAGCGCCGCGACCATCGAGCCGCCGCCAAACGCCGCGAGTGCCAGCGCCACCTGCTCTTCGCCGAGGCCAAGCCGCGCCTGAACCAGCACGACCGTGTTGACGATCACCATGGCCCCTGCTGCGGCCACCGCAAGGTTTAGCGCAAGCAGCCCCCGCAGGCGCTGCGTGGCGAGATAGATGCGGATGCCGCGGGTGGTCCGGTCCCAGATACCGCGCGGCTGCGTCGGCCGGGGTGACGGCAGAGTGACGGTCGTCACGAGTGCGGCCGATGCCAGAAAGCCGATGACGGTGCCGCCGAACAAGACCGGAAAGCTCACCACCGTCAGCAGCGCGGCCGCGAGCATCGGCGAGAGCAGGTTCTCCAGATCATAGGCCAGCCGCGAGAGCGACAGTGCCCGCGTGTACTCGGCCTCGTCGGGCAGAACGTCCGGGATCGTCGCCTGGAAGGTCGGGGTGAAGCCAGCCGATGCCGCCTGCAGCAGGAAGATCAGCACATAGATGTGCCAGACCTCGGACACGAAAGGCAGCGCCAGCGCGACCGTCGCCCGGATCAGGTCGAGCGCCACCAGCATCGCCCGTCGCGGCACCCGGTCGGCAAAGGCCGAGGCAATCGGCGCAAGCGTCACATAGGCGACCATCTTGATCGCAAGCGCGGTGCCGAGCACCACCCCCGCATCGGCCCCCGCGAGATCCCAGGCCAGAAGCCCGAGAGCGACCGTGGCCAAGCCGGTGCCTATCAGCGCAATGACCTGCGCGGCGAACAGATGACGGTACGTGCGGTTGGCAAGGACGGCGAGCATGGTGCCTCTCAGAGAAGTTTGGCCAGCGCGCGCAATTCGACGAGATCGCTCTCGCCGCCGTGCCCCAGGCAATGGTCGATGTGGTCGTGAATCAGCATCCGCTTGGCGGCTGTGACAGCGCTTTCGACCGCCTTGATCTGGCCCGCGATCTCGGCGCAGGGCTTCTCCGCCTCCAGCATGGCGATGATGGATCTGAGGTGTCCCTCCGCCCGTTTGAGGCGGTTGATGATATGGGGGTGCGAACTGTGCTGGGCTGACTCGGACATCGTGCGCTCTTATCCCCCCAGGGGGATATGCGCAAGGTCTGCGCTAATCGCGTCATGTGGAAGCGCAAGCTGAAGATTGCCGAGATTTAAACATAATGACTTTCAATGACTTAAGGTGGAGAAGGTTGGATTGGAGGCCCATTCCCTCCGCCATTTTTCCCGGAAAATGCGCTGATGCTGGCAATATGGGATGCCGCGTGCCGCATCATGTGGACCAGAATGTTCCGCACATTTCCGCCAACGAAAAGCCCCGGCGCATGGCCGGGGCTCGTCGCTCGGGGGGCTTACGTCCCGTCGATTCAGAACTGCCCGGACACCGCGCCAGTGGCCGGCGGCTGGCCGATGGCGGTCAGGGCGTCGGTGATTGCGTCGGCCAGGCGCTCGGTCGCGGATGCCCGATCGAGGCGCATATAGGCGGCGAGATCCGGGTTCCGCCGCGTCAGCGCCTCGAGGTATTCCGTCACCAGATCATCGGCCTGCTTCATCGGCGCCAGCGCCGGGGTCAGACGGTCGACGTTCGCCTTGGCCCAGCGGATGCCGAACTCGGTCAACTGCTCGATCTTGGCCTTGCGCAGTTCCTGTTCGGCCAGGATCGCGGCGCGGTCGGCAAGGGTGCGTTCAGCGGCGGCCTTGGCATTGGCCGCGGCGGCGCGGGCGCTGACGAACCGGGACAGCACGCCCCAGGCATAGCCGAGGGCCAGCGTGACGAGGCTTGCGACGATCAGATGGACCTGCGGCGCGATCGCGTCGGTGACGATGCCAGCGTGGGCCGCGCCTCCGGCGGCGATGCCCATGAAGACGGCGAGGGCAAAGAGGTTCAGGTTCACGGTGTTCTCCTGTCAGGCTTCGTTGCTGCTGATGCGGCCGGCCACCTTGTTGAACGGCAGCGGGCGATCGGCGGGGGTGGCGAGGGACGGCCAACGGGTTTCGATCAGCCGGTCCTTCTTGATCGGCGCCACGGTGACGGCGTTTGACTGGTTGCCCCCCAAGACGTGGACGACACCCACCCCTTCGCCGACGAGGAAGCCGACGTGGCCGGACCAGCTTGCGCCCGGCCGCGAGAAGACGGCGATCGCGCCGACCTGCGGCTTGCACCGCACGCCCCATGCGCCCCACTGGCGGGCGCCCAGCGGGTTGCCGGGCAGTTCGATCTCGGGCTTCCACTTCCGCAAGCACGTCGCCACGAAGGCGCCGCACCAAGGGATTTCGGCCGGGTCGATCCATGCGACGGCGCTATCAAACCAGGCGCGCAGCCGGGACTTGTCCCGCACCTCGTGGACGCCCAGCACGGCCCACGCCTCGTTCATCCACGGCATGACCGATTCAGCGGCGGGCTGGGACATGAGGCGCGCATGGGTCAGCGGGCCGTAATACGGCGTGGCGGCGAACCCGAGGCTGCGCTTGAAGGCGACGATCGCCTCGTTGGTCAGCGCGCCGCGGGCGCCGTCGATCGTGCCGCTGTAAAACGACAGGGCGCGCAGCTGCTGCTGGATGGGCCGCCAGTCCTGAACGGGGTATTCCTTGCGCGTCATGTCAGCCTCGCTTCGTGAATGATCGACGCTGCAGAGCGCCGCAGATGCGCACGAACAGCGCGTCGCTGTTCGGGTGGAAGGCGATGGTCAGCATGTTCCAGTTGGGGCGCTCGTCTTCATCGAGTGCGTCCAGCTTGGCGCGCAGCAGCAGCAGGAACCCGGCCGCGCTGGTGCCTTTCCAGAGAATGTCGCCCCATGCGAACCAGGTCCGCATGGGCTCGGCCCACCAGAATCCGCCCGACGTGCCGATGCGCCACAATCCCCAGGCAGCGGCGTTCATGGCGACGGACACGCCCAGCAGCAGGAAAGCGAAATAGAACGTGCGGCCCGGCCCATGACCGGGATGCAGCGGCGCACGGGGCCAATAGGCGCGCATGGCGGCAATGGCGGCCAGCGCCAGGCCGATGTTGACCGCCGCCGATACCTCGTTAGCGATCATCTCGCCCTCCTTCCGGCCGCGCCGTCGAGGCCACAACCAAGTTCATCATTTCCAGAAGGCTCGCCTGCGCCCGTCGCGCGCGGATCTGGGCTTCGGTCGCCGAGGCTCGCTCCGGGCTGTTGGCAATCTGTTCCATCGCGGCGATTGCATCGCTGGGGTTTGGGGTGCGGGAGAACCAGCGCCACGCCATCACTTCCCCCCGTCGAGGCATGGGCGCCGCCGCACTTCCTGCGCCAACTCGCGGATCTCGGCTGTCAGCTGCGCCTGCTGCGCGGTGTGCGCCTCGATCATCTTGGCGTTGGCCTGCATGACCTCGTAGGTGCGAGTCACGTCGCCCATGCGGACCTCGTGATGCTGGTCCTTGACCTTCATCAGCAGCTCGGTGGCGACCTGCTCGGTCGCGCGGCGGTCTTTCCGCTCGGACTCGCGGGACAGGTAGAAATATGCAGCGAGGCAGGCCAGCACGCCCTGTTTCAGTATCTCGGCGACCAGCGTGGTCAGCGCGGCCTCCATCATCGCCCCCCGATCCGCTGTCGGACCCCGGCGGCGACCACAGCCCACAGCCCGATCACCGAAGCCGCGCCAGAGGCGACGCGCCGTTCCCAGACGGCGGCGACCATGGCCGCGCCCAGCATGACGCACAGCCAATCCAGCAGGCCGTCGAGCGGCGGGCCGCCGGCGACAGCCTGCAGAAGTTCCCAGATCGAATATCCTACCGCGACCAGCGCCAGCCCCAGGACGGCATCAGACAGGACCAGAGAGGCCAGCAGCGCGGCGCAGGTCATCAGGCACGCCCCGATCATCGCGTGCGCCAGCGCCACGGCCGCCCACACATAGGGGGCAGCATGGTCTTCTGCGGTCAGCAGGTCGCGCAGGAAATCGGCCATAGGGTGCGCCTCACGAATGAAGGCGGGCACGTCCTATGGCCGCATGGTCATCACCATATCACTACCGGAAGGCGAAATCCAGAGAACAGCCTACGGCTATGCGCGCTCCGATGGCGTCAGGATCGTGCGGATCAGGCGGCGCAGCGCGCCCCCGGGCTTCATGGCCGTCATACCCGCGCCGTCGCGCGGCGGGCCAAAAGCGCCTGGCGGATAGTATCCGCCCTTGCGTCCTGCGTCCCGTCCGTGATGAGCGACACGATAGCGTCGATCTGCCCCGTCCATGCCGGCGTGGAAGTCTTGTTGGGGTGCGCGCCGATGGTCTTGACGTAGAGGGGCGACGCTGCCGGTTGTCCAGCGCCCGGCGCCACTTCCATGCCGTTATACCACAGCCGGGTCTGTGCCGGCAGGATTTCGAGTTCGATCAGGGACCAGACGTTGACGCCGCGCGGGATCGAGCCGGGCGGGGGCGTCGGAACGCCGCTGAGGGTTGTGGTCAGCGTCCCGTCCGGCGCGGCCGTGTGCAGATACCGCAGGACGAACTGCGCCGCCCCGTCGCCAGCGGCGTTGGCCAGCGCCCCCGCGAAATATGCCTGCCCCGTGGCAGTCCGTCGCGCCAGCACGAACAGGCGCACCCCGCACAGGTTGGCCGGGGTGCTCAGGTCCATCCAGTTCGAGCCGATCCCGATAGCTGCGCTGCCCGCGCTGGTATCGGGCGGCGTCAGGGTGCCCCCCAGAACCGCATCGAACATCGCACCCGCGCCGCCCTTGTTGGTTACTCTGGCGATATTGCCCGAGCCATCCAGCACGGCGTTCTCGATCCGCAGGTCCATCGGGATCTGGCCCATCCCGGTTCCGTAGAGGGCGGCGATAGGGTCGGTCGCCGCTTGCCGGGTGATGGTGAAGCCGGTGATGGATATTGCCGCCGATGGGCCGTAGCCCAGGAGGAAGCCGAAGTATGGTGCGTCTCTGGTGAGGGTGAAGGAAATGCTGGTCGGGGATGTCGCGGCCACACCAGGGATGAGTGTGTTGGTGCCGGTCAGTAGGTCGGTGGTATCCGAAGTCCGGCAATGGAGCGGAGCGTCGCAGGTGTAGGTGAACTGCACAACGTCCCCAGCTTTGAGGGGCAACGCCTAGGAAATCACGCGGCGCTGGGTGCTTGTGCTGGAGAGGGAGATTGCGTTGGCTGACGCGCTGTCGATGGTGAAGTCGGTGAGCAGCGTGGGAGGGGTGTCCAGTCGGAGGATGGTCGCAGCCGCCCCCGGCGGCGGGGGTGGAGGGGCGGCGACCTGCCCAAGAAAGCCGAACGCGCCGGCAGGACCGCCCCGATAGACGGGGCGCGGCATCGTGCGCCAGCGCATCAGCCGAAAACCTCGATCACCACCAGCGCGGCATCGGCGATCGCCTTGCGGACCCGCGGGGCGTCGGAAGCGCCGAGCGGGATCACGTCGCCCGGCTCATAACGGTGGCCGCGCGTGACGGTCCCGGCAGGGGTGAAGGTGATATAGATCGGCGCATCATGGACCTGCAGCTTGCAGGGCACACCCGGCGCCGGGATCGCGGTGAAATCGTTGGACGTGATGGGGTGGTCGGACATGGCTTGACCCTTCGACAACATTGCGATGGGCGGGCACGTCCTATGGCCGCTTTGCAGGCACTATAGCGGCATCTGGGCTTGCTTTCCAGTTGCCAGCGCGAGCCTGCATCCAGTTCATTCAAGATCTAGGGTTGCATTGAACCCTCTCGCCGCAGCGCCTGCGGAGGTCACGATCTTGATGCAGATGACATCGCCGGCGTTCACCTTGGCGAAGTTCACCAAGTCCTCGCCGCCGGTCGCGCTGTCCGCAATCGTAGCGGACAGCGCGGTGTCAGCACTTGAGCGAAATACCGTCGCCGTGAACGTCTGCCCGGCCCCTGGGCCGAGGGACGATCTGACGGACAGGTTGCGAAGAACGCCATTTCGGGGGATGCGAATGCGAGCGAAGGTCAGGCCCGGCCCGGCGTAGGAAAGGCCGAGATACCACGTCGAGCCTGCAGGGATGGTTGTGCTGCCGCTGGTGAAAGCAAGCATCATGGGCCGAGCGAGGCCGTATTGCGTAACCCCGGTGCTGGCATTGATGTTGTCGTGATCCACGGTGTTGCCCGACAGATCGAGGCCGGAACCGCCGTAGGTGAAAACCCCGCCGTCCTGCGTCTGGATGCCGCGGTCGTTACCCTTGATCTCGGTGCCCTGAAAGCTGGCCGCGCTGTTCTGGCGAAGGATCATCGCGCGCACCTGCCCGGTGATCCTGTTGTGCGGCCCGTCAACGGCCGCTTCGGACTGCTGGAACGTCAGCATCGTATGGCGGCGGGCAGAGATGCCGATGCCGCCCACGACGTTGAGCGGGTTCAGGATGTTCAGCCCGTCACAGATCATGCGGCTCTGATCGAAAACCCAGAACTGCCTCTGGCTGCCGGCCGGCACGCGGTTCAGCAACCGCACCCGCTTGTCGGTGGTATTGGCCGCCACCTTCACGTTGGTATTGCTGTCGAAGTCCCATCCCTCCCCGATGTTCTGCCCGAGGTCGATGTTGAGGTCGCGCAGAACAGCGGCGAAGCGAATGTCCGAGAAGGCGCAGGAGGCGAACTGCGCCATCGTGAACCGGACGTTCGCAGCCCCAATGGTCACGTCCCGGAAATCGACATAGGCCATGGTGGCGCGGAGCCACAGATCGGCCTCGTCCTGCGGGACCAGGTTGATCTCCCATAGCCGCGCGCCGGTCCCCTGCAGGAACTCCCAATTTGCGTTGATCGTCGCCCCGCCGAGCGTCACGCCCCGCAGGAACGGCTTGCCGCGCGGCTTCAACCGCCGGGTGGCCGTATATGTCCCATCTGCCAGCCAGATCGTGCCGGTTCCCTGATACGACTCGATGATGCTCTGCCAGTCCGAGGTCGGCGTGACGGTAATATCGCCAAGTTCAAGCTCGACGCCATCTGTCGGATTCGTGTCACCCAGCAGCGCATCACACCCGCTGAAGGAAACCGAGGTCGGGTCATAGAACACCTGACCGCCTTCCATGCGGCGCGCGGCCTCGCGGCAGGATTTGAACAAGGCCCCGGCGATATGCGCCGTCGCCTTCTGTCGCACGATGATGCCCCGATAGAGGCCCTCGAAACGGTTGTCGGAGCTGGCGTCCTGGATCGAGATCGTCGCCGCACGGCGGGCCAAGATGCCGATACCGTTCTTGTTCCCTGCGGTGTTGATGATGTGCAGGCCGGAACCTTCGATGCTCGACCCCTGGTTCAGCGCGATGCAGTTGCGCTGGTTGGACGAGCCGTCATCCAGTATTTTGACGCGCGCGGCCGTAGTGTTCCCGGCGACCTTCAAGCTGCCCCGGTCGATGCCGATGCCAGCCGTGATGCCCGGCCCCAGCCGGACCTCGAAATCCCGCGCCGATGCCGTAAAGGACAGATCGCCGCCGATCATCTGGAACAGTTGGACCCCCGACAGGCCGAGACTGGACCCGTCCACGACCATATCGGTCATCGACAGCGCGGCTTGGGTGGCCCGGACGGACAGCGAGGCATCGGCCGGGATAATCCAGTTCCAACCCGTCCATACCGAGCGCGTGCCCGCCCCCAGGGACCATGATGCCGTGACCCGCGCGCCCCCGAGGGTGGCGCCCGTAATCTGGATCAGCCGTCCCTTGGGCGTCAGCTTGCGCGTGGCGACATAATCGCCATCTGCCAGCGTGATGACCCCATTGCCGTCATACACCTCGATGATGGTCTTCCAGTCGTCAGCAGGGGTCAGGGTGAGGTCGTCCCCATAGCCGTACTGCCGGTGCGTCGGGCGCACGTTCGGCTCGATGGCAGCCAGTCGCGCGTCCTGGTTCACGACCAGCGCCTTGGCTGCATCGCTCGCTGCCTCTGCACGTTCTCTGGCCGCGATGGCATCTGCGGAGATCCGCGCCAAGTCGTTCGCAACCGGGCTCGGATAGCCGGTGCTGACCATCAGGGGGATTTCACGAGCCATGGTGCGCGCCTCATCTGGTGAGGCGGCACGTCCTATGCCGCAGTTTCCGCCCTTATAGCACCGGCCGCGGCCCGCGCCTAGAACGTCGGCACGGGCTTGGGCAGGGATGCCGTCAGCCGTTCGGTCAGCCTCGGGTTCAGGTTGACCCCGATCTGCGCCCGCTCGGCGGCCCGCTCGCGCCCGCGCCAGCTGGCCCGGATCGTCTCGGACGTGATCGGCCACTCGGGCACATCGCGGTTGAAAGCCATGATCTCGTCGATGACTTTTGCCGGGATAGGCTCACCCGCCTTGATCGCGTCCACCGCGCGCTTGTGCAGGCGCTGGCGCCGGGTGTTGATCTCGGCCTGCCCCTTCCGCAGCATGTTCGCCTGCTCGTACCGCTCCGCTACCGCCGCTGGCGTGAAGCCCAGCGACTGCTGCAAGACGTTCAGTGGCGATACATTCTCAAGGATGATGTCGCCGTCCTTGGTCTGCACGCCTTCCCACGCATAGCGCGCCGCCTTCATCGGGTCACGCACGGCCTTCGGCATGATCCGTTCGGTACCGCGCCAGTATTCGCCCTCGGCAATGTCGGACAGCCCCATGGGGACGCTGGCCGCCATCCAGCCGATCGTGGGCCCGAGCGCGTCCTTGACGTACTGCCAGCCCGCCTCGTCGGCCTTGATCCCGTCGCGCTGCTCGCGCAGCCAGAGTTCGGGCATCCCGATCCGGTTGGTCAGGTCGACGCCCGTCACCTGGCCCGGCACGCCGTTCAGCACCGCGCCCATGGCGAAGTTCCAGGCCGTGGTCGGCAGGCTATCCCCCTCGAACAGCAGCGCGTCCTGCAGCCATGCGTCCAGGTCGTCGTCGTCACCCGGCAGGAACATCGACAGCAGCGTGGTCAGCAGCGCATAGCCCCAGACCCCGCGTATCCCGGCGTGCGCGAACATGGACAGCGTGATGCCGACCGCCTGCAACCGCGCCTCGCGCCGCAGCTCCGGCGTCGCGCCGTTGAACGTCTGATGCAGGTCGCGGAACAGGCGATAGAGCATGTTGACCTGGAAGCTGCGGAAGGTCGTCAGCAGCTTGCCCAGGTCATTTTGCATGAAGCGCGGGCGCGAGTTGTTCTGCGCGTCGAAGTGCGCCGCCCATGTCGCGTCCGTCGCCGCGTCGATCGCCGCAGCGTGCGTGAGCCCGTCCTCGCGCCCGAGGCGATAGGCCGCCACGAACGTGACCTCGCGGTTCATCCTTTCCGCGTGGTGGAAGAAGAAGCCCAGGGCACGCTGCACCTGATCCCGTGCCGGGCTGTGGCTGACGCCATGGTCGGCGATCTCGGCCAGGCTATGCGCCTGCGTCCGGTCGATCACACCGCGCCGCAAAGCCTCGTCCAGCGCGGCCTTCTCGTCGCCGGTCAGCACGTTGCTGTTCTCGAGATAGCCCTTCGCCCGCGTGAAATCCCGCATCGCGCGCATCAGGTGCCGGGCCACGCCGGGCACGCCGGCCTTCTGGAACCGGGCTGCCAGCATCGGCGCGCCGACCACGGTGGTCTGCGTGATGTTGACCAGCGCCGCCGCCGGCGAGGCTGCCAGTTGCAGCGTGAACGCCATACCCGATGCCGCGGCGATCAGGGGCGATCCCTGCGGGTTCATCGTGAAGGCGTGCCGCTGGCGCATCTCGTTCACGACCGCCTGGGCGCGGTTCGGATCGGGCTGGCGCTTCGCTTCCTCGGTCGCCTCGTCCAGATCGTCCTCGAGGCGCAGGCCCCATTGCAGCTTCGCCAGCTGGTGCCCGCCGTGGAACAGGTGGTCGCCATAGGCCCGCAGCGCGTCGGTGCTGTAGCCGGCGCGGCCCTTACGGTGGATGCTGCTCTTGCGGATCGACTGATCGGGCAGGGTTTCCAGCCACCGCTGCCAGATCGCGTCCATGACCTCGGGGCTGGCGCCGGTATCGGCGAGGATGCCTTCCACATCGGCAACGAAGGACGGATCAACCTGGCGCCGCAGGTCCGCGGACTCGGACATGACGCCATGCTGGACCCGGCCCGGTGCCGTCTTCTCGGCCTCGGCCGCAAAAGCGCGCTGCGCCCCGGCCGTCTCGAACAGGCTGAACGACACGACCTTTCCGTTCTCGTCCCGCACGGTGACGAAAAACTGGCCGTGACGCGCCAGCGGCACATAGGGGCCCGACAGGCGGTTCCCCTCGAAGACGGCGCGCAGCTTCTGCAGCCGCGCCCGGCCGTTGACCTTGGCCGACTGCTCGATCTTCGCCAGCCGCGCGTCGGCCTCGGCAATCGCCGCGTCCCGCTCCGCGCCGGTCAGCCCCTCGTCGTCGATCTCGCGCAGCGCCTTGGCGTGGTCGCGCTGCGCCCGGCGCACCGCGATCTCGGACGCCAGTTCGATGTTCTTCAAGATCGCGTCCTCGAACGCATCGCCGATCGCGTCATAGTCCCCGCGGACCCGGCCCCACATCGCGCGGAAGCCCTCGGGCAGCGCCTTGAACCGGGCCGACAGGTCGGCATGGGCGCGGGCGCGGGCCGCCTCGCGCGCCACGCCTTCCGGGTCAGCCATGGATACGTTGCGCGGCTCGAACGGATTGGACGGGTCCACCTGGGCGATGGTCGCCTCATGCAGCAGGTCCATAAACGCCCGGTTCCCGTCAGCGTCCTTGCGGCGCAGCTTCATCCATTCCTGCGCGGTGTCGGCCGCGCGGGCGTGCCAGGCGGTGCGCTGCGCGTCCATCTCGTCCTTGTGGGCGATGTAGGACTGCGCGGCCAGCAGGTTGCGGCCCAACTCCTTGAACAGCGGTCGCCCCGGAACCAGGGACAGCACGTTCCAGCGCGTCGAGCGGCCCATGGCGTCGGTCAGCAGGTCCGACCAGAACTCGCCGCCCTTGCGCCATCCCTGCGATCCGAACGCCTGACCTGCCTTGCGGGCGCGTGCGGTCAGCGCGGCGCGGACCTCGGACAGGTCGCGCTGTTCCTTGACGGCTTCGGCCTTGGTGAATACCTTGACGACAGTCCCGCCGTCGTTTCGGACGTTAGAGAGAAGGATGCGCTTCAGCGCATAGGCATCTTTCGCGGCGGGCGCTTTCTTCCACATCGTGTTGACCGCCGCCTCCCCTCGGGACTGGCGGATTTCTTCGACCAAGAGAACCGTCCCGTCGGGCATTTCCCTGATGTAGGTGATGGCTTCGCGGCCGATCCGGGTTTTGCTTCCGAACGCCACAGCATCAGGGTCGGCGATGATCGCGCCGATCTGCTCAATGTCGGATTCGGTGATCGCCACCTGACCGCGCCGGGCCTCGCTGGACGCGCCGCCGTGCCGACCGAAGATATGGCGCACGGCTGACCCGTCGATGACGTGACGCAGCCCGCTCATGTCGATGCCCGCATCTTCGGCAGCGCGGGTTACCCATTCTGCCGCTGCGCCAGTCTCGGCCTTTTCCGGCGCGTGGCCCGGGCGTTTGGCCGCGGCGATCACGTCCGCCACCGTCAGGGATGGCTTGCGCTGATCCTTGACGGAATCATGGTCAGCGTCCATGTTCAGGGTGCCGAGCCGGGGGGATGGAGACCGATCCCCCCACAAGTCGCGGAGACGGGCTGTTGACCTTTCCGTGCGGCGCGGCGACTGCCTATCATACCCACCGCCGCCGCCGGGCCCGCCCGGGCCGCGCCCGCCGACCTCGCCGCGCGCGATGCGCTCCATGACCCGCGCCGCGTCCTCGAAGCCCTCGCCGCGCAGCGCCGACGCGACCGCCCGGAAGAAGGACCGGATCGCCTCGAGCGCCGACCGCAGCGGGCCGCCGTCGACCTCGCGCCGCCCGGCTGCCCAATCCGCGAACATCTCGGCGACCGCTTCCTCCATCTGACCCGCTGCGTCCAGGTCGGGATACGCCGCCCGCACTGCCGCCATAAGATCGGCGTCGGCCCGCGCCGCCTGCACCAGGGCCCGCCATTCGTCGGCCGTGAACAAGCCGTGCGACGCGCCCCATCGCTGCCCGTCGCGCAGCGCATGGATCATCTCGTGATCCAGCGTGTGCAGCCAGCCGCGCCCGCGGTCGCGCAGGATCGAGATGACGCCCTTCGCATAGGTGCCGCCGGCGCCGGTCACACGGCCAGCCTCGACGCGCAGCCCGATCTTGCCCAGCAGCCCGGCCCGGTCCAGCGCCTCGGCCGCCGCCGCGTTGATCCGGCGCGCGGCCTCGGGGGTGATGGTCGAATGGGCGTTGACAGGAGCGGGCGCAATGTCGAGATTGATCTCGACGGGGTTGTCTTCCAGACCGTAAGCGGCTTGCCCGCCCATCGAAGCAGACTGCTGCTTGACCCCGCCATCGCCACTTTGGCGAGAGGTGGAGCCGCTCCGGGCTTCAGCTACCCGATTAGCCGCTCCACCTTCTGCATCGCCACGATCCGTGGACAGGTCATAGTGGAAAGTGCCGTTGGCGTCCTCTCGGAGCGTGGCGATTAGGCGATAAGGCTGCCCGTCGATCGAGACGGTGGCACTGACTTTGTGGAACGTCTGCCGTTCGGTGCCAGGTTTTTCACCGCTGCGGGTCGATACCAGTTTCGCCCCCTCGATCATTTGCCGCAACGCGGGAACGGCACGCAGGATAACGTCCCCCTTCCTGCCCCCCAGCTTCTTGCTGCCGGTGCGGCCAAACTGAACGTGCCAGCCCGTTGATTTCATCACGGCGACTGTGCCGATCAGATTTTTCCGATACCAGGATTCGGCCTTCTTGCTGAGCTGCAGCATATCCTCCCACGGCCCAAGTTCGTTGCCAGTCAGGGTGGCAACTGGTTCGGGGTTGGGCGCTGGATACATCAGCGGATCGCTATTGACGGCGGAATCGGGGACGCCGATATTGAGGGTGTCGGCGCCGAGTTCCATATCTGGCTCCACGCGGGACTCCCGCGCGCCCATCGGACCTTGGGTCCGGGTGCCGACACCGCCGCGCTCGGCGTTGACAGAGGCATCCTCGAACGCAAAATTGAAGTCGTCGGCGCTGCCTTCCAATGCCGGAGCGAATACCTGCCCCTTGCCGGGGTTCAGATTCACCGCGGGCTTTTGCCCGGCGCCGACGACTTCATCCGGCACCTGCCGGTCAATGTCGCGCTGCTCCATAGCGCCAGGGCCCGCGTTGACAGGGGCTGTGGAGAGCGGCGAGGTCTTGCCCTGCCCATCTTCCGCGCCTACATTATCCGTGCCGTTCTGGCCCTTGGGATCAAGGGGGCCGTCTATCGGTGAGACGCTGGGCCCGGCGCTCTCCCAGAGCGGTTTCTTCTTGGCATACTGACCGCGCCGGATAGGGGTGGCCGTCCGTACATCGTAGAAATCGCCGCTTGCGTCAGGTTCCAGCTGCACAATCAGCAGCCCCTTTTTGCCATCGTCCATCACAGGATCAAGCGCCCGGCCTTGGCGCGCATAGACGGCTTGAAACCCACGCCCGACCTGCGACACGAACGCCTCGACGCTCGGGTATCCAAGGCTTCGAATATGCTCTCCGTGGCGCTGCTCGATGTGCTGCAATCCCTTTGCGGGGTCGCCGCTACGCAGGCGGATATGGCCACCCTGCCGGCCGATACGTTCTGCTATCTTCGCAGTGATTTCACCGAAGGACAGACTGCCATCCGGGGCGCGGACGAAATCGGTGGTCAGCCCTTCGCGCTGTCCGCCTTCACCCGCTTGCGGATCGCGGCGGCCTGCGTCTGCAGGTTCTGCCGGTCCTGCGGGTCCGGCTCCTGCTGGGACATCTTGTCCATCACCCGCGCCATCGCTGACATCGCCAGCGGCGAATAGCCCACCTTGCCCTTTTCGGACTGCATCAGCCTTCCTTTCGTCATCGACCAGCTTGCGGCGCACGCCGGCGGCAGCGCCGATCGGATCAGCCGTTGCACCCAGCATATCAGTGCCGGGCTGGCTCCGCATCCCCTCATCGGCGAAAAGGATCAGCCCGCGTGCCAGCCGCTCGCGGCCCCGCGCGGTGCGATACGATGCCGGCGCATCGCGGAACATCAGCGTGAGGAACGCCTTGCCCATCGGCGACACGGCGTCGCCCGAGAACATGTCGCCCTGTCCGACGAACTCGTCGACCTTGCGGCCCGCCCGGCGGGCGCGGTCCACGATCCGAACCGCTTCCAGCAGCGCCTCGGTCTGGTCCATCTCGGGCGCAATGGCGGAATCCTTGGCCGCGTCGCGCATCTGCGCCCAGCGGGGCGCCACATCCATCAGCGCGCCGCCGATCGCCTTGATGCTGCCGTCCGTCGCCTCCATGACGGCGCTGACCAGATCGGCGTCGCCATAGGCCCGGGCCAGCAGCGCAGCCTGCACGCGGCGCACCGCGTCCTGCGTCATGGACCCGTCGTCGCGGATCAGGTTGCCCATCTCGGCCGGGGCCACGACTTGGCCGAGGAAACCTCGCACGAAGTCACGGTTGCCGGCCGCATCGACCTCACCGCCGCGGTACAGATCGAGGACCGCGGGCGACAGCACCTTGGCGTCGGCCATGGCCTGCTCGCTGGCGCTCATGGCCTGGGTGTCGCGCTCGTTCGCCTCGCGCGCGGTCGCGGCGAGGGTGTCGGTGTCCATGTCCTCGTTGATGGTGCGGACCAGAACCGGGCGCTTGAAGCCGCCTTCCGGGTACCCCTGGGATTTCAGCCATGCGCGATAGCCGTCCGCGGTGCCTTCGGCATAGGCGCGGCGCAGCGCCAAGGTGCGGCCGTTGCCGCTGATGACCACACCGCCCTTCGTGGCGATCGGGGCGCCGGCGCTGGCCTGCGGGTTCTCGCCCAGCAGCTCGGGCCGAATGTCGGCCGCGATCTTGCGGATCTGCTCCTGCGAGCGGTTGCCGCTGCGGTCGCGCGGCTGCAGTTCCTGGGGGAACGCCGGGTTATCCCGGCCGTCGTCCAGTTGCGAGGCGGTCAGGTCGTCCAGTTCGACAAGCGCATACTCGACAGCGATCTCGCGCCCGCGCGCCGTGATCGCCTTGCCGGGCTTGATCGGCTTGCGGGTGATTTCGCCCGTCGGTTGCGCAGTATGCAGTTCTTGCACATTGCCCTGGTCATCGCCAGTTTCGGCCTGTACCTGCTGGGGCGCCGGGCTGATTTCCTCGGGCGATCCGGCAGGACGTTCCGCGCGCTGCACGGGGCCGTTTGCGAGCTGGCGATCGTCTGGCAGGGTTCGGTGCGTGCGCTGCCCCTCGCCGGGGGCATCGACCCAGCCGCCGGTGTCGTCGCGCTTCACCGCCTGCACCGTGATGTCCTTGGTGGCGGGGTCGAACGCAATCACACGGTCATGGCCGCCGCCGTAGCTGGCGATGATGTTGCCGGGCGCGAGATAGTCCGCTGTTCCAGCGTCCCGAATTGCGGCCTTTGCCTTGCCCTTCGCCCGGTTCAGCGAGGCGAGAAAGTCCCGACCAGAACCGGAGCGGACAGGCGGGGCAGTCTTAACTGCGCTTTGGTCCGCTGACCGACCTCCAACTTTCGCCGCGTTCTGTTGGGTCTGGGCCGTCGGCCCGCTTACCGACTCCGGGACTGCGGCGGGCTGGGGGGCTGCGCTCGGTTCAGCACCGTCTCGATCAAACTGCGGATCACGGGGTCCATTGTCAGCGTCCTCGGTTGCGACAGGCGCGGGGGTTGTGGCTTCAGGCTCAACCGCCGGCGCGGCGGTGCGTTCCCACTCGTCGGCCCGGTCGGCGTTCACGAAGACGCCGCCGTCCTTGCGGAAACTGTAGGGGTCGATCTCATCGGCCTTGGCCTTCGTCACGCCCTGCAGGACGTAGCCGGTCTTGACCTTGCCCTTGGCGGTGGTGTGCGTGACCGGGCCGGCCGCGCGGGCGGCGGTCAGCGGCGCTGACAGCGGGTGTGTCGCGCGGTTTACTGCACCGTCCACGTCGCCGGCATCAGCGACACCAGCATCGCCTTGCGCAGAGCTGGCAACAGGTGCGGCGACGGGCTCTCTGGCGGGACCACCTCGCCCACTCTCGTCTGCGGGCGGCTGTCCAGCCAGATTCGCAGGCCCAGCCATTCCTGCTCCGTCAGCAGGCCCAGCCGGCGCAGTTCCCTCGCCGCGTCGATCGTCGTCAGCATGTGCCCGTAGGGCGTCGGTTGCCTGTGCATCGGTCGCGCCCTCCGGGGCGATGGACGGCGCGGGCAACTCGGCCGGGTTGGGCTTGGCCCCCTTCGGTGAGGCCTTCGCGGCCTCGTCGATCCGCAGCGCCAGCGTGCGCGCCTTGTCAAAATCGACCGGGGACAGGGTATGCTCGATTCCGTCAGCCCGCACGACCGCGTTGCCCGGCTCGCCTCCTCCAAGGGGCGCCTCACGCTTGGCACGGGCACGGTGCCCCTGCTGGACCTGCTCGGCGATCCGGCTCTGGCGCCCGGAGACAGGCGGCAGGCGGGCCTTTTCCACACCGCCTTCCTGATGCCCTCAAGGGCCGAGCTGGGCCGCTGGCTGGCCCATGCGGCGGCAATGCGCGTGCCGCTTCAGGGCGCGTCGGATCACATCGTCAGCGAGGCGATCTATCTGGCCGACCCCGAGGGCAACGGGATCGAGGTCTATGCCGACCGCCCGGTGGCGCGCTGGCATGGCCCTGCGGGTGAAATCCGGATGTCCACCGATCCGCTTGACATGCAGGCGCTGTTGAGGGCCGCGGATGGAACGGAATGGTCGGGTTTTCCCCAAGGAGGCACGATCGGCCATGTCCATCTTCAGGTGGGCGACACGGCAGAGGCGGATCGCTTCTATTCGGCCGTGCTCGGCCTCGATATCGCTGCGCGTTACACGGGGGCCAGTTTCTACGGCAGCGGCGGCTATCACCACCAGCTTGCCGGCAATATCTGGAACAGCCCCCGCGCCGAAAGGCGGGCCGAGGGAGCGGCCGGATTGGGCGCCATCGAAATCATCCTGCGCGAGGCTGCCGATCTGAGGGCCATTGCTGATCGCGCGCAAGGCGCTGGCATCGCGATCAGTAAGGGCGATGACGGCCTGACCATCCGCGATCCCTGGAACACGGCCATCATCCTGAGGGCTTGAGGACGCATCCTGTTTGCAGAAAATGCAGCGGGCCGCCGACTGTTGCCCTATGCAGGCCAAGGGCGAGGGGGCGGCCGCGACCCGGTCATCCCGGACGGCAGGGCCGGGATGACGGGCGAGCACGCCTGGCGCACGGCGGCGCTGTCACCTTATGTCGCTCTGGTCAGACGTTGCGCCGCGCCCAGCCTCATGAGGCGCCCACTGCCTCGAGACGGCCCGCGCGTCGGTGGTGGGCCCGCGTCGCGTCATGCACGCCAGGGGATGCGGATTCCGCCGGGTGGCAGGGAACGAAAGGGCGCAGCAGCCGTTTGGATGCCATCACACATCAACAATCCTGAAAGGATGCAGCGATGGCCAACAACCAGACCGCCTCGGATCTCAAGAACGATCTCAAGGACACCGCCAACAAGACCGCCGACGACGTGAAATCCGGCGTGAACAAGATGGCGAATGACGTGCGCGGCGCCACCGACGAAGCGGCCGACAAGCTGCGGCAGACCGCGTCGGACGTGCGCAGCACGGCTGCTGACCTGGCTGATACCGCGCGCGAGAAAGGCTCGGAATATCTCGATGCCGCGCGCGAAAAGGTCGACGCTGTCCGTGAGAAGGGCGCCGAGATGGCGGATCGCCTGTATCGTGAGGGCGAGCGCCGCGCTGACGAGGTTGCGCAGTATGCGGGCGATTACTATGACGAGCTGTCGGACATGGTCCGCCGCAAGCCTGCCCAGGCGCTCGGCATCGCCGCGGGCGTCGGCTTCCTTGTCGGCCTGATCCTCGCGCGCCGCTAATCGCATGTTCGATTACGCGCGCAAGATGCAGCTTGCCTTGAGTGACGCGGGTCGCCGCGTCGCTCTCAAGGCGGCAGCCGGCGTCGTCGCGCTCATCGGGGCAGGGTTCCTGCTTGCCGCGCTGTGGACGTTCCTTGCCCGCAATCTCGGCTGGGGCCCGCTCGGGGCCTCGCTTGCCATCGGCATCATCTTCGTGGCGATCGCCGGGTTCCTGTTGTCACGGTCCAAGGCAGTGACGCATCCGGTGCCCACTACCGAAGAGCTGAAGGCCGAGGTCGAGACGAGGGTAACACTTGCCACAGACGCAGCGCTTGAAAAGGCGCGCGGAAAGGCAACCGAGGTCGTCGACACCGTCGAGGCTAAGGTCAGCGGGCTGGTCGAGAATGTTGCAGACCGCGCCAGCCGCTTTGCAAGCGATGCCGAAGCCAGGGTTCAGGGCTTTACCCGCAACGTCGCGGGCGAGGCTGCCAGCAAGGTCGGCCTGACGCCGAAATTCTTTTCCGAGGCCCAGGATACCATCGATCGGGTCAAGGATTCGAATGCGGTGACCATTCCGCCGCTGCTTGGCGCCTTTGCTGTCGGCATTGCCTTGGCAAGCAAGGTCCAGCAATGGCGGCATCGGGACGATTACCCCGGCTATGATGCCGAGGACTTCTATGACGAGGATGATTACGACAGCGACCGTTATCGCTGATCATTCATCGCAACGACAAAAGGGCCGCATCCAGCGGCCCTTTTTCCATGATGGATCAGGCTGACGCGTCAGCTGTTGGCTTCGCGGATCTTGTCGGCGGCGGCCTTGTCATAGGCGACGCCCGCGCGGTCGAACAACTGGTCCAGCTCGCCCGACAGGGTCATCTCGGTCACGATATCGCAGCCGCCGACGAATTCGCCCTTGACGTAAAGCTGGGGAACGGTGGGCCAGTCCGAGAAGTCCTTGATGCCCTGGCGCATCGCATCGCTGGAAAGAACGTTCACGTCGCGGTAGGCGACTCCCATATAGTTCAACACCCCCGCTACCCGGCTGGAAAAGCCGCATTGCGGAACCTCACGCGTGCCTTTCATGAACAGCACGACGTCATTCTCATTGATCAGGTCCTGGATTTCAACGCGGGTATCGGTCATGGCAGAAGCGTTCCGTTTGACGGTGCCGATCATGCGGCAGGGAAGGGGAAAAGGCCATCAATCCGGCGCTTTGGTGGTCAATGCAAGCGCGTGCAGCGCGCCGCTGGGCCCATCCATGATGCCGTTCAGCGCGGCATAGACGAGCCGCTGCTGCTGGACGCGATTGAGACCGCGAAAACTTTCGTCGATGACCTCAGCGGCGAAGTGGTTTCCATCGCCCGCCAGATCGGTAATCGTCACCCGGCCGTTGGGGAAAGCAGCCTGGATCAGTGTTTCGATCTGGTGCGCTTCCATGGCCATGTGCGGCTGTCCTTCTGGCTGATGCCGCCTTCATCTATGCGCCGCCGCGTTAGGCCGCAAGGGCAAGGGCGTATCGGCATGCAGCGGCGCGGATGTCACGCCCCGGCCCCACTTGCGGATAAGCCGCAGCGGACAGCCGCGCGCCACCGTCACCGGCCGCTGTGCCGCGGGATGCCCGGTGATCGGTCAAGGCGCGCTGCCCACGGGGCAGGGCAGGGCAGTGACGGGGAACGAAAGGTGAAATATCGGGACGGACCAAGGGCTTGGCAGAAGCCGCCGATCCAAACGTTCCTGCGCAGGGCCGATCCCCTCATTCCGTCATGCAGACGCACTAGGCGGCGGGCCGAGGTCTGCCTAGCGGCAGGACCTTATGTGGATTTTCAGGCACAAGCGCGAGGGCCGTTCGCCTGCGCGGTCGGCGCCAGCCCATTGGCGGCCATTGCGTGAAGCGTTCGTCACAAGCTGTTCACACAACTGCTGCAGCTTGGCTGCGCGGCCGTCACAATCTTGCATCAGGCTTTCGCCACCGAACCGGGGCAGGTGCCTGCTTTGCCCTGCCTATCCAGACGCCAGCAAGGCCGAGACAAGGAGAACCTACATGCTGGACCGGCTGCGTGACCGCCTGCGCGACATGATCAAGCCCCTGCACATTCCGCATTTCCCGCGCAGCCCGGTGCTGCCACCCCGGCCTCCCGCTGCCCATCCTCCGGCGGCTGCTGCCCATCCTCGGGCGGCCAGCGCACCGGCCCATGTGGCTGCGCCCCGTCCTGCGGCGGCAAAGGCTGCGGCTGCAACGCAGTCGGGCATCCCCGAGGCGGCACGAGGCACGCTGGACGGCGCCCGGCTGAAGAAAGGCATTGATGCGCTGAACAGCGACGGCGACCGCGCCATCCTGCGCGTCACGCCCGAGGTCAAGGCTCAGGTGAACCTGCGCGGTATCAAGGTCGGCCCCAAGGCCCAGCTGGGCGCGCAGATCAGCGTCACGCGGAACGGCGACGACGATGCCAAGGCAACCTATACCGTCCGCTATGACAAGCACAGCCTGGGCGCCCTGGCGGCCGAGGCCGGTGCCAGCACAGTCAAGGGCGGTGCGGGCAAGGGCGCGATCGATCCCACGCTCAAGGCGGAACTGGGCGGCCAGACCTTTGATGCTGTCGAGATGACCTTTGCCAGCAAGGCCGATGCGCGCCGCGCCGCCGACACGCTGCAGCGCCTGCAACTGGCGGACATGGCGGATGACGCGGTGGACATGGCAGCCTCGGGCGCGCCGCTGCCGGTCAAGCTGCCGTTGAAGGCCGCTGACAGGACGCTTTCGGGCGGCGGAGAAAACCCCATCGCCAACCCGTTGACCCATGACGGGGCGCCCGGACGGCTGGCGAGCAAGTTCGCAGGGGTCGAGCAGGACGATCTCGATTTCCTTCAGAAGAACGTCAGCGCCTATGAGCAGACCATCGGATCGCGCGGGCGACTGGCGGCCGAGGTCAAGGGCGATCTCAAGCTCCTCGACGGCGCGCTTGAGGGCCGGGTCGACGGCAGCCAGCGCATCTCTCGCCGTGTCGAAATGCCGGCCGAGGGCAAGGACGGGTCGGTGACCTATTCGTTGTCGCAGAACCTGCGCCTGTCGGCCAAGGAACGCGCCACCCGCAAGCTGGAACAGATGACCGGCGGCGTTCTGGCCATCAAGGCGGACAACCGGCTTGAGCTGGCGAACGCCACCACGACGGCCAGCCTGCGCTATTCCATCCCCGCCGGCACGGACCTGACCGCTTCTGCGGGCGGACGCCCGGTGCCCGAGGCGGATGCCCGCTCGAACCGGATGCAGATGACGCTGGACAGGGTGTCGGTCGAAAACCGTCTGCAATGGCGTGACCAGAGCCTGACGGATCTGTCGCGCGGCGACAGCACCATCGTGACCGAACGCCTGATCCTGGATCGTCCTGACAACCTGCGCAGCGCGGCCGACAGGCTGTTCAAGGGCGATTTCAAGGGATCGGCTGCTGCGGCCGGCGCCCGTATCGAGCTGCAGGCCGATGACGTGCGCGCGACGGGCACCGATACGCAGCCTGGCTTCAAGATCGACCTGAAGATTGCGGATGCCGAAGGCACGGCGATCCTGGCTGCGGGTCTTGATGACGTGGTTGCGCGCCGCCAGGCGATCGTGCAGGCCGGCACGCCGGCAACACCCGGAACGCCCGGCACCCCCCCGACCATCGCGCGGGACATTCCCCCCGAGCCCGCCGATGACGGCAAAACCTATGCGGTTCAGCCCTATGTGGGGGCGCAGATCCGCAATGCCCCGGCCGGGGAATCCCTCGGGGTGATCCAGTCGGGCAGCTTTGTGCGCGATGCGGGCGGTCGCCAGACGGATGGCGAAGGCCGCGGCTGGATGCAGGTCACCGGCACCGACGAGAAGGACCGCCCTGTCGAGGGCTGGGTTCGATCGGACCTGCTGGTGCGCCACGACGCCGCAAAGGGCGCGATGGACCAGCAGGGCCGGATCAACCCCAGCAACGAATACAACCGGATGGACCGGATCACCGTCCAAAAGGACGACAACCTGTGGAACCTCGCCAAGGAACACGGCTGGGACTACGACAGGACGCTGGCCGCCAATGGCGGGCATCTGCGCAACCCCTCGCTGGTCTTCAAGGGCGACACGGTCTATGTGCCCGATTCCGCCAAGGGGCCAAAGCCGGTCGAACGGGCCGTCCCCGGCACGCCGGCCGTTCCGGGCACGCCCGGCACCGCCTCGGTCGAAACCCGCTCCAGCGGGCCGACAGACGCCCCGGCAGCGGGCGGCCCTGCGCCCGCCCAGCAGGCCCCCGGCGCTGTTCCCGGCACCGGCGCGGCGGGCGTGGGCCCCAATGACGTGCCGGGCCGTCCGTCGCTGGGCACCATCCTCTCAGGCAACCAGGTTGCGTCCGATACCGATCTGCGCAAATGGAAGCCCGATCTGCTGAAGGGCACAGGCGGTATTCTGGCCGACGTGGCGGCCGAAGCCGCAAGCAAGCTGGGCATCGACCTCAAGACCGACCTGGACCGGCTGGACCGGACCCGCTTCAACGGGACCGAGGCCGCGGTGCTGGACCGGCTCAACCCCATGGATCAGCTGAAGTGGATGAAGATCACCCAGGAAACGGGGAATGACGCCATAGCCGCTTATCCGCAGCTGGCGGGCAATCGG
Organism: Paracoccus contaminans; assembly: GCF_002105555.1. Lineage (NCBI taxonomy): Bacteria > Pseudomonadati > Pseudomonadota > Alphaproteobacteria > Rhodobacterales > Paracoccaceae > Paracoccus > Paracoccus contaminans. The sequence goes on from NZ_CP020612.1 coordinate 2,753,553, forward strand.
TCCAATGCGGGCGATCCCATCAATGACGGCCATGTCGACGCCTATCGCCATGCCTTGTGGAGCGCGCGGATGACCCAGGCCTTCGGCCAGTCCTGGACGAAGGAATACACCACCGCGCATGAGATGGCCCCCGGCAACCCCGCCGCGCGCGAGGCGATGGACCTGCACAACAACGAAGTCGGCCGCAGCATCGCCCTCCAGAACCCGCATGCATCCGACGCCGATCTGCAGGCACTGGTGCGCACGGCTGTCAATCGCGGCGATCTGGTCGTCGTGGACAAGTCGGGGAACCTGGCATGGTCGGATCGGGTTGCGCTGGGCCAGCATGGGAACATCAGTCCCGGCTCGGCCGAGGGCAAGCCGAACCCCCGCCTTGCCCCCAACCCCGACCGGGCAGACCCGACCCGGTCGTGACCGGGCAGGGGCGCGGGCGGTCGCCGGCGGCTGTCCTTCGGGACAGCCGGGCCGTGCCGCGGCTTGATGCCCCGCTTGCCAGCGGCCTGTCCCTGCCTCGTCCGGCCGGCGGCCGCCAACTGGAAGGAGCCGACAGATGAACCCGATGAAAGGGGCGCTCGCCGCCCTGATCCTGACCGGAGGACAGGCCATGGCCGAACCCGCCAGCTTTGACCGCGACGGCTGGGCAGCCCTGGCCGGAAGCCCCGACGCCTCTGCCCCGCGTGCCGCGATGGTCGAGGCGGCGGTGGCCCAGGTTCCGGCCGGAACCGCACAGGCGGACGTGCTTGCCCGCCTGGGAGAGCCGGACCAGCGTTTCGACAAGGCATGGGCCTATATGACCGGGCCTACCCTGTTCGGCGGGGAATACACCGCGCTTCTGGTCAGCTTTGACGATGCCGGAACGGTCGTTTCGGCAAAAGAGGTCAGCACCAAGACCTGGCAGTAAGCCCCCGCCCCGTATTCGGGGCAGGGCAGGCGGGTTTCCTGCCGATCAGGCGCCTACCATCCTTGCGTGCTGTAGCGGTAGGATTCCCAGCTGTGCATTTCCCCCGTCATGGCTGACCAGTTGTTCAGCCGCTGCAACTGCGTGGCGCCGCCGGTCAGACCGGGTGCGCCCGGGGCGGCGCTGCCCGCCATGGACCTGGCGGTCAGCAGCTCAGCCAACGGCCCCGCAAAGGCCCCCTTGCGCAGAAAGCGCGCAAGCTCGGGATTGGCAGCGGCCTCGGCTTTGGTCAGCGGAATGGCGATGCCGCCAAGCCAGCCGGGCAGGTCCTCTGTTCCCGTGACCGCGCGGATCAGCGCGGCCGGCGGCATTGCCTCGACATCCAGAACCGAGGCAGCCAGGCGGCGCTGGCTGGGATTGAGACGGTCCCAGGCCGCCTCGGCCCCCGCGGCCCAGGCATTCATCCGCGCCGGCTGCACGCGATCCTGGGATGCCTCTTCCGTGGCATCCCAGAAGGCTGCTGGTTTCAGCGTCGGGCGATAGCCGGCGCGCTTGGCCAGCCGGGCAAAGGCGGCCTCGTCCCGCGCGGTCAGCTCCAGCGCGCCATCCCTGCGCAGGACGGGGTCAGCCTGATCCCAGCTGGCCAGCACCGGATGGGTGCTGGCGTCCATGCCAGCGATCTGGATGGCCTCGGCAACCGCCTCGCGGGTGAAATCCTCCATCATGGCGCGGGTTGCGGGGTGCTCGGCGCTCAGGGCAAGGCGCGCGCCCTGGGCGATGGCGCGGGGCATCGCCGGAACCATGTCCGGCCGCGTGGCGGCCAGCCGGTCGAACAGGACAGCCATCACCTGCCCCAGCCGGGTTTCGCCGCCCTGAGGGGAAGGGGCGGGACCGGGCGCGCCCGCAGCGCCCTCGGCAGGATAGGGTTCGGCCGAACCGATCAGCCGCGCGATGGCCGCGCCAGCCTGTGCCGCCAGGGCATCCAGATCGCCCCCCCCGCTGCCTACGCCCTTGCCGTTGCGGGAAACCGGCGGCGCGCCTGCTGGGGTGCCGGACGCGCCGCTCGTCCTGCCATCCGCGGTTGCCATGGGCAATTCTACGGTTCGCTGTCCGGCACGGGCAGCTGCATCCTGCGCGGCCGCGGGCGGGGCCGATGGGGCAGGCAGCGGGGCAAGCAGGGGCAGCGCCAGCGCAGCGGCAGGCAGGGACATGCGGATCATGCGCGGCAGGGACATCCTCGGCTCTCCGGTTCTTGGGGTGCGCGTGAGGGCTAGGCTGCGCATGTGACGGTTTGCCGACAGGCGGCAAAGGTGATCGGTGGAAATCTGCCGATGCGCAAAGTCACGCCGTTAATGCGTCTTTGTCATGCTGCTGTTTCAATCGCGCCTTTTGTTGCGCGGCGGAGATGAAGATGACCGACGCAATGCGGGCGCTGCCCCCCCAGACCAGGGCAGCCCGGCCCCAGCCCGAGCCGGCCGCTGCCCTGCGGAGCCGATTGGCGCCTCCTGCGGCTGCGCGGGCCGGGCGTGGAACGCGCGTGCTGGGCCTGGCGGGGGTACTGGTTATTGCGCTGGGCCGGGCATCTTCCGCTCTGCCCGCCCCGGTGCAGGGGGCGGGGGATCAGACATTCCGGGCGCTGCTGCTTGAGCAGTCGTTCCCCTATCAGGCCAAGGACGTGACACTGACCGATCTGATGCACGAGATGAGCCGCAGGACCGGCCTGCCCGTCGTGGTGGGCGACGGGCTGACCGGGCGCGCCGATGTGCAGAACGCCGATGGCAGTGTGCGCGGGCTGCTGGATCGCCTGGCGGACGAGGGGCGCATCGCCTGGTGGTTCGATGGCGCGGCCGTCCATGTCGAGGGGCCGGCGCTGGTCAGCCGTCTTCTGCCTCTGGCTGGCGTGCGCCCTGCCGATCTGGACAAGGCCCTTCGGGCGGTCGGCCTGACCGCAACCGAATATCCGATGCTGGCCGAACCCGATTCGCACATGATCCGCATCGTGGCCCCCCCGGGCTATGTCGAGACGGTAGAGCAGACCATCGCCGCCCTGGCCGCCGACAAGGCGCCCGTGGCGCAGGAGTTGCCCATCATCATCCGCGGCCCCGGATCGGCCGCGCGCCGTCCCGGCTCCTGGGCGCCGGGCAGCTATGGCGCCTGGGCCGTTCCCCAGGGCGCCGACCCCGTCACCAATCCCGGCCTGCCCCAGTATCGGGGCGCCCCTCAACCGACTGCCCCGCGAAAGGACTGATGATGACCTCTGCCGTGCCTGCCGACCAGACCGATGATCTGCACCTGCTGATGGCGACGGCGATCCTGTGTGGCCAGCGCGGGGTCGAGGCGCATCTGCTGCCGGTCTTTGACTCCTGGGCGCTGGCCTATCCGCGCGATGCGTTGGCGGGGATCGGGCGCGGGCTTTACCTCCTGGGCCAGGGCGATGCGGAAAGCGCCTTTCAGACTATCCGCCACGCCGCGGAAAATTCACTGACCCGCGCCGACCAGGCGCGCGACGTGCTGGAATCGCTGGCCGCGGACCTGCCGCAATATGCCGGCTGAGGAGGGGCGTGCCATGCAGATCGACCGCGCCGACATGAAGCTGATGATCGAGGCGGGATATTCCGGCCTGATGCGGGGCATCGACACGGATCTGAAGCCGATCTTCGATGCGATCGCAGAATGGATGCCGCAATATGCCGCCGGCCCGATCGGTCAGGCGCTGCTGCTGATGACGCGCGGCGAGTTCGCCGAGGCCGACCGGCGGCTGACCGAGATCATCGGGTCTGCCCTGCAGGGGCGCGACGAGGCCCGGGCGGTGCTTGCCATGTGCAAGACGCTGCAGAACGAACACGAACAGGCCCGCCAGTTGGCCGAGCAGTTGCAGGGGACCGGCGGCTATGCCGAAGGGTTCGCCGATGCGCTGGTCAACGGCGGCGACGAGATGGCGCCGCCCCCCGCGGGCGGCGGCGCCGAGACCGGGGCAAAGCCGCAGGCACCGGTCGCATTGGTCAGCGGCGATCATTCCTGAGCATGGAGAAGAAGATGAGCTTTCTGAATAGTATCGGCAAGGCGCTTGGCGGCGTCGGCAAGGCGCTGGGCGGTATCGGCCAGGCGCTGGGCGGCCTCGTGGACGCCTTCCGGGGCATCATGAACTCGCCCCTGGGCAGCATCCTCAAGACCGCCTTCCCGGTTCTGGGCGTGGCTTCCGGCGCGCTGAACCTGTTCGGCATGTTCGGCAACCTGTCGAACGGCATCGGCGGCGGCCAGAACTACTGACCTTTCTCACGGGGCAGGGCCAGGGTCGCCAGCAACGACCGGCCCTTGCCCCGATCCACCCCCCGCAGGTCCGCCTGCGGAGATTCCCGATCACTCACGGCCCGATGCACGCGCCGCAATGGACGACCCCAACCCGATGACTGCCACCGCCGCCCCCGATCGCATGGCTGCCGCGCCGCTGGCGCAGGCGCTGCGCCGGCTGGTGCGCGCCCGGCTGATGCGGGACCGCATGAGGCGGGACCGCGCTGCGCGGGCAAGCGGGTATCGTCCGGGCCGCTGCGTCATCAGCCCGTTCGGCCGCCTCGCGGCCTCTCTCGCGCGTCCGCCCCGTGATGCGCAACGTCCCCGGTCTGACCAGCCGGGTTCCGGTCCCCTGCCGCATTCCATGCCGGCCGGGCCGTCTCGCTGCGCTTCGCTGGGCCTTGGGCTGGCAGGTGGCGGCGGCGGCAGCCCTGGCCGTGCCTGCGCGATGATGGATGCGGCCGCCGGCTGTCAGGGGGCGTAACGCCCCAAGGCCCGTGAAACCGCAACCCGTGCTTATCCGTTACGGTCGCATCCGCACGACCTTGATCCACAGGCAGCATGATAGGAACCCGACATGGTGACCGCAGTGACCCAGATGACCGGCAGCGCCGTTGCCGCCGCCAGCGGGCAGGGCGCAGAAGGCGGCCCGCAGCTGAGCGAACTGGCCAGGCGTGCCCTGGACGGCTTGGGCGAGATGAGCGATGCTTATGCCGCATCCAGCCGCGCCGTCGAGGCGCAGATGTCCCGGCCCATTCCGGCGGGGGCCGATATCACCGCCCAGATCCAGGCCGCGCAGGACAGCATGCGCATCGCCATGCAGGTGCAGCAGCAGGTCCTGCAGTTCTCGATGGCGACCTCGATCTCGTCCTCGCTTGGCAACAACCTCAACAGCTTTCTCAAGGGCGCCTGACTGGCTCTGCGGCCGGTCGGCCCTTGTGACGGCGCCCTGAACGCGCGAACGGAAAACCCGATGCGTCTGTCCTTTAGGGCCGCGAGCCCGAGCGCGGCCCTGCGCCCTTGCGCAGCCCTGTGCCTTGTCCTGGCGCTGTCGGCCTGCAAGACCGAGATGTACAGCGGCCTTGGCGAACGCGAGGCCAATGACATGGTGGCCGCGCTGGTGGCCCAAGGCATCCCTGCCGACAAGAAGCCGGGGCCCGAGGGGCTGACCGTGCGCGTCGATCAGGCCCGCTTTGCCGAGGCGATGGCCATTCTGGAGGACAAGGGCCTTCCGGCGCAGAAATACGACACCATGGGCGAAGTGTTCAAAAAGCAGGGGCTGGTGTCCTCGCCCACCGAGGAACGGGCCCGGCTGATCTATGCCTTGTCCGAGGAACTGTCGCGCACCGTGGCAGAGATCGACGGCGTGCTGTCGGCGCGCATCCATGTCGTCCTGCCCGAGGCGGACATGCTTGGCCGAGATGTCAAGCCGTCCTCGGCCTCGGTGTTCGTGCGCTATGCGCCGGGATCGAACGTTGAGAACTACGCTGCGCAGATCAAGCTGCTGGTGGCCAATTCGATCGAGGGGCTGCTTTACGACAACATCACGGTGGTGATGGTCCCTGCCGCGACGGTGGCTGCCGATGCCGGATCAAAGGCCGCCCCCCGGCTGACCAGGGTGCTGGGCCTATGGGTGCATCCGGCCAGCGTGGGGCGGCTATGCGTCATGCTGGGCGCGCTCACGGCGCTGGCCTCGGCCGGGTTCCTCCTGGCGGGCTGGCCCTGGGTGCAGGCCCGTCGCCGCAAGCGGGCCGATCCGTTGATGACCGAGGCCGGTGCATGAGCCGCGCAAGCATGCAGACGCAGGTGAGGGGCGCCCCAGCGGCGCAGGCGGCGCCACCCGGAGCTGCGCAGGCCGGCGCAGCGGCCCCGCCCGCCCAGGACGCAGCCCCGCGCCGGCGGGTCGCCGCGCAGGCGCTGGCCGCCGCATCAGTGCGGCTGACTATTGCCAATCGCCGCGCCGGCTGGGCTGCCCTTGGCGTGACGGCGCAGGGCCGCGCGGCCGGGCGCATGGCGTGCCGGCTGGAACCCCTCGCGGGGCTGGACACGCTTAACCCTGCCTTGGTGCCGATCCTTGATCCCGATCGGGGCGAGCGCGTCATCGCTGCGGCCGCCGCGGCGCTTGCAGGCCTTGCGCTGCTGCGCTGCATCGCGGCCCAGGAACGCGCCCTGGCCGACCGGCTCGTTTCGGCCGAGGCGCGGGGCTTTGCGCTGCGCCATCCCCAGCTTGCGCTTGGCGATCCGGGCGGCGATCTGGCCGCTGCGCTGTCGCGCGCCCGCGGCCTTGCCGCCGCGGCCTGGCGCGCGAGGCTGCCCGCCGCGCTGGCGGCGGAATCCCCCGATCATCCCGCACCCATCGGCCAATGGGCTTCGCCCGCCGATCCATCCCTGCCCGGCACACGCGCCCGGACGGCCCCGGCCGGGGGCACTGTGGCGGGGCGCGGTGCGGCGCAGCCTGCTCCGGCCCTACCGACGCGCCGGGGTGGCGGGCATCTGCCGCTGGCCCGCCAGGCGGCTGCGGCGATCAGGGCGCTGCGCGGCAGGCGTGCTGTTGTATTGCCGCTGGCGCCCGGCGCCTTGTCCCCGGCAGACCGGCCGGCGCGGGCAATCGCGCTGGCGCTGGCCGAGATCGGCCCCGAAGCGCAGGGCGCGGCATGACCGGCACTGTTCCCCGCATCCTGAAGCGCGACCAGCTGGACGGCCTGCGGCGCGCCGAAGCCATGCTGCGCGAGGCCGAGGCGCAGAGCCAGGATACCCGTTCCGCCGCCGCCGCCGAGGCGCGCGCCCTGCTTGAGCAGGCGCAGCGCCGGGCGCTGAAGGAAAGTGCGCGCACCGCCTCGCGCTTGATCGCGCGGGCCGAGGAAACCGCCCGCGCCCGGCTGGACGGGCTGGAGCCGGAGATCGCCCGGCTTGTCGCGCTGACGGTGCGGCGCATCCTGGGCGACATCGAACCCGAGGCGGCCACCCGCGCCGCTGCGCTGAACGCGCTGCGGCAGCTGCGCGAACACCGGCAGGGCCGGATCTTTGCCGCCCCCGATATCGCGGCGCCCATCGCCGCAGCCGTGGACGCGGCCGGGCCCGCGGGCCCCGAGATCCTGTCAGTGGCAACAGACCCGGCGCTCGACCCCGGCCGGGCGCTGATGATCAGCGACCGCGGCAGCACTGAACTGGGCCTTGCCGCCCTGACCGAACAGGCGCTGCGGCCCTGGACCGAAGGCAGCGACGAGGCCGGCGCATGACCGCAGGCAACCGGCCCGACATACCGGCCCAGGCGGCTGCAACCGTCCCCGCCAGCACGCTGCCCGATTGCGGCGCCGCAATCGCTTCGCTGGGCCTGGCGGGTTCAGATGCCGCAATGGCCAGCTCGCCCGGCCTTGCCGGCGCGGCGGCCGGCACGGGGCTTGGCCCTGTGACCGATGACCGGCCTGCCGCGCCACCCCTGTTCCGGGACGCCGGCGGGGCAGACCCCGCCGCCTTGCCCCCTGCTGCCGGCGCGGCGGGAGATTGCGCCATCGACGGTGCGGCGGACGGAATGTCCCCCGACATTCTGGCCGAGGCGCTGCGCGCCCGCGCCAGCCGCGTTGCCCCGGTCGAGCTGCGCGGCCGCATCACCCGCATTTCAGGCTGCGTCATCCATGCCCGCCTTGCCGACGGCCGCATCGGCGAGGAATGCATCCTGCGCGACCCCGTCAGCCGTGTCGAAATGACCGCCGAGATCATCGGCTTTGACGGGGAACAGGCGATCCTGGCCCCGTCAGGCGACACCCGTGGCCTGTCGGGCCGCACCGAGGTCATCCCCACGGGGCGCGAGCCGATGGGCCCGGCCGGCCCGGCCCTGCTGGGCCGCGTCATCGACGCCTTCGGCCGCCCGCTGGACGGCGGTGCGCCGATCCCCGCCAGCGCGCCGCTGAATGCCGATCCGCCCGCCCCGCTGGACCGCCCCGTGATCGACGCGCCCTTCGTCACCGGGCTGCGGGCCATCGACGGGATGCTGACCATGGGCGAGGGGCAGCGCATCGGCATCTTCGGTGCGGCCGGGATGGGAAAATCCTCGCTGCTGGCGCAGATCATCCGCGGGGCCGAAGCTGATGCCATCGTGCTGGGCCTGATCGGCGAGCGTGGCCGCGAAGTGGCCGAGTTCCTGGAGCGCGACCTCGGCCCCGAAGGGCGCCGCCGTGCCGCAGTGGTCGTCGCCACATCGGATCGTCCTGCGACCGAACGCCTGCGCGCCGCGCTGACCGCCACTGCCGCGGCCGAGGCCCTGCGCGCCCAGGGGATGCGCGTTCTGCTGCTGATAGACAGCGCCACCCGCGTTGCCCGCGCCCTGCGCGAGATCGGCCTTGCCGCGGGTGAGCCGCCGGTGCGGCGCGGCTTTCCGCCCTCGACCTTTGCCCAGCTGCCGCGGCTGGTGGAACGGCCGGGCCGCACCGCCGAGGGCTCGATCACCGCGATCTATACCATCCTGGTCGAAGGCGACGATGACGCCGCCGACCCGGTCGCCGACGAACTGCGCAGCCTGCTGGACGGCCACATCATCCTGTCGCGCGATCTGGCCGCGCGCGGGCATTATCCTGCCATCGACATCCTGCGCTCCAAAAGCCGCGTGATGGGCGCGGTCGCCGATGCGGCCCAGGTCGCCGCCAGCCAGCGGATCGCCGCCCGCCTAGCCAAGCTGGACGAGATCGAGATCCTCGTGCAGGTCGGCGAATACCGCGAGGGATCGGATACGCTTGCCGATGAGGCGCTGGCGCTGCGCGAGTGGACCGATGCCTTCCTGCGGCAATCCCAGGACGATTGTAGCCCGCTGACGCAGACGCTGGACGCGCTGCTGGCCCTTGGGGATGCACGATGAGCGCCGGGGCAAGCCCGGCCCTGGTCCGCCGCCGGCTGCGCCAGACCGGCGTGCTGTCCCGGCTGGCGCAGTTGCGCCGCGATCTGGCGCTGGGGGCGCTGTCCGCCGCGCGGGCCGCATTGGCCGAGGCCGCCGCTGCCCGTGACGCGGCCGAGGCGCAGGCCCGCCTGCTGTCCGAGGAACAGGCGGCGCGGCGCGTGGCGCTGCGCTCTCCCATGCTGGGCAATGCGCAGCTGCGCGGCGCGGTCGAATCGGTGCTGAACACCTTTGCCGCCGACCGCGCCCGCGAGGCTGCCGCCCAGCAGGATGCCGCCGATGCGCAGGTCATGCTGGACGCCGCGCGCGCCGATGTGGAGACGGCGCGGCAGACACTGGCCGCTGCCGAGCGGCTGATCGACAAACGCGCGCGGATGCGCGCGCCGCTGCTGGAGGCGCGTGCCCGCGCACAGGAACGGGCAGAGGAACGCGAGGCCGAGGAACGCCGCAGCCTTGCGCAAGGATCGGCCTTGGCCGGCCCAGGCATGACGGGGCAGGGGGCGCAAGCATGAGCGGGCGCATGCCGATGCCCGGTAGGCTGGACCTATCCGCACTGGTGGCGCCGGGGCGATCGGCCACGCCCGCCCCGGCGCATCCTGCGGCCCGCGCGCTGGCGGGTGATGATGCCGGGCGCGCCGGCAGCGATGAGGGCAGGGGCGCGGCCGTTTCCCTGACGTCGGCGCAGGCCGCCCTGCGGGGGTTGTTGTTCCGCAGGCGCGGGCCGCTGATGCTGCGGCAAGGGCCCGGGCAGGCCGCCCTGACGCTGACGGCTTTGCCGGCGGGCGAGCTGCCTGCGCCGGCCGACACGCCGTGGCTGTCCCTGACGATCGACGGCGCCCCGGCTGCGCTGGCGCTGCCCTGGTCGATGGCGCGGCGGCTGGCCGGCCGGCCGCTTGAGGCCGCCGATCCCGAGGACGCGGCCCTGTTGCTGGAAGACGCGCTGACCGACTGGCTGGATGCGGGCGAGCTGGCCACGGGCCTGGCCATCCGCCTGCTGCGGCTGGACCAGACCCCGCCACCGGACGGGATCGCAGTGCGTCTGGGGGTTGATCTTGCGCTGCCGCGTCCGGCCCGGCAGGCCGCGGCGCTGCGGCTGTCGCCGGGGGCGGCGCAGGCGCTGGCTGCCGCGCTGGCCCGCAACGAACGGCCGCGTGATGCCCTGCCGGGCCTTGCATTGCGGGTCTGGATCGAACGCCCCGCCGCGCGGCTTACCCTGGGTGAGCTGCGAAGCCTGGCCCCCGGCGATGCGCTGCTGCTGCCCCCCGAGGCAGAGGAGGGCGAGGCGGTGGCCGTGGTCGAACAGCGCCTTGCCGCCCCGGTGCGGGCCGTCGGACCGGGGTGCTGGGTGATCGAGGCGCCGCTGGCCCCCCGGCCGATGCGCGGCGCGGATATTCCTTGGACAGCATGGCGGAACGACATGAGCGATACCGATCCCGCGACGGCCGGACCCTTGGCGCCGGGACATCTGACGCCCCAGCCTTCGGCGCAGCCCGCCGAAGCGGCGGCCACCTCGGGCCCCGACAGCCCGGCAGAGCCTGCCGGAACGCCGGTTTCCATGCCGCAGGACGGCGCCGCTTCCGCTGGTTCCCCGGCGCCCGCCGGCGCCGAGCCGCCCCGGCCGGTATCCCTCGACGGGCTTGAGCTGCGGCTGTCGGTGCGCGTGGGCGAGGCGCTGGTTCCGCTGTCCGAACTGCGTCAGGCCGGGCCGGGAACGGTCATCGTGCTGGACCGCCCCGATGGCGCGCTGGTCGATCTGGTGGTGAACGGGCAGGTCGTCGGCACCGGGCAGATCATCACCGTGGCCGGCCAGAAAGCCTGCGAGATCCGCAGCCTGTTCGGCGATGGATAACCCCTTTCCGCTGCTGATCGCGGCCACGGGGCTGATGGCCGTGCCTTTCGTGGTCGTCAGCCTGACCGCCTTCGTCAAGATCGCCGTGGTGCTGTTTCTGGTCCGCAGCGCGTTGGGGGTGCAGCAGACGCCGCCCAATCTGGTGCTGTATGGCGTCACCATCGTGCTGACGGTCTATGTCATGTCGCCGGTGTTCGCCCAGTCATGGGCGGCGATCACGCAAGGAGGGGCCGGCATGGCGGGCCTGACGGACCCGGCGCAATGGCCCGGCATGCTGCAGCGCGGGCTGGAGCCCGTCCGCGCCTTCCTGATGCGCCTGACGACCGAACAGGACCGCGCCTTTTTCCTGCAGGCGGCGCAGGAAATGCACGCCAGCACCAATGTCGAACCGGCGCAGGGCGATCTGTTCATCCTTGCCCCCGCCTTTGTCACGGCCGAACTGACGCGGGCCTTTGAAATCGGCGTGCTGCTGTATCTGCCCTTCATCGTCATCGATCTCGTCATCACCAACATCCTGACCGCGATGGGGATGATGATGGTCTCGCCCATGGTCATCTCGCTGCCGTTCAAGCTGCTGCTGTTCGTGGCCGTAGATGGCTGGGCGCGGCTGACCCATGGTCTGGTGATGAGCTATGTGCCGGGGGGCTGATGGCGCTTTATGATTCGCTGAACCAGTCGCTGATCCTGGTGCTGATGCTGTCGATGCCCGCCATCGTCGCGGCGACGGTGGTCGGGCTGGTCATCGGCCTGATCCAGGCGCTGACCCAGATCCAGGATCAGACCCTGTCCCATGCGGTCAAGCTGGTCGCGGTGGGCGCGGTCATCATGCTGGCCGGCGCTGGTCTTTCAGCGCAGCTCGTCCGTTTCACCGATGAGCTTTTCCGCCGCATCGCCGGGATCTAGCATCATGGCGGGCGGGGCGCTGCAAACCATGATGTCCATGGGCTTTGACCCTGACGGCATCCGGTCGCTGGTCACGCTGTTGCCGGTGACGGCGGCGCGGCCGCTGGGCTATGTGCTGCTGATCCCGCTGTTCGGGCGGTTTCATCTGAACACCGGCTATCTGCGCGGCGCGCTGCTGGTGGCGCTGATCCTGCCGGTCATGCCGGCGGCGATCGCGGCGGCCGATGCCGATCCGGCGCTGCTGTCGGCGGCGCGGGTGCCGGGCCTGATGGCGACAGAGTTCCTGGTGGGCGCGATCCTGGGCCTGCTGGCCGGGCTGCCGCTATGGGCGGCGCAGGCCGCGGGCGATTTCATGGATATCCAGCGCGGCGCGCAGATGGCGCAGATTCTTGATCCCGGCTCGGCCGAACAGCAGTCGGTTACCGGAACGCTGCTGCTGCTGGTCTGTGTTCTGGTGCTGGCGGCCAAGGGGCTGCTGGTGACGGCGCTGTTCGGCCCGGTTCTGGACAGCTATGCCGTCATGCCGCTGTTCTCGCCCCTGCCGCGAATCGAGCCGGCACAGGGCGCCCTGGCGCTGCGCCTGCTCGATACGCTGACGCGCACGGGCCTTATCCTGGCGCTGCCGGTGCTGGTTCCGCTGCTGCTGGTCGAGATGGCAGTGGCGGTGGCCACGAAATACATGCCGCAGCTGAACGCGATGTTCCTGTCCATGGCAATCAAGCAGGCCGTTCAGGGGCTGCTGATGATCGTCTATGCCGTCGTGCTGGCCGGCTATGCCATCGGCATGGGGGCGTCAGAGGACCTGCGGCCGCAGGCCCTGGATGCCTTCCTGTCGGGCGCCGCCCGGCCATGAGCGGCGAGAGCGAGGAAAAGACCCTTCCGCCGACGCGCCACAAGCTGAACAAGGCGCGGGAAAAGGGGCAGGTCGTCACCTCGCGGGAAACCCTGTCGTCGGTCAGCTCGCTGGCGGTTCTGCTGTATCTGTTCGCCCGGCGCGAGGCGATCTGGCGCGATATGAAGACGCTGTTCCTGCTGGAACCTGCGCCGGGGCTGACCCTGATGCAGGATCTGCACGAACGTGCCCGTGTTGCGATGGATCTGGCGACCGGCATTGTGGCGCCGATCATCGCGCTGGTCATCGCGCTGGCGGTGCTGGGAGGGGTGGCGATCTCGGGCGGGCCGGTCTTTTCGATGACACCTATCACACCCGATTTCAGCCGGCTGAACCCGGCCAGCGGCTTTGGCAAGCTGTTCGGCCGGTCGGCATGGATGCGCCTTTTGATGCATCTGATTCGCGTCGGGGCGATCGCCGCGCTGCTGGTGGTGATGCTGTGGGACCAGCTTGGCGCGCTGGTGCCGATGCCGCCCTGCGGCCTCCCCTGCATGGGGCAGGCCGCCGATTCGATTCTCGGGCCGCTGCTCGTCGGGCTGACGGCGATTCTGGTCGTGGCGGGGCTGCTGGATTATCTGGTCCAGCGGGGCGATTTCATCCGCCAGCAGCGCATGTCGATCACCGAGATGAAGCGCGAATACAAGGATCAGGACGGCAATCCCCAGATCAAGGGGGCGCTGCGCCAGAACCAGCGCGATCTGGTGCAGAACCCCACCGGGCTGTCGCAGGCGACGCTGATCCTGCGCGATGGCACACGGCAGATGGTCGCGCTGCGCTATGTCCGCGACGAAATGCCCGCGCCGCTGGTCGTGGCGCGGGCCCGCGGCGCTGCCGCGGGGCGGGCGGTGCAGCAGGCGATCAGGACAAGGCCGGGCTTGGTGGTTGTGGAGGATGCGGCGGCCGTGGCGGCGCTGTCGGGTGTGGCGGTGGGAGACTGGGTCTCGACCGACGAGCAGGTCGCCGCCGTGGTTCCGCATCTGCGCTGAGCGCCGCTTTTGGACAAATGATCGGCCGAAGGCGGGCGCCGGCCCGAATGACAAGGGGGCGGCAATGCCGCCCCCGCTCAGCATATCGGTTGCGGGATCAGACCGCCGAACCCCAGCCCTTGACGGAGGTGGCGCTCAGGCTGCTCATCAGGGTGAAGAAGCCCAGCATGGCCATCTGGCCCAGCTGCTGGTTCACTTCCTTGAGGGCATGCTCGGAACGGCCGCCGCCCAGCGTGCCATTGTTCGACACCAGATGGGCAAAGCCGCTGGCGTTATGGTGCTTGAAGATGCTCGAGAACAGCGAATCCACCTCGTAGGATTTCACCGCATCCTTGTCGCCGGCCTTGGTCAGGTTGCCCTTGGCATCCTTGATCGCTCCGCCGCCCTGGGCGCCGACGCCTGCATCGCCCATCAGGGCCTTGCCGTCGCCGTCGAAGGTCTGGCCGATCAGGCCCTGGGGCTTGACGCCGTCGGCGATGGCGTTCTTGGTCTCGATATCCATGTTCAGATACTGACCATTCGCCTCGAAATCGACCTTCCATTCGCCCTTGTTGACGATGACATGGTCGCCCTTCTTCTCGGCCGTGCCGCCGCCGAACAGATTGACCTTCTTGCCGTCCTCCAGCTTCTGCCCGTTGACGAACGTCTCACCCGTCTTGTCCACGGTGATGAAGTTGCCGTCGGCATTGATGGCCGCCTCGCCGACGACGGTCGCGCCGCCGGTGCCGTAAGCCTCGAACTTGCCGTTGAGCTGGAAATTCTGGTCCGACAGCAGGTTGTAGATCTTGCCGGCCTTGCCCTGGACATCGAACATATCGCCATCGGCGCCGATGAAGTGGGGGTCACCCCAGATCCGGGCCTTGCCCGCGATCGGCTTTTCTTCGACCGGCGCGTGCGGCACGCCATGCCCGGCCGAGCCGGTATGGTGGGAACCATGGGACGGCTTGCCCCCGACGAAGGGGTTCACGCCCACGGGCGATTTGCCGTCGGCCAGCATGTCGGCCAGCGCCTGCAGCGCCGTGCCCAGACCGGAAAACAGTTTTGCCAGGCTGTTCAGCCCGGACAGGTTCGCGCCGCCATTGGGCGACAGCAGGTTGAAGGTAGAAACCCCGGCAAGCGCCGTGGTCGGGTTGAAGTTGAGCATCTTTCCAAACCTTGTTGCAGATTGTGCAGGAAGGGTCGCCAGCGGGCCGCAAGCTGTCCAATTAATACGTCATTAAGATGACATGGCGCCGGATCGGCGAAAAATCGCCTAGGCCGCGGGGGTCTGCCGAGGTCAAAAAAATTGTTGGCAGTCTTCATTTGGATGTCACATTTTGCGGTCAGTTCTCACCTCGATCAAGCGCACTGCCGCAAGAAGGAGGCGGAATGTCTGACAGGAATGTCGAAATCGTCGAACTCGACCGGCGGCTGGGTAATGATCCGGACGGTATCGAACTGCGCCGTCTGACCGAACGGCTTGTCGCAGGAAAAGGGCGGGTGATCCAAGAGATCGGCCGCGGGGTGAGCACCGACGAATACGCCCGGCTCTCTCTTCTTGCCCAGGCATATGATGCTGGCATCGATGCCCTGCCCAAGCTGTGGGCTTCTATCCACGACCAACCGCAAACTTGAGGACTGAATCATGACCAAGATGGCTTCGCCCGAAACGATGATCAAGCAGATGGAAGAAAGCCAGGCTCGCGCCATGGCCAACCAGATGAAGGTCAACGACGCCTCCATGCGCTTCAACTCGGCCATGGCCGCGCTGGACAGCGAAAAGAAGGCCTGGGACAAGATCCACGGCTGATCCTGCCGTGCGGGCGGGGGTGTCAGTGCGACACTCCCGCGCCGACCTGATGGGAGCCCCGATGGGGCAAGGCAGTTGCGCCGGGGCCGCAAGGGCCGACCGGCGCGAAGGACAATCCCGATGAACGATACCCCTTTCCGACTGACCGTCCTGTCCGGGCCCAATGCCGGCGCATCCGTGCCGCTGAAGGCAGGGCGCACCGTGATCGGCGGGGCCGCCGCCGATGCCATCGTGCTGGACGGCGCGTTGCCTGCCCATCTTGGCCTGACATTGCAGGGCGAGCGCATCCGGTTGGTCGCGGGCGGCCCCGGCGTTGCCATCGGGGACGGGGACGGGCCTGACGCGGCCGAGCGGCTGGCTGAGGGCAAGGCCCGCATCCTGCCGCTGCCGGTGAT
Organism: Paracoccus contaminans; assembly: GCF_002105555.1. Lineage (NCBI taxonomy): Bacteria > Pseudomonadati > Pseudomonadota > Alphaproteobacteria > Rhodobacterales > Paracoccaceae > Paracoccus > Paracoccus contaminans. The sequence continues at coordinate 2,769,444 of NZ_CP020612.1, forward strand.
GGTCAGGCTGAACGAGGATACGCTGCTGAATGTCGCGCGCCGGGTGCCGGTGACGGGCCGGGCCGTTCCGGCCGCGATGGCCGCGCTGGCCAGCATCGTGGCGCTGGCCGGCGGGCTGCTGGTCGGGCTGCAGATGCCCGACAGCGTGCGCGCCGCATCGGGGATGACGGCACAGGCCTCACCCGCACCGGCGCCCGCGCCGATCGCCCCGCCGCTGGCCGCCACCGTCGCGCCGCGCGCGCCTTCGGCTCCGCTGCGCGCGATGTCGCCCCAGATGGGTCCGTGCGACGACGCCTGCCGGTCCGAGGCGCAGGCGCGCTTGCGGGCGCGGCTTGATGAGGCCGGGATGAAGGATCTGGCGCTGGATGTTCAGGGCGGTGTGCTGCGCGTGCGCGGCGCCTTGCCGCCCGACGGGCAGGCCCGCTGGGCTGATCTGCGCCGCGATTTCGAGATGACCTATGGCGGCAGCCTGCCGCTGTTGGTGGCGATCGGCCCGGAGGCGGGCGGCCCGCAACTGGCAGTGTCGTCGATCTGGCTGGGCGCGCGCCCCGAGATCCGCACCCGCAACGGCGAGGTGCTGCGCGTGGGTGATGCCACCGCTGACGGCTGGACGGTCAGCGGCATCGACCGCGGCGCCGTCACGCTGTCGCGCAATGACAGCGAAGTCGTGGTGCGCTGGTGATGGACGCCTCGCTGCGCCGCTCTGCCGAGGGGCTTTCGCCCGTGGCCACCGGGAAGATCGCTCCCGCCTCGGCCGCGCCCCTGCGCCCGGCACCGGGCGGCGGCCCGAATGAGGCCCGGCACCGGGCTGACCAGCAGCCGGACGCGCGGGCCGGCGAAGGCAATCGTGCCGCGCCATTGACCGGGCCGGGCGATCTGCTGGCCGAGGCCATGGGGCGCGCCGAACTTCCCCCCCCGCTGCAACTGATCGCCGCGCTCGAGGCAGCGGAACGGCATGCGCCCTTGGCTGACCGCGCTGTTCCAGGCCTGGGCGCACTGATCAGGGCAGTCATCCAGGACGAGCGCTTCAAGCTGGCGCGGATGATGGATCTGGGTCGCTAGAATTGCCGCTTTCCTTGCCAGACAACGCGCCCGCGGGCGGCATGCCGGCCGTTTCAGCCGGCCTGCCCGCGCCCATCCCGGCCGCGGCGGCCGAGGGTGTTCCGCGCCCCGATACCGACGACCCGGTTGAGATCGCCGCCCATGGGCGGACGCTGGCGACCTTGGGGTTGATCCATCTGCGCCATGCGGGCGCGCCGCGTGCGATGGTGCTGGGGCTGGCGGCGATGGCGATGGGCGATCTGCGCCCGCGGACCGTGCTGATGGTGGCCGAGGCCCTGCTGCAGGCAGGCGATCCGGCACAGGCGATGACGGCGCTTGAGCGCTTTGACGACGACGGGGCGGGGCTGTCGCAGCCTCCCACGCCGGCCGAAAACGCGGCCCGCCTTTATCTGGCCGCGCGCGTGCTGCTGCGGCAGGGCCGCCTTGAGGAGGCGCGCCGCGCCCTGGAACAGGCGATCGAGGACGGCCGCGCCGCGGCAGGGCCCACGACAGGGGCAGGGGCATGAAGCGCGCAGCCTCGTTCCTGCGGCAGGTTGCCGGGCGCCAGGATCTGGCGCTGATCGTCCTGCTGGTGCTGATCGTCTTCATGATCATCCTGCCGCTGCCGACCTGGCTGCTGGATGTGATGATCGGCACCAACATGGCGCTGTCGGTGCTGATCCTGATCGTGTCGGTCTATCTGGCGCAGCCGACGACCTTTTCGACCCTGCCCGCTGTGCTGCTGTTTGCGACGCTGTTCCGGCTGGCGATCGGCATTTCGACCACCCGAATGATCCTGCTGCAGGCGGATGCCGGCAAGATCGTCGAAACCTTCGGCAAGTTCGTGCTGGGCGGCAGCCTGGTCGTCGGGATCGTGGTGTTCCTGATCATCACCATCGTGCAGTTCATCGTGATCACCAAGGGCGCCGAGCGCGTCGCCGAGGTGTCGGCGCGCTTTTCGCTCGACGCGCTGCCGGGCCGGCAGATGTCGATCGACAGCGACATGCGCGCGGGCGAGATCGACATGGCCGAGGCCCGCCGCCGGCGTGAGGCGTTGCAGCTGGAATCCGAGTTCTATGGCTCGATGGACGGCGCGATGAAGTTCGTCAAGGGCGACGCCATCGCGGGCCTGATCATCATCGCCGTCAACATCCTGGGCGGCCTGGGCGTCGGCGTGGGCCAGAAGGGGATGGCCTTCGGCGAGGCGCTGCACCGCTATTCGGTGCTGACGGTCGGCGACGGCATGGTCAGCCAGATCCCGGCGCTGCTGATGGCGATCGCCTCGGGCGTGGTCATCACGCGGATCACCCATGCCGGCTCGTCCGATCTGGGGCGCGACATCGCCGGGCAGATCGGCGCCAGCCCCCGCGCGATGCAGGTCGCGGGCGTGGTGCTGGTCGGCTTTGCGCTGATCCCCGGCTTTCCCGCGCTGACCTTCCTGGTTCTGGCGGCGCTGATCGGGGGCGGCGGTATCCTGATGGCGCGCAATGCCCAGCGCGAAAGAGAGGATGCCGATCCGCTTGGCCCCGAGGCGCCGACCGCAGTCGGCCGAACGGATCTGATGATGGTGCCGATGCCCCCGATCCAGCTCTCGGTCGGGCCAGAGATTGCACAGGGGTTGAACCGGCGCGATTTCGACGCCGCGGCGCTGCGCGAACGCACGCGGCTGTTCGATGATCTGGGCGTGCCGTTCCCCCGGCTTCAGCTTGGCACGGACGCTGACCTGCCGGGCGATCGCTGGCAGCTGCGCGTTGAAAGCGTTCCCGTTGCCGAAGGCTCGCTGCCGCCGGGCAAGCTGCGGCTGCTGGATCAGCCTGATGCGGCGCGCATCCTTGGCGTCACGCTCGCCGAGGCGCCCCTGTCGGCTGCCGAACGGGTCAGCTGGTGGGCTGAGGCGGACACAGAAACGACGCTGCGCCGGGCTGGCCTGCGCATCCAGACCCCGGAACAGGCATTGGCGGCGCAGGCAAGCGCCCGCCTGCCGCGCCATGCGGCCGAGTTCCTGGGCGTGCAGGAGGTCGGCGCCTTGCTGGGCGCGATGGAAGGGCGCTATGAAAGCCTGGTGGCCGAGGCCCAGAAGGCCTTGCCCGTGCAGAAGGTCGCCGCCGTCATGCGCCGCCTGGTCGAGGAGGAGATCCCGATCCGCAACCTGCGCATCCTGCTGGAAACCATCGTCGAATGGGCGCCGCGTGAAAAGGATGTCGAGCTGCTGGCGGAATATGTGCGCGCCGCCCTGGCCCGCCAGATCAGCCACAAATATGCCGATGGCGAACGGACAATCGCCGCTTACGTGATCGAGGCCGATGTCGAGGAGGCGATCCGCGCCTCGATCCGGCAGGCGCCGTCGGGCGTCTATCTGGCGCTCGAGGCGCAGCAGTCGCGGCGGCTGCTGGACATGCTGCGGGGCGCGGTTGGCGATCTGTCGGCCCATGCGCGCACGCCCGTATTCTTGTCGGCAATGGATGTGCGGCGTTTCCTGCGGCGTTTCCTGACCAGCCACGACATGGATCTTCCGGTGCTGTCGCACAAGGAAATCGCCCCCCAATACAAGGTACAACCCCTCGCCATGTTGTCGTTGCGATGACCAGGCGCCTGTTTTCGGCGCTGACCGCCCTGTGGATGACGCTGCTTTGCGCGACGGGCGCACTGGCTGCGGCCAATATCGAACTGACCGTGGGCGAGGGGCGGGATCTGGCGATGCCTGCCGGCGCGTCGAGCGTGCTGGTCGCCGATCCCGGCATTGCCGACGCGCAGGCGACCTCGCCCACGTCGATCTTTGTCACCGCCGTGGGCCCCGGACGCACAACCATCGTGGTTCGCGATGCCCAGTCGCGCACGATCCGGCAGTTCAGCGTCCGCGTCCGGCGCGGAATCGGGGGGGCAGGGCGTTCGCTGGGCCGGGGCATCAGCCTTACCGAAACCGATGACGGCGCCATCCTGTCGGGCGAGGCAATGGACGTGACCGCCGCGCAGTCGGTCAGCGGCGCAGGCCGGGTGCTGGATCAGCAGGGGCTGCTGGTGCAGGACCGCACCACCTATGCGGGGGCAAACCAGGTTTCGTTGCGCGTTCGCTTTGTCGAAGCCTCGCGCAGCGAGCTGCGCCGGATGGGGCTGAACATCTCGGCCCTGGACGGCAGCACGGCCGGCCCCATCCGTATCACCAGCATCGGCGATGCGACCGGGTTCCTTTCAGGCACCCCCTACAACAGTCCCGCGGTCGGCGGGCGCATCCGCGCCGGAGGGCTGACCTTCGACACGCTGCTCGAGGCGCTCGAGACGCGGGGCGTGGTGCAGATCCTGTCCGAGCCGACGCTGACGACGGTGACGGGCCAGACCGCCAGCTTTCGCGCGGGGGGCGAATTCGCCTATCCCGTCAATCAGGGTGACGGTGTGATCGCGGCAGAGTTCAAGGAATACGGGGTTTCCATCGACTTCACCCCGACGATCCTGCCGGGCAACCGCATCGCGGTGCATGTCACGCCCGAGGTCAGCTTTATCGACGAGGCGAATACCTCGTCGGTCAGCGGCTTCAACGTGCCCGGCGTGTCCGTTCGCCGGGCGGACACCACCGTCGAGGTCGCCAGCGGCCAGACCTTTGCCATCGCCGGCCTTTACGAGCAGTATTCTGCAAATACCAGCGCCGGGGTGCCGGGACTTTCCCAGGTGCTGGGCCGGAACCAGCGCAATCGGCGGGAACGCGAACTGATGATCTTCATCACCCCGTATCTGGCCGATGCCTCGGATGCGGTCCAAACCCGTCCGCAGCGCCCCGCCCCCCAGGCCAGTGTAGGATTCATCACCCGATGACCCGGATTTTTGTGACCTTCATCCCGCTGCTTGTCGCGGCAGGCTGCGCCGAGCCGATGATTCCTGACAGCGACGTGATCCGCCATGCGGCCGAGCCGGCCTATGGCTATGACGAAGGAGGACGGCTGATGGCGACCGCCTGCCGCCCGGACCGGCCTTCGCTTTATTCCGGGACCCCTTCGGCCTGCCAGCGCGATGTGGTATTTGCCCGGCAGGTGGCCAATGCGCGCGATCTTGTGCGCCCGCAGGTGGCCGGGCGTCCTGCCGCCGGCCCGGTCGGCGCAGCGGCCGACCGCTATCTTTACGGCGTGCGCAGCGCGCCTTGGGCAACCGCCGCAGGGCAGGGGGCCGCGATCCCTGCAACGGCCGCTCTGCCGGGGGCGGGCGGCTATGCGCGGCAGTGACCTTGCCCCGGCGCGGCCTGTCCGGCTATGACCTGCAATGCCGCCTTAGGATGCTGACCGCATGAGCCTTGTTCCCGTCCTGTCCCGTCTGATGCCGGCGATGATGCTTGCCGCTTTGACAAGTGCCTGCAACGATCCGAATTTCGGCGTGGCCGAGACCCGGCAGACCACTGCAGTCGAGCGGGTGGTCGAACTGCGCCGCGCGCTCAAGACCAACCCTGCCGATACGGCGGCGCTGTCGCGGCTGGGCGACCTTTACGCCGATCAGGGAATGTGGGCCGAATCCATGGGGGCCTATCGCGAGGCCCTGATCCTTTCGCCCTCGGACCGCAATCTGGTGCTGGGCTATGGGCGCGGTCAGCTGGCCGTGGGCGATTTCGGCGGCGCGCTGAAGACAGCGGCCCAGGCAGGCGACAGCGATGTGCGCGGCATGCTGCTGAAAGCGGGGGCGCTGGCGGGGGCAGGACAGTTGGCCCAGTCGCGCGCGCTGCTGGAACGGGCACGCGCGATCGCCCCGCGCGACCTGGACGTGCGCAGCAACCTTTCACTGGTGGCCGCATTGCAGCGCGATCCGACGGCCTATGGCATTGCACGCGCCGCAGCCTTTGCCCCGGATGCCGATTTTTCCCATATCCGCAACATGGTTCTGGTCGGCGGCATCACCGGCAATGACGGTTCAGCCGCACAGGATGGCGAGCGCCGCGGGCTTGACCCATCTGAGATCGGCGGCATCCTGTCTGTCGGCCACCGCGCCCGCACGCAGGGCATGAGCGCCGTCACCGTCCTGACGCGCTGACCGGGCACCCGGCGCAAGGCTGCACGCGCTGGCGGTGATGTCAGGGGACGGCTTTTTAGATGACCGCGTTGAGGACTCGACGCCAAAGGCCGCGTGACGCCGATGTTCAGGCCATGTTGCCTGGCTGGCGCGATAACCAGAGCGGCCTTGCCGAGCGTGCGTGGAATCAGCAAGGGTAACGGTCAGGATAGGATCGTGGACGGCTCATTGCTGAGCCGGACACCGAAAATCGGTTCGTTGGTTGTGTCGGAGCCAGGTTCTACAATGCAGAATGCTCCTAAATTTACATAATACGGATTATATCTAGAACTCTGGTCGTAGTAGGTAAGCCATCTCCCTCCGTAGCTTCTCCCCATGGCTTGCACAGTGGCTGGCCTGAAGCGGCATCACCCTTCAAGCGCGGCATCGCAGCGGTCACGCACGGCAATCGATGGGGCCAGCCGCAGCCATTGACCGAGGACATCTGTTCAAAGCCGCATTCCTGCCATAGATTACCGGGCGCAGTCCGGCTGCAAGGTGCATTCATGAGCCATGACGACTCGCAGATCCCGGCCCTGACGGGTTCAGCATCCGATCCCTTCATTTCTGTCATCATGGCCAACCATCGGGGCGCGGCGCATCTGCCGGCGGCCATGGCGGCGGTACTGGCGCAGACCCAGGCCAGGATTGAGCTGATCCTGGCCGATGACGCCTCGGATGATGACAGCGCAACGATCGCCCGGCGTATTGCCGAGGATGATACGCGCGTGCGGGTCATTGTCTCGGACCGGAACCAGGGGCCTGCGGCGACGCGCAATCTGGGCCTGGATGCTGCGCGCGGCGACTGGATTGCAATCGTGGACAGCGACGACCTGATCCACCCGCAGCGGCTGTCCCGTCTGGTCGCGGCGGCAGAAGCGGCCGGTGCCGACATCGCTGCCGACGACCTCGTGCATTTCGGCAATGCTGAGTCCCGGACCCTGCTGCAGACGCTGTCCCCCACCCCTCCCGTGCTGCTGGGCGCGGCCGATCTGCTGGCCGGCCATGCCGATCCGCGCCAGCCTGCTTATGGCTATCTCAAGCCGGTGATCCGGCGGGCGGCCCTGGCCGGGCGGCGTTATGATACCGCCCTACGGATCGGCGAGGACCACGATCTGGTGCTGCGCATGGTCATGGCGGGCGCGCGGTTTCTGCTGCTGCCCGACCCGCTTTATGCCTATCGACGGCACGCGAATTCCATCTCGCACCGGCTTTCGGTGGAAACGGTGGCGGCGATGCTGGCTGCGCATGAGGCGTTGCCGCCGATGCCCGATCCAACATCGCGCGCGGCGGCGCGCGCCGCAGGGCGCCAGTTGCGGCGCAGCCTGCGCTATGAACGGCTGGTCGAGGCGATCAAGGCGCGCCACTGGTCGCGCGCCCTGCCCGCGCTGGCCGATCCGGCCATGCTGGTCCGCCTGGCGGGAAGCCTGCAAGACCGCCGCCGCCGCGCCGCTGCCGCCAGGCAAGGCACGGGGGTGGCGGATCAGCGCCTCGCCCCTGTCATCCCGCCGCTTCCCGCACCCGGCGCGGCATGGGCCGCCCCGCCTGCCCCTGCGGCCGCCTGGATCGTGGCGCAGGTCACCTCGGGCAGCGATCTGCCGCCCGGCCTGCCGCCATGGGCTGAGTGGCTGGCGGGCGCGGTTCGCGACAGTTGAAGAAGGCAGGCATGCCCGGCCGACCGCCAGCCCGAGGCGAATAGGCCGATGGGTTGGAAAGCCGCGCTGATGTGCTTGTATCTTTCGGCGGCGCCGCCCAGAAACACTGCCGAACGCCGCCCGGCCTGCGGCTTGCCAGCCCTTCGGCGTGATCTTGGAAAAGGAGTCCGCCATGGACATACGCAGCCTTACACCGCAGCTTTCGGTCGCCCCGCAGATCCTGCCCGAAGACATGGCCCGACTGGCATCCGCGGGCTTCCGCACGGTGGTCTGCAACCGCCCTGATGCCGAGAACCCGGCGCAGCTGCAAAGCAGCCGGATGGCCGATGCAGCCGCTTCGGCGGGGCTGGCCTTTCACTATCTGCCGGTAGAGCCGGGCCATCTCAGCCCGGACCTGATCGCCCGCTTCACGCAGATCCTCGATGAAGACGAAGGGCCTATCCTGGCCTATTGCCGTTCCGGCACCCGGTCGGCCACCACCTGGGCGCTTGGTCAAAGCGGGCGGCTTGCCGCGGCTGAGATCCTGCACAAGGCCGCCGGCGCCGGCTATGATCTGTCCGGCATCGCACGCGCCCTGGACTGACTGGCGCCCCTGCGGCCCTGATGGCCGAACCGGGGCGCGTTCTGGCGCGGCGTTGCGGAAGGGACCAGGCCCGCCCGCATGCCGGGAAAGCCGCCGTGCTGTCGAAAGGCCGGCCTGGCCCACAGCGCCGCGCGCCTGGCCGGGGCCGCGCCACGCGCAGCCCCGGTTTGTTAAGGATGGGTCGGCAGGCCGCGCTTGCCCGCGCGCGGTCAGCGCGCCAGTTCGCGCACCACCACGCCGCGGGGGCTGATGGTGACGGTGACGTTCTCCCCTTCGGGATTTTTCGCCGCAACCTCGGCGCGCGGTCCGTTGCGGGTGATTTCGCCCAGTTCGGTATAACCTCCGTCTGTCAGGATCGAGCGCACCGCAGCGTCGTCCAGCGGCTCTCGCGGCTCCGCGCGGTCAGGGCCGCCCCGCCCCCGCCCATCGGCAGGCGGCGGGCCGTCTTCGCGCGCGCGTCCCATCGCGCCCTCTGCAGGGGCGTCATTCCGCCGATCCTCGCCCCGTTCGCCATCCCGATCGCCGGGGCGGTGATCATGTGCGGGCTTGCCATGGTGACCGCCGCATTCATGATCTTTGCCGTGCCCATGGCCCATGTCCCGGTCCATACCGCCGCGTTTGTCGCGCGGCCCGTCATGGTCGCGCCGACCGGGGTTCTGATCTCCCTGCCCCTCGCGTTTGCCCTGGCGCGGGCCGCCATCCTCGCCCCGGCCGAAGCGTTGCAGGGTTCCGTCAGTGCCAAATGCGGCACGCACAGGCATGCCCCGTGCATCAGCGCCCGACAGCATGATCCTGTCCTCGCTCCGCGTCACGCCTTGCACCCGCGCGAATTCGGCAAAGACAGGGGCATTGCGGATCGGTTCGGGAACCAGGCGCCGCATGATGTCGTCAGGCAGCGCGCCGGCCTCGTCCGTCAGGCGCATCATGCGCAACTGACCCTGCGGATCGATGGCCCCGCGGAAGGCCGCACCGCCCGGAAGCGTGCCTTCGACCCGTTGTTCACCCTTGCGTCCGTCCAGGACGGCGGCATCACGGATGCCCAGATCGCCCAGCACCTGCGGCAGCGCGGCCTGCGGCGCAGTGCCGGGCGCAGCGGCCGTTGTTCCGCCCAAAGGCGGGGGCGGCGGCACCTGTGCCGACCCCCCGGGAACTACCGCAGGGGCCTGGGGTGCCTGCCCGTTGGGTGCCGCCGCCGCCGGGGGCTGGGTGGACGGCCCGGCGGGCACAGGCGCAGCCGTCTGCGAAAGTGCGGGCCCGGCCAGCACCGCCGTTGCCATGATCACCGCGGCAGAGTTGCGAAAGAGGCGAAGCATCGGTTTTCCTTTCTGTCCTGTCCAGCGCCATGCAGACCGGCGCCGGACGAATCAGTATCTAGCTGCCTTTTGCGCAACCTATGACCAATCATCCGTTTGGAATTCGTTTACGTCAGGCGATATATCGCTGCGCAATGGCCCCTCGCGTCCTTGCCACAGCCCTCCTGATCGCCCTGGCGACCCTTGCCGGGACGGCCTTCACCTTCATGGCCCCGCCGCCGCTGGCACAGACCGGCCTTGCAGGCGCGCCAGAGGCGGGCGCGATCCCCATGCATCTGGCCGTCCTGCGGGCGCAGGACCGCTTCATCGGCCGTGTGCTGGACATCGCGCCCCGTCCCGCCACGCCTGCGGAATCGGAGGTGGGCATCGCCCTTGTCTATCGGCTGCGGATGGTCACGCCCCGGCGTGATGTTCTGGACATCCGCATGGATGCCCGCACGGGCCGCTTTGTCGATGTGCGGGGGCCCGACCTTGCCGCCGCCAGACGGCCTGGGCGCAGGCGCGCGGGGGACAGGCACTGATGCGCTGCCTGATCGTCGAGGATGATCCCATCCTGTCGGGCCAGATCGCCGCTGCCATGCGCCAAGGCGGCTTTGTCGCCGACATCGCCAACGACGGCGCGCAGGCCGAATTCATGGGCATGACCGAAACCTATGACGTGGCCATCCTCGATCTTGGTCTGCCCGGCCTGCCGGGGATCGAGGTGCTGACGCGCTGGCGCGCCCAGGGGCTGTCGCTGCCCGTCCTGATCCTGACCGCCCGCGGGGACTGGAGCGACAAGGTCGCCGGATTTCGCGCCGGCGCGGATGATTACGCGGTCAAGCCCTTCCGCCTGGACGAGGTCGTGCTGCGCGCCCAGACGCTGGTGCGCCGCGCGGCCGGTCATGCGCGGGCGGTGCTGACAGCCGGGCCGCTGGGCTATGACACGCAGCTGGGCGTCATCACCCGCGACGGCATGGCCCTCAGGCTCACCGCCTTTGAAACGCGCATCCTGGGCTATCTCATGCACCATCCGGGGCGGGTCGTCAGCCGCACCGAACTGTCCGAACATCTCTATGACGCCGGCAGCGACAGGGACTTCAAGTCGATCGAGGTCGTGATCGGCCGCCTGCGCCGCAAGATCGGCGAAGGGCTGATCGAGACGCGGCGCGGCGAAGGCTATGTCCTGTGCGGCGATCCGGCGTGATCCCGCGGCTGGGGTCGATCCGCGCGCGGCTGCTGGCGGCGGCGGCGCTGTGGCTGACGCTGGCCTTGCTGGCGGCGTGGTGGGTGATCGGCGGGCTGCTGGCCGGGTTCATCACCGACCGCTTCGATGCCGAAACCGCGGCGATTGCCGATAGCATCATCGCCGGCATCGAGGCGGACGAGGACGGCGGGCTTCGGCTGGTCGCGCCGCCCATCGATCCGCGATTTTCCGTTCCCCTGTCGCTGTGGTCCTGGCAATTGCAGGACGAGGGCGGGCAGGTGATCGACAAGGCGCCATCGCTGCTTGACCTGTATCTGCACCCGCCGCAGGCAGAGTTCGCCGGTGGCCCCGGCACCGGGCCCGAGGGCGAGCCGCTGCGGGTGCTGCACCGCCATTTCACCCTGCCGGGAGAGGATGCGCCGCTGTCTGTCACAGTGACAGCGCCGGTGGCGGAAATCACCGGGGCCATTTCCCGCCTGCGCCGGCCGCTGGCGCTGGCGCTGGCCGCGCTGGGCGCGGGGCTGGCGGCGGCGACGCTGGCGCAGGTCACGCTGGGGCTGCGTTCGCTGGACCGGCTGGGGCGCGACATCCGCGCGATCCGGCAGGGGCAGGCCGAATCCCTTCCGCAGCAGCCGATGGCCGAGCTGCGCCCTGTGACGGCAGAGATCAACGCCCTGCTGGAGGCCAATCGCTCGGTCATCGGGCGGGCGCGCGATCATCTGGGAAACCTGGCCCATTCCCTCAGGACACCGATGGCGGCGCTGGCAAACACCCTGCCACCCGATCATCCCGGACAGGATATGATCGCCCGCATGGACCGGCAGATCGGATGGCATCTGCGGCGCGCCCGCAGCGCCGGCGCCCCGCGGCTGCTGGGTCATTGGACGCCCGTGGCAGCGGTGATCGACGATATCCTGCTGGTCCTGCGCCAGCCCTGCCGCGACCGGGGATTGGCCGTGTCGATCGCCTGCCCCCCTGACGCGCGCTTTGCCGGCGAGCGGCAGGATCTTGAGGAGATGCTGGGCAATCTTCTGGAAAACGCCGTGAAATATGCCGCTAGCCGCATTGCGGTCACAGTGGAAGGCAAGGGGCCAAGCCTGACGCTGACGGTGGCCGATGACGGCCCGGGCCTGCCGCAGAGCGGCCATTCCACCGCCCTGGCCCGCGGCGGCCGGCTGGACGAGCGGGGGCCGCCGGGCGCCGGGCTGGGGCTGGCCATCGTGGCCGACCTTGCCGCCCTGCATGGCGGCAGCCTGCATCTGGGCGTGGCGGCAATGGGCGGACTTGCGGCGCGGCTGACCCTGCCCGCCTGAAACCTGCAAGGCCAAGGGTTGTTGCGGCATGCAACGGAAGGCAGGCCGGAAATCAGGGATTGAACTTGCCTGCGGGTCGGCGCGGCGTGGTACCCGTGGTCGGACTCGAACCGACATGCCTTGCGGCGGCGGATTTTGAGTCCGCTGCGTCTACCATTCCGCCACACGGGCCATCGACCTTGCGCCCTTTTAGGCGGGTTTGCCCTATGCCGCAACCCTGCCCTTGCCGCCGCACGGCGGCTGGGGCACCTGAAGCGGATATGCCCTGCCGAAAGCGGTCCTCATGTCACTTGTCCGCAACGAGCGTCTCAAGCTCGCCGCCGGTTTCCTCAATGCCATCAGCATCGGGCTGATCGGCATCGCCATCCTGCGGCCGGTGGTTGAAACACATCAGGCATCCTATCTGACCCTTGCTGCCTGGTCGGGGATCGGTCTTGCGATCCACGGCGTTGCCCAATACATATTGGGCTATCTGCGGAAGGACTGAAACCATGACCGCATTCGACATCATCGTGCCGGCCGCCGCCCTTGGGGTTGCCCTTGTGATGGCCATGATCGTTCGTGGCACCGACAAGCCGCAAGCCCCTGTCCGCCATCCGGCTGAATGACCGCCAATCACTAGGGCAATCCCTGCGCCCCGCCTTGGCATGCAACGACCATGCGGCCCTGCCCGCGACGATCAGGGGCCGGCCTTGGCCTGAAGCGATCAGCCCCCTGCCAGCCTGGCCTGCCTTGCGGCGCGAAGCCGTGCGAAATCATCGCCCGCATGATACGAGGACCGCGTCAGCGGCGTGGCCGAAACCATCAGGAATCCCTTGCCCCAGGCCGCCTTTTCATAGCCCGCGAACTCTTCGGGCGTGACGAAGCGATCGACCCGGTGGTGCTTGGGCGTCGGCTGCAGGTATTGGCCGATGGTGATGAAATCGATCCCGGCCGCGCGCATGTCATCCATGACCTGCAGCACCCCCTGCCGATCCTCGCCCAGCCCCACCATGATGCCCGATTTGGTGAACATTGCCGGGTCAAGTTCCTTGACGCGCTGCAGCAGCCGCAGCGAATGGAAATAGCGCGCGCCCGGCCGCACCGTCGGATAAAGCCCCGGCACCGTTTCGAGATTGTGGTTGAACACGTCGGGCCGCGCCTCGACCACCGTTTCCAGCGCCCCCGGCTGTGCCTTGAGAAAGTCGGGGGTCAGCACCTCGATGGTCGAATCGGGGCTGCGATGGCGGATCGCGCGAATGGTCTGGGCAAAATGATCGGCCCCGCCATCATCCAGATCGTCCCGGTCCACGCTGGTGATGACGACATGCTTGAGCGCCAGCTTCTGCACGGCATGGGCGACGCGCCCCGGCTCGAACACGTCCAGCGCGCGCGGCTTGCCGGTGATGACGTTGCAGAAGGAACAGCCGCGGGTGCAGATCTCGCCCATGATCATCATGGTGGCGTGACCCTGGCTCCAGCATTCGCCGACATTGGGGCAGCCGGCCTGTTCGCAGACGGTGGACAGGCGGTTGTCGCGCAGGATGTCGCGCGTGGCCTTGTATCCGGCGCTGACCGGGGCCTTGACGCGGATCCAGGCCGGCTTGGCGGGCTGCGCCTGATCGGGGCGATGAGCCTTTTCGGGATGGCGCAGGATCGGCGGCGCGTCGGACATGGAACCCTCGCGGAAAAGGCCGGCGCCGCATGCGGGCCGGCAGGCTGGTCCCAGACCTAATCCCTCGAGAGGGCTTGATCAACCTGCGCCTGATGATCAGATTACCGCCGACTTCGTGGCGGCGCCTCAGGCGGTGTCCGCCGCATCGCCCCAACAAAGAGGATGCCCCCATGAAAGTTGGCGAAAAGCTGCCCGAGGTAACGTTCCAGACTCGCCTGCGCGACGAGACGATCGAAGGGCCGAACCCCTATCGCTGGGAAGCGCTGACCACGAGCGACTATTTCAAGGGCAAGCGCGTCGTGCTGTTCTCTCTGCCCGGCGCCTTCACGCCGACCTGCTCGACCTACCAGCTGCCGGGTTTCGAAAAGGCAGCGGCGGAAATGGCAGAGCTTGGCATTGACGCGATCTATTGCCTGTCGGTCAACGATGCCTTCGTCATGAACCAGTGGGCCAAGCAGCAGGGCCTGGAAAACGTCAAGGTGATCCCTGACGGGTCGGGCGAGTTCACCGAAAAGGTCGGCATGCTGGTGCGCAAGGACAATCTCGGCTTTGGCTGCCGGTCCTGGCGCTATGCGGCCATCATCGATGACGGGGTGGTTGAAAAGCTGTTCGAGGAACCGGGCCGCTGCGACAACCACGGCGAAGACCCCTATGGCGAATCCTCGCCCGAGACGGTGCTGGCCTATCTGCGCGAACACCAGGGCGCGAAGGCCTGACCGGCCCCCAGGCGCGGCCGCCCCATCGGCGGCCGCAACTTCGGCTGCGGCAGCATGCTGCGCGCCTCAGCCGATCAACGGGCTGCCGCTGCCGTAACGTTCGCGGTAAAAGCGTTCGAGCCGCATCAGCGCCAGGCGCAGCACCACCTTGCCCGAACGCGCTGCCCAGCCAAGCCGGCGCTCGGTCATCTCGATCCCCTCGAGAAAGCAGCACACGCGCAGCACCAGATCGCCCATGCCGGGGCCAAGATCGCGCAGCGCCTCGGCAACCCGGCGGCGGGCGGATTCGGAACCGCCGCCCCAGCCGGCGTTGAAGCCGGCATCGATTCCCGCGGTCAGGAACCCGTCCCAGTTCTGCGTGACCCGCGCCCCCATCTGCGCCAGTTCGAAATCCTCGCGCAGCCGTTCGCCCGCGGCGACCATGCCGCTGTCCAGGAAAGGTTGCCCGTTGGCATCGCGCCGCCGCGCCAGAACCAGCAGCGGGCTTTCCGCGATGTTCACCCTCATGCGCCGCATGCCCGGCCCCTCGGGGTCGTCCAGGGTGCGATCCTCATAGATGCGGTGCGCCTGGGCCGCGGCCGGGCCCATGTCGGGTGCAGTGTCAGGGCCGCCCGGCGCATGGACGAAGGGCGCTGCCGCCTCGGCCAGACCTGATGCGCCAGGGACGGCCTCGGCCGCGTTCTCGCACACCCCGCCTGCTTCGGGCAGGCCTGCATAGCGCCCCATCATCATCGCCTTGAGCGCCGCGCGCCCTGCGGGCGTGATCGCATGGCGGGTGATCCGCCCCTGCCCCAACAACCCCACCCAGCCGCGCAGCGCCAACAGCTCGGCCAGCTTGCGATCAAGGACGGCCGTGCGGATGTCCGAACGGGTGATGATCGCCTTGTCCATCCCTTCGGCCACGGCCAGAACGGCGCCCGGTTCGGCCAGGCGGCGCAGGATGCGGCGGATCTCGGACAGATCGGCAGCCGGCCGGCCAAGCGCGGCACTGCGTTCGACCGCCCGATCGACCAGCGGGTCATCGCGGCGGTTTTCGAAGCGGCGGATGCGGCGCAGGATGGTCGAGGCATGGCAGCCCGCCTCGCGGGCAAGGGCGCGGATCGTCTCGCCCCCTTCGACGTGGCGCAGATACAGCTGCGCATCCTCGGGCAGGGCTGGCGCCGGGGGGGCGCTGCCTTCGGCCGCAGCTGCGCCTGTCCCGGGTGCGGCTGTCGGCAAAGCGCCCGTGACGGTCGCCACGACCGCCATCGCCTCGCTTAGATCACCCGTCATAATCATCATGTCGATCGTTCCTCATGTCCTGGGCCAGCGGGAAACGACCTGTCGAAAAAGACAGGTCGCCGGCACTTCGGTCATCAGGCGCTAAGATTCCCTAAAGAGAGTTAACCATGTCGCGCGCTGCGCATGGCGCCTGCGCAACATCGCTGCCCAGCAGGCAAACAGGGCCCGCAACCTGCAAGCAGAGAGATCGCGATGAGCCTCATGTCGAATATCCTTGCCTTTCCGGTGCAGCCGGTGGGCCAGCCCCTTCGTCGCCCGGCATTGCTGGTGCGCGCGGCGATCGAGGGGCAGAATCACTGGCGGCGCGAACGTGACCTGCGCCGCATCCTGCGCAGCGATCATGTCCCCGCGCCTGGCCACGCCCTGCCGCGGTTGCGCGCCGAGGAGGACCGCCTGAACAGCGCCCGGCAGGAAGGTGATGCGGAATACGACCTGCATCAGCATGTCCTGCTGATGATCGCGATCCTGGCCGAATCGCAGCTGGTGCCCAGCGCCGGCACGCTGCGGGTCGTCGGCTGAGCGGGGGGCGCTTACCTTCCGGGCAGCAGCGAGCCGAGCACGCCACGCACGATCATGCGGCCCGCGCTGCTTCCGATCTGGCGCGCAACGCTTTTGCCGAAGGTCTGCACGATCGTGTCGCCCCGGCGCCGCCCCGCCGGCGTCTGCGTGTTGATCTGGATGGCAGGATTGTGGCGGCGGGCGCCCGCCGCGCCCGAGGGCTGCATCGTGAACAGATCATGGTCCTCGGCCTGGCGGGCCGCCGTTTCGGCGCGCGCGGCAAGCCGTTCATAGGCGCTGTCGCGGTCGATGGTCTGGCCGTATTTCAGCCCCAGGGGGGACAGCTGCACGAGGCGCGCGCGCTCGGCATCGGGGATGGCGCCCAGCCGCGACTGAGGCGGGCGGATCAGGGTGCGCTGAACCATCCCCGGCGCCCCGTTCGCCTCGAGAAACGAGGTCAGCGCCTCGCCGGTGCCAAGGCCGGTGATCGCCTCGGCGGTATCAAAGGCGGGGTTGGGGCGGTAATTCGCTGCCGCCTGGCGCAATGCCTTGTTGTCCTTCGGGGTAAAGGCGCGCAGGGCGTGCTGGACGCGGTTGCCAAGCTGCGCCAGCACCGCGTCGGGCACATCGGCGGGGTTCTGGGTGATGAACCAGACGCTGACCCCCTTGGACCGGATCAGCCGGGCGACCTGCTGGATCTTGTCCACCAGCACCGGGGGCGCCCCGTCAAACAGCAGATGCGCCTCGTCGAAGAAGAAGGCGAGCCGCGGCTTGTCCACGTCGCCCACCTCGGGCAGCTGCTCGAACAGTTCCGACAGCAGCCACAGCAGGAAGGTCGCGTAAAGGCGCGGCGCGTTCATCAGCCGGTCCGCGGCCAGGATGTTGACGATGCCCCTGCCCGATGCGTCCATGCGGATCAGGTCGGCCAGTTCAAGCGCCGGCTCGCCGAACAGCCGCCCGCCGCCCTGCTGTTCCAGCACCAGCAACGCGCGCTGGATCGCCCCCACCGATGCGGTCGAGACATTGCCGTAGCGCAGGCTCAGATCCTTTGCGTTCTGGCCGGCCCAGACGAGCATCGCCTGCAGATCCTTCAGGTCGGCCAGGGCAAGCCCCTCGTCATCGGCGACGCGGAAGACGATGTTCATCACCCCTTCCTGTGCGTCGGTCAGCCCCATGAGGCGCGACAGCAACAGCGGCCCCATTTCCGAAGGCGTGGTGCGAACAGGGTGCCCCTTTTCGCCCCACACGTCCCAGAACGTCACCGGAAAACCCCGGAATTCGGGGCGCAGCCCGATGCGCGCCGCGCGCTCTGAAAAACCGGCGGCCGGGGCCGGCTCTCCGCCGGGCAGCGCCATGCCGGCCAGATCGCCCTTGATGTCCGACAGCACGACCGGAACCCCTGCCAGCGACATTGCCTCGGCAAGGGTCTGCAAGGTCACCGTCTTGCCCGTCCCCGTCGCACCCGCGATAAGCCCGTGCCGGTTGGCGTATTTCAAAAGAAGATGCTGCGGCTCGCCCTGTCCGGGCCCCGCGCCGCCGACAAGGACGGTGCCGCGCTCCAGATCGACGACCGGGCGGCCGCCTTGCGGCGGCTCGGCAAGCGGCGTGGTTGGCAGGGCAGCATCGCCGGGGCCATGGGCAGGGATGTCGGACACGGGAACACAGCCTTGTTGTTGATGGATGGCGCGGCGCAACGGTTTCGCACGCTGCGACAATACTCCGTTAAGCCCTGCATGCCAGAGTGTGCCGTGTCGGGCCGTTCGGGGCGAAGGGTCCGGTGCTTCCTCCGTAACGCCTTGCCGCGCCTTCGGGCGCGGCTTTTTTCGCTGCAGGCGGGGGCGGCGGGCCTGCGGGTCGATTGACGCAGGCGCCGTGCCCCGCTAACCTCTGACGCAATAAGGCCGGGTCCGACAGGGACGAAGGGGATGCAGCCTGAGGCGGGCGCGTCCCCTTTTCAGCCTTTGCAGGGGGCTGCTGCCCGCCTGCTGCCCTGGGCCGGGCCTGCCTACGCAAAGGTTACACCGGCGCCCCTGACAGCGCCCGTGGGCCGTGCTACCAGCGCCGGGCGCCTTCAATCGAAAGGATCCGAAATGGCACGAACCTCTTACGCCGTTCTCGCTGCGCTGCTGGCTGCGGCCCCGGTCGCGGCGCTGGCCCAGACGGCCACGGCACCGGCCGCCGCGCCGGAAAGCGCCGCGGCGCCGGCCGGGTCTGCGTCCCCCGCTGCATCGCCTGATGCCCCGGCCGTGGTCCCCGCGGCCCCTGCCGATGCCGCCGCGCCTGCAGCAGCCGGCAGCGCAGCGCAAACGCCCGCCCCGGCAGCCAGCCCGGATCCTGCCCCCGCCGCTCCTGCCGCCACCCCCGCCCCGGCAGCCCCGGCAGCCACCCCTGCCCCGGCAGCGAACCCCGCCCCTGCGGCGGACGGCGCGCCGGCCCCTGCGGGCAATGCGGCCGACGATCAGCAGGTGGGCAGCTATTACAGCAAGTCCACCCATGACGAATGGACGCTGCGCTGCCTGCGCACCAAGGACGGCAAGGATCCGTGCGAGCTGTATCAGCTGCTCAAGGACCAGTACAGCAAGCCTGTCGCCGAGATTTCGGTCATCCCGTTCACCGGCAAGGCGGCGGCGATCCTGAACTTCGTCGCGCCGCTCGAGACGGACTTGCAGGCCGGCCTGGGGCTGAAGATCGATGCGGCGGCCGAGCATCGCTATCCCTTCCTCGTCTGCGCGCCGGTCGGCTGCGTCTCGCGCATCGGGATGACGGATGCCGAACTGAACGGGCTGAAGAAGGGCAGCGTCTCGACGGTATCCCTGCTGCCGTTCGGGGGCGATCCGGCCAAGGATCAGGTCAAGCTGAACATGTCGCTCAAGGGCTTCACCGCGGGCTTCACCGCCCTGCAGGATGCCGCCAAGGCCGCCCAGAAATAAGCCGGTCTGCCCAGCAATGACAAAAGGGGCGCCACGGGGCGCCCCTTTCCCTTTCCGACCGGGCCTGCGCGCTCAGTCGATCGACAGGGCCAGAAAACGCGGCTCGCCCCCGCGGCGGATCAGCAGCAGCACCGACTGGCGGCCCGCCTCTTTGGCCTCGGCCACGCGGCCGCGCAGATCGCCAAGCGTCGCCACAGGCTTCTGCCCCGCCTCGACGATCACATCGCCCGGCTGCAGCCCCTTGGCGGCCGCATCGCTCTTGGCGTCCACATCCTCGACGACAAGGCCCTTGCTGTTTTCAGGAAGGCGCAGCCGCGCCGCAAGATCGGGCGTCAGCCGTGACAGCGTCATCCCCAGCACCGCATCGCCTTGCTGGCTCTGCGGGTCGCCCCGCTCCTCACCCTCGCCACGCTCATCGGCATCGGCCAGCTCGCGCCGCCCCAGCGTGATCTTGAGATCGACCGGCTTGCCGGCGCGCTGGACGGTCACGTCCACCGCCTCGCCCACCGGCGCATCGGCGACCCGGCGCACCAGATCGCGCGTGTCGGCCACCTCGCCCCCGGCAAAGCGGGTGATCACGTCGCCTGCCTGCACCCCGGCATCCGCCGCCGGGCCGGCCGGCACATCGGTGACCATGGCGCCCTTTTCCGCTGCCAGGCCCAGCGAATTGGCGATGTCCGGCGTCACGTCCTGGATCTTGACGCCCAGCCAGCCGCGCCGCGTCTCGCCGAACTCGCGCAGCTGGTCCACGACCTTGGAGACCACATTCGAGGCCATCGAGAAGCCGATCCCGATCGAGCCGCCATTGGGCGACAGGATCGCCGTGTTCACGCCCACGACCTCGCCCTGCATGTTGAACAGCGGCCCGCCCGAGTTGCCGCGGTTGATCGCCGCGTCGGTCTGGATGAAATCGTCATAGGTGCCGGTCAGGGCCCGGCTTTTCGCCGAGATGATCCCGGACGAGGCGGACAGCCCCTGCCCCAGCGGGTTCCCCAGCGCCAGCACCCAGTCGCCCACCCGCGCCGCGTCGCTGTCCCCGAACTTGAGGAAGGGCAGCGGCTTGTCGGCCTGGACCTTCAGAACGGCGATGTCGGTGGTGGGGTCGGTCCCGACCAGCTTGGCCGGCAGCCGGGCGCCGGAATAGAACTCGATCTCGATCTCGTCGGCCCCGTCGATGACGTGGTTGTTGGTGACGATGAAGCCGTCGGACGAGATCACGAAGCCCGAACCCAGCGCGGTCGAACGCTCCTGCTGCATCGGCCCGCCAAAGGGCGAATCGCCGCGCCTGCCGGGGCCGGGGATGCCGAAATCACGGAACAGGTCCGAAAAGGGGCTGCCCTCGGGGAAGGCCGGCCCTTGCTGCACCGGGCGCGAAACCACAGCAGTCGTGGTGATGTTCACCACCGCCGGGCTGACCGCCGCCACCACGTCGGCAAAGCTGTCGGGGCCGGTCTGCCGGCCCTGGCCCTGCGATGCGCCGGTGCCAACGGGTGCGTTTGCATTCGCCGCCTCGGGCACCTTGCCCGTCATCGGCTGATCCGGCGTCGTCGTCGTCTGGGGCATGTTCTGCGGCATCGCCGGGGCAGTGCCGGCCTGCGGCTGCGCCGGGGCGCCGGCGGCGGGAGGCACCGGGGCCGGTGCCGGCGACTGCGCAAAGGCCGGCGCAAGCCCCAGCGTCAAAGCCAGTGCCGAGGCCACCAGCCCGCGCCTTGATTGCGTTAGATACGTCATCCACGATCTCCGTCACTTCGCCCCGGCCCCCATGCTGACGGCCGCGGGTTGCAAGCGCCAGATGTGGAGATTTGTTGCGCAATAGCAACGCATCAGGCGTCATTTCCGCGTGAAGTTCTGTCTGCTCTGGCGCTGTCGCCCGTGGAAAAAGGCGCGGCCCGGTAAGGCCGCGCCACCAGGCCGGTCAGTTCGCGGGCACAGCCGCCGGCGGCGCAGCGCCGGGGGACGCTGCGGCAGGCGCATCAGGGGCCGTAGCTTCAGGTGCAGGTGCAGGTGCAGAGGGCTGCATCACCGGCGCCGCGGTATCGCTGGCGCTTCCACCCTCGGCACGGGCAGCGGTTTCGGCAGCCGCCGCGGCGGCGGCTGCAGCCTGCGCCGCCGCCTGAGCCGCGACCTCGCTGGTCGGGGCGGGATTGGCGGGAACGGCCGCGGCCACCTGCGGGGGCACAGCAACCGGGCTGGCGCCCGCGCCATCACCAGCGCCGAGATAGCTGAAGAACTCGCCCTGCGGCGTGATCACCATCGAGCTGTTCTGCCCCTTCAGCGCCCGTTCGTAAGCCGTCATCGAGCGGGTGAAGGCAAAGAACTCGGGGTCCTTGCCGAAGGCCTCGGCATAGATGGCGTTGCGCTGGGCGTCGGCCTCGCCGCGGACGATCTCGGCCTTGCGGCGGGCATCCGAGGTCAGCTCGACCACGGTCCGGTCGGCGGCGGCGCGCACGCGCTGGGCCGCCTCGCCCCCGCGGGCGGTTTCGTCGGCCGCCTCGCGCTCGCGCTCGGCCCGCATCCGGGCATAGGTCGCGTTCAGGTTCTGCGCCGGCAGATCGGTCCGGGTCAGCCGCACGTCGATGATCTGCACGCCCAGGGCTTCGGCCTCGCCGCGCGCGGCGTCTCGGATCTGGCCCATCAGGTTGGTGCGGTCCTGCGACAGCACCGCCGTCGAGGGCACCGATCCGAGAACGCCGCGGATCGCGTTGGTCAGGATGCCGGCCAGCCGGCTCTGGGCAAAGTCGATCCCGCCCTCGCCCGTTGCGCGGCGGAAGGTGACGGCATCCTCGATCTGCCAGCGCGCAAAGGCATCGACGACAAGGCGGCGATCGTCGAGGGGCGTGACCTCCATCGGGTCGGTCGGCAGGCCGAGAATGCGCGCGTCATAGCGCACCACCCGGTCGATGAGCGGCAGCTTGAACCCGAGGCCAGGTTCCTGCCGGACAGCGACCACCTCGCCGAACCGCAGGACCAGCGCCTTTTCCCGCACATCCACGATATAGACCGACGCCGTCACAAGCAGCGCCACGGCCACGACAAGCGGCAGGGCAAAGAAGGAAATCGCACGGCGCATCAGTTGTTCCCCCTTGCGGCATTGCCCGTCGTTGCGGCGGCGCGGCCCGCACCTGCGGCCTGGGCGCCCGAGGCCGGCAATCCGGCCGGTGCGGTTCCCGTCGCCGCGGGCTGTCCGGCTGCGCCTGCGGGGCGCAGCTGGTCCAGCGGCAGATAGGGCACGACGCCCTGCCCGCCGGCCCCGTCGCCTTCCAGGATCACCTTGTTCACCCCGCCCAGCACCCGTTCCATGGTTTCAAGATACATCCGCCGCCGCGTTACCTCGGGCGCCTTGACATATTCGTCATAGACCGAGTTGAAGCGCGCCGCTTCGCCCTGCGCATCGTTCACGGCCTGGGCGCGATAGGCCTCGGCCTGCTCGACCATGGCGGCGGATTCGCCGCGGGCATTGGCCAGGACGCGGTTGGCATAGGCATCGGCTTCCTTTTCCAGCTTGTCGCGTTCCTGCTGCGCGGCCTGGACCTCGCGGAAGCTGTCGATGACCTCGGCCGGCGGATCGGCGCGGCCAAGGTTGACGCGCACCACGTTGATGCCGGCCTGATAGCTGTCCAGCGTCTGCTGGATCGCCAGTTCGGCATCACGGGCGATCTGCCCGCGGTCACGGTTGAGGATCGGGGCCAGCTCGGACCGGGCCACGATGTCGCGCATCGCGCTTTCGGCCACGGCGCGGATGGTGCCCTCGGGATCGGCAAGGTTGAACAGGAACTGCTCGGGGTTCGAGACATTCCAGACGACCTGATAGCTCATGTCCACGATGTTCTGGTCACGGGTCAGCATCAGGCCGCTGTCAAGCGCATCCCGGCCCGTGCCGATCTCGATCGTGCGTTCCCCCGTCACCGCGATGATGTGGCGCGTGATGAAGGGCCAGGGCGCGAAATTGGCTCCCTCGTCGCGCACGGCATAGGGGCGGCCGAACAGCAGTTCGACCGACTTCTCGCCCGTATCCACCTGGTAAAAACTGGCAATGCCCCACAGGACGGCACCCGCCAGCGCGGCGATGCCCCATTTGCTCCGGTCCATACGCGGCAGGCCCGAGGGCGGGCCGGGCCGCCGCGGCCCGCCGGTGCGCCCGCGCGCATCGCGCCCGCCGATCAGAACACGCAAGCGATCCTGTCCCTTGCGCATCAGTTCCTCGATCTCGGGAACCTGGTCGGGGCGACGCCCGCCCGGCGGGGGCGGCTGCTGGTCCGAGCCTCCGGTCCCCCAGGGGCGCTGCGGTTGCTGCCCGGAAGGGCGCGGCGTTTCGGGGCGCGGGGGCTGCGGGCGGGCGGGACGTTCGTCGTCACCATCGTTTGCGCCGCCCCAAGGTCCTTGTGCCATCCTCGTGCCTTTCGTCAGAAGCTGCGTCATAACTAGGGCTTATGTTCGGCGGGACAAGGGTGCGACCTGTCACGCCTGCCCTTTGCCCGCCCCAAGGGGGCAGCCTCAGGCCGTCGCACCGCCCGCGCGGCGGACGGGCGCGCGCATCGTGACCAGCTCCTCCGCCAGTGTGGGGTGGACCGCCACCGTCGCATCGAACTGTTCCTTGGTGGCGCCCATCCCTACGGCGACGGCGACCAGCTGGATCATCTCGCCCGCTTCGGGGGCGAAGATGTGGCAGCCGAGCACCCGGCGCGTCTCGGTGCAGACGATCAGCTTCATCAGGGCCCGCGCCTCGGACCCCGCAAACAGCGACCGCATGGGGCGAAAGCGCGCCTCGTAGACCTCGATCGGGCCGCGTTCGGCGGCTTCCTCCTCGGTCAGGCCGACGGTGCCCAGCTCATGGGGGCGGACATAGACGGCGCTGGCGATCAGGCCGTGATCGACGCGCCGGGGCTGCGCGCCGAAGACCGTGTCGGCAAAGGCGTGGCCTTCGCGGATGGCGACGGGCGTCAGGTTCACGCGGTCGGTGACATCGCCCACCGCAAAGATCGAGGGCACCGAGGTCTGCGACCATTCGTCCACCACGATCTCGCCGCGGCGGCCCAGGCGCACGCCCGTGTTTTCCAGCCCCAGCCCGCCCGTATAGGGATGGCGGCCCACCGCCAGCATGACGGCATCGAAGCTTTCGGCCCCGCCATCCGAAAAGCTGACCCGGAGCCCGTCCCCCTCGCGCTCGAGCCGGGTCGGCGCGCTTTCAAGGCGCAGGCGCACACCGATGTTTTCAAGCTGGTGGGTGACCAGGGTCCGGCCTTCGCCGTCAAAGCCGCGCAGCACCTTGTCGCCCCGGTGGCACAAGGTCGTCTCGCATCCCAGCCCGTTCAGGATGGTCGAATATTCGCAGGCGATGAAGCCGCCGCCCACGACCAGGACGCGGCGGGGCAGGCGCTCCATCTCGAACAGGTCGTCCGAGATCATCGCCAGTTCCTCGCCGGGGATGCCGGGCAGGCTGGGGCGCCCGCCGACCGCGATCAGGATGTGGCGCGCCGTGAACCGCTCGCCTGTCGAAAGCACGACGGTATGATGGTCATCGAGCCGCGCACGCGCGCGGTAAAGCGTCACGCCGGCGGTGACCAGCCCGCCTTCGTACAAGCCTTCCAGGCGCGACAGCTCGGCCCGCAGCTTTTCACGGAAGGCGGGCCAGTCGAATTCGCCCGCCTGTGCATCTGCCCAGCCATAGCCGCGCGCCTCGGCGGCAGCGGCGGGGGCGGTCGAGGCAAAGATCATCAGCTTCTTGGGCACGCAGCCGCGAAT
Source organism: Paracoccus contaminans (assembly GCF_002105555.1). Classification (NCBI taxonomy): domain Bacteria; kingdom Pseudomonadati; phylum Pseudomonadota; class Alphaproteobacteria; order Rhodobacterales; family Paracoccaceae; genus Paracoccus; species Paracoccus contaminans. The sequence continues at coordinate 2,794,381 of NZ_CP020612.1, forward strand.
GACGCAGGTGCCGCCAAAGCGGCTTTCCTCGGCGATGGCAACCTTGGCGCCGTGCTGGCTGGCCGCGATGCGTGCCGCGCGCACCCCGCCCGATCCGCCGCCGATCACGAACAGGTCATAATCAAAGCTCATGCGCTCACCTCGGGTCTTGTCAGTTCGATGACCGACCCGTCGGGGCTGCCGATCAGTGCAAGATGGCACATCCCCAGGAACAGCCCGTGTTCCACAACGCCGGGGATGGCGTTCAGTCCGCGCCCCAGGGCGGCGGGATCGGCGATGCGGTCCAGCGACAGGTCAAGGATCAGGTTGCCCTCATCGGTGCGGAAGATCGCCCCGTCACGCTGGCGCAGCAGCATCGGGCGCTGCGTCATGCCCATCGCGTCCAGCAGCCGCTGAATATGGATGCGCGTCGTCTCGACCCCGAAGGGCGTCACCTCGACTGGCAGGTGAAAGGCGCCCAGCACCTCGACCACCTTGGCCGGATCGGCGACCACCACCATCCGGTCCGACGCCGCGGCGGTGATCTTTTCGCGCAGATGCGCCCCCCCGCCCCCCTTGATGAGATTGAGGTCGGGGTCGATCTCGTCGGCGCCGTCCAGCGTCAGGTCAAGCCAGCCGATCTCGTCCAGTTCCTCGATGGCGATGCCCAGCCGCCCGGCCAGCTCGCAGGTGGCCCGGCTGGTCGCCGCGCAGCGCAGGCGCAGCCCTTCGGCCCGGATGCGCGCGGCCAGGCGGTGGACCATGAACACCGCGGTCGAGCCGGTCCCCAGGCCCAGCCGCATCCCGTCCTGCACCAGCGCCACCGCCGCCCGCGCGGCGGCATCCTTGGCGGCATCGGTGGGCGAAAGCTCGGTCATGGCGGCTCCTTCAGGCAAACCTGCGGGGGATATAGCCATCATGCCCGCCATGCGCGAGGGGCCTCATTGCGGCCTCGCGCGCCTTGCCTTATCGAGAACATCATGATCGATCCTCACATGATTGCGATCCTCATCACCGCGGCGGGCCGGGGCAGCCGCATGGGCGGGGACCTGCCCAAGCAGTGGCAGCCCCTCGGGCCGGGCAGCGTGCTGGCCCGCACGGTGGCGGCCTTCGCGGCCTTTCCGCGCATCCTGGTCGTCGTCCACCCGGACGACATGGTCCGCGCGGTGGACGAGCTTGGGGGCCGCGTCACGCTGGTCGCCGGCGCCGACACCCGCGCGGGCAGCGTGCGCGCGGGGCTGGAAACGCTGGAAGGCTCGGGCATCACCCATGTGCTGATCCATGACGGCGCGCGGCCGCTGGTCGGCCCCGAGGTGATCGCCCGCGTGATCGAGGCGCTGGACGCGGGCGCGCAGGCCGCCGCCCCAGCCTTGCCCGTCACGGACGCGCTGTGGCGCGGCGAAGGCAGCACCGTCACCGCCGCCATGGACCGCAGCGGCCTTTACCGCGCGCAGACGCCGCAGGGCTTTGCGCTGGGGCCGATCCTTGCCGCCCACCGCGACGGGCCGGCGGATGCGGCCGACGACGTGGAGCTGGCCCGCCGCCACGGCATGCCCGTGACGATCGTGCCGGGGGACGAGGACAACCTGAAACTCACCTGGCCGCAGGACATGGCGCGCGCCAGACGGATCATGGGGGCGCGCATGGATGTGCGGCTGGGCAACGGCTATGACGTGCATGCCTTCGGGCCGGGCGCCAGTGTCTGGCTATGCGGGGTCGAGATCGCGCATGGTCGCGGGCTGGTGGGCCATTCCGATGCGGATGTGGGCATGCACGCCCTGACCGACGCCATCTACGGCGCGCTGGCCGAGGGCGACATCGGCCGTCATTTCCCCCCGTCGGACCCGCAGTGGAAGGGCGCGGCCTCGGCCATCTTCCTGCGGCACGCGGCCGATCTGGCCCGCGCACGCGGGTTCCGCATCGGCAACGCCGATGTGACGCTGATATGCGAGCGGCCCAAGATCGGCCCCCATGCCGCCGCCATGCAGGCGCGCCTGGCCGACATCATGGGGATCGGGCCGGGGCGCGTCAGCGTCAAGGCCACCACCTCGGAACGGCTGGGCTTTACCGGGCGCGAGGAAGGCATCGCCGCGCTCGCCACCGCAACGCTGGTGGGAGAAGGCTGATGGACGGCATGATCGCGACGGTGCTGGGGATCGGCCGGCTGCGCCCCGCGCCGGGGACATGGGGTTCGGCCGCCGCGCTTGCGCTGGGTTACGGGCTGCACCGGGCGGGGCATTTCCCGCTGGTGCTGGCGGGCACCGCGGCGGCGATCCTGCTGGGCTTCTGGTCGGTGGCACGCTTCACCGCCGGGATGGCCGACAAGGACCGCAGCGAGATTGTCATCGACGAGGTTGCCGGCCAGTTGATCGCCCTGTGCGCGACCTCGGGCGGGTTCTGGTTTGCCGGGCTGCCGCGGGACGCGATGCCATGGCCGGGCCTGGTCATGCCGTTCCTGTTCTTTCGCCTGTTCGACATCTGGAAGCCCTGGCTGGTCGGCCGGGCCGACCGGCGCCGCGACGCGGCCGGGGTGATGCTGGATGACATCTGGGCCGGACTGTTCGCCGCCGCCGCATCGATCGCGGCGGCCGGGATCTATCATGGCGTGGTGATGGGATGAGCGGACGAAACCCCGATGATCTGAACGCCCTAGCCCGGCGGGTGATCGCCGCGGCGCAGGACCGGGGCGTGATGCTGGCGGCCGCGGAAAGCTGCACGGGCGGGATGCTGTCGGCGGCGCTGACCGACATTCCGGGATGTTCGGCCGCATTGGACCGGGCCTTTGTGACCTATTCGAACCAGGCCAAGGTGCAGATGCTGGGGGTCAGCCAGCAGGCGCTGGACGATCACGGGGCGGTCAGCCCGCAGGTCGCCGCGCAGATGGCCGCCGGGGCGCTTAAGCGGTCGGGCGCGGGACTGGCCGTGTCGATCACGGGCATCGCGGGGCCGGGCGGGTCAGAAAGCAAGCCCGAGGGCCGCGTCTGTTTCGGCGTCGCCAGCGTGGACGGCCTGCGGACCGAAACGATGGAATTCGGCGCCCTGGGCCGCGACGGCGTGCGCCGCGCGTCGACGGCCCATGCGATGACGATGATCCTGGCCGCGCTGGGCAACTGACGGCGGGGGCTGACGGGGGCGGCAGATTGATCCTTGCCATCATGGCAGTGGTCGGGCGCGCGGCCTCCCATGACCCGCCGGATGCCGAAAGGCGGCAAGGATGCCTGCCTTGCCCAACACCCCAGGAACTGCCCTGTCAGCAGCAGATGGGCTGCTGCGCGACAGAACGCGCGCAAAGGGCGGCGGAGGCACGTCGTAAGGCGGCGATATCGCCATGCCTGCCGCGGCTCATGGCCGGGCTCGGCTGCCCTCTTGAACATCCCGGCCATCGGCGACTCCGGATCAGGCTTGCGCCGCGCCCCTGTTTGAACGGATGCCGGTCCAGCCGCAGGTTGCTTCCTTGACTGCCCGCAGCGGAACGGCTGTCCGGGCCGGCGGATCAAAGCACCGCCAGCAGGGCGGCGATCTCCTCTGCCGTGGTGGTCCAGCCGGTCACCAGCCGGATCGTGCCCCGATCCTCGTCATCGCCGGCCGCCGGCCAGTCGGCCGCACGCAGCCCGGCCGCACGGGCGCGGGCGATGACCGCGCGCGGCAGGCGCACGAAGACTTCGTTTGCCTCGACCGGGGCCAGCGGCGCATGGCCCGAATTGCGCAGGCCGGCGGCCAGCTCGGCGGCGGCGGCATTGGCATGGCGCGCCAGATCAAGCCACAGCCCGCCCTCCAGCCAGGCCAGCGCCTGCGCGGCCAGAAAGCGGTGCTTGGACCACAGATGCCCCGCCCGCATCCGGCGAAAGGCGAAATCCTGCGCCCGCGCGGGATCGAAGAACACGACCGCCTCAAGCGCAAGGCAGCCGTTCTTGGTGCCCCCCAGCGACAGCGCATCGACCCCCGCGCGCCATGTCAGCGCCGCGGGCGATGCGCCCGTCGCCGCAACCGCATTGGCAAAGCGCGCGCCATCGACATGTACCGCCATGCCTGCGCCCCGCGCGACGGCGCACAGCCCCGCGACCGAGGCCGCGTCATGCACCGTTCCCCATTCGGTCGCATTGGTGATCGACAGCACGGCGTTGCGCCCGTCATGTTCGTCCACCTGCGGATAATCCGCGATCCGCGCGGCCAGGGCCTGCGGCGTCATCCGCCCCCATGCCCCCGGCGTCAGCGCCAGCGACGCGCCGCCCGCCATCCAGGCCGGACCGCCGCTTTCCGATGTCTCGATATGCGCCGTCTCATGGCAGAAGATGCGGCCCCATGGCGGGCAGAGCTGCGCCAGCGCCAGCGCATTGGACCCCGTGCCCGTGCCGACCAGGAACACCGCCGCATCCGGGGCCTCGAAGATCTCGCGCAGGCGCCCGGCCGCGCCTTCGGTCAGCGCATCGCGCCCATAGGAGGGGGCGGACCCGTCATTGGCCGCCGCGAGCGCCGCCATGATGCGCGGATGCACGCCCGAGCTGTTGTCCGACCCGAAGTTCATGACAGATCCTCGATGACATGCTGGTCCCAGTCCTCCTCGCTGACCGCCAGTTCGCTGACCGTCCAGCCCCTGACCGAAACACCCGCCCGGTGGATTGCCTCGGGATCGCCCGAAACAAGATGGTGCCAGGCGTAAAGCGGCTTGCCCTCGGCCCGCAGGCGATAGGCGCAGGTCGCCGGCAGCCACCAGGCGATCTCGCGCAGCTTTGCCGGCGTCAGCACCACGCAATCGGGAACGAAATCATGGCGGTTCGGATAGGACGCACAGCGGCAGCTTTGCCCGTCGAGCAGGCGGCAGGCGACGCGGGTGAATTCGACGCTGCCGTCATCCTCGTATTCGATCTTGTTCAGGCAGCATTTCCCGCAGCCGTCGCACAGCGCCTCCCATTCGGCGGCGGACAGATCGGCCAGCGGCAGTTCCCAGAAACGGTCGCGCATCATCGCGGGGCCGACAGGATGCGGCGGGCCTCGGCCTCGTCGGCGCGCATCTGGGCGACCAGCGCCTCGACCCCGTCAAAGCGCATCTCGGGGCGCAGGTAATCGACCAGGGCGATCGAAAGATGCTCGCCGTAAAGATCGCCGGTGAAATCGAACAGAAAGGTTTCCAGGTTCGGCGTGTTTTCCCCGAACATCGGCCTGACCCCAAGGCTGGCGACCCCGCCATAGGCGCCCTTGTGGGGGCCGGTCAGCACATCGGCCAGCACCGCATAGACGCCCAGCCTGGGCAGGTGCAGCCCGTCCAGCGCCATGTTGGCGGTTGGATAGCCCAGCTGGCGGCCCCGCTTTTCCCCGTGCAGCACCTCGCCCTCGATCCGGTGCCAGTGGCCCAGCATCGCCTCGGCCTCGCGCGGGCGGCCGGCCGCCAGCGCGGCGCGGATCGCGGTGGAACTGGCCGGCGCGCCCCCTTGCGCCAGCAGCGGCACCACCGTGACCCCGAAACCCAGCGCCTGCCCCAGCCCCTGCAGCGTTGACGCATCCCCCTGCCTGCCGCGGCCAAATCGGAAATCGGCGCCGACCGCGACATGGACGACCCCCAGCCCCTCGGCCAGCACCTCGCGGGCGAAATCGGGCGGGGCCAGGCTCGCCAGCACGGCATCGAAGGGCAGCTCGTAAAGCCGGCTGACGCCCAGCCGGGCCAGCCGGTTGGCGCGCGCTTCGGGGTTCATCAGGCGAAAGGGCGGCTCGGCCCGGCCGGCTGCCTGGGCGAAATAGCTGCGGGGATGCGGCTCGAAGGTGACGACGCCCAGGGGCGCGTCGGGACGGGCGGCGCGGGCCGCGTCGATCACCACCCGGTGCCCCCGATGCACGCCGTCAAAATTCCCCATCGCCACCGTCGCCCCGCGCGCCGCGGCCGGCAGGCCGCGCCAGTCACGATGGATATGGATGGAAACGTTCTGCATCGGCCCTGCCGGCGCCCTTTCTGCGGGGCCTCGTCCGGCGGACCCCTGCCGGAGGGGCGGACCCCTCAGTCGAACTTGCCGGATGGCGCCAGCACCATGGCCTCGCCCCTGAGCACGACGGTATCGCCGACCAGGCAGCGCGTGGCAAGGGTGACGCGACGCCGGGCATGGTCGATGGCCTGCACCTCGACCTCGGCCCGGACAATGTCGCCGGGCCTGACAGGGGCCATGAACTTCAGCGTCTGGCTGAGATAGACGGTGCCGTGGCCGGGCAGCTGTTCCCCGATCACGGCCGAGATGAGGCCCGCGGTCAGCATTCCGTGGGCGATGCGTCCGTGGAACATCGTCTCGCGCGCATAGGCGTCATCCAGATGGACAGGATTGCGGTCGGTGGACACCTCGGCAAACAGGGCGATGTCGTGATCGGTCACCTGCTTTTGCAGGAACCGCATCATCCCGATTTCAAGATCCTCGATGACGATGGTGCCGCGCGGCTGGTTGTCCTGCATCATCAATCCCCCCTGTGCCGGCCCGCGGACGCAATGCCGCGGCGCCGGCCTGTCCCTTTCCGGCCGCATGCGCGCCGGTCCTCCTCCGGCGCGAGGCGTGGCGTGCCTAGCGCAGCCGGCCGATGGCGTAGGTCGGCGCCATCGTCATGGCCATTGCCGCCGATTGCGCCGACAGCCAGTCCGTCATGCGCTGATGTTCGGGGCGCTCGACATCCTGCCCCATGTGCTCGGCGGCCAATCCCCCGGTCACGAACAGCGAATCGATCCCCTGCGCCAGCGCCCCGGCGATGTCGGTGCCGATGCCGTCGCCGATGGCCAGTTCGCGCGCGTCGGCGACACCCAGGCGGCGGCGGGCCAGTTCATAGATGGGCGCATGCGGCTTGCCGAAATACAGGGCCTCGCCGCCCAGTTCCTCGTAAAGCTGCGCCAGCGCCCCGGCACAGTAAAGCCGCTGGTCCCCGTAATCGACCACGAGGTCGGGATTGGCGCACAGCAGCGGCAGCCCCCGTTCGGCGGCTTGGCCGAGGCGTTCGCGATAATCCTCCGGCGTCTCGGTTAGGTCGTCGAAGGGTCCGGTGACGACCACGCCCTCGGCCTCGTCAAGGGAAACCCGGCGCAGCGAGGCGGCGCGCGGATCGTCCGTTTCGGTGAAGAAGGCCACGTCCTTGGGCGGGCCGACATGCCAGACCCGGTGCCCGACCTGGCCCGAGAACATCGCGTCCTGCGCCGCATCGCCCGAGGTCACGATCTCGTCCCAGGCATCGGCGGGAACGCCAAGGCCGGCGATCTGCGCGGCCACCGCACCGCGCGGGCGCGGCGCATTGGTGACCAGCGCCACCCTGCCCCCCCGCGCCGGAAATCCTGCAGCGCGGCGATGGCTGCCGGATAGGCGGCCTTGCCGTTGTGCACGCAGCCCCACAGGTCGCAGAACAGCACGTCATAGTCCTGCGCAATCGCAGACAGCGAATCGATGATGCGGGTCACGCGCGGAAGGCTCCTGACAAGGGGGCGGGGCACAGGCCCGGCCGAGAAGGGTTGTTACAGCTTGAGCGCGGGGATGATCTGCTTCTTGCGGCTGACGATGCCGGGCAGAACGACGCTGTCGCCCGGCACCTGCACCTCAAAGGTGGCCGCCGCGACCGCGCGCACGAAATCATTGGGGATCAGCAGCGTGGAGCGTTCGTTCAGGATGTCCACGATGAACAGCAGCACCTCGTCGGCGCCTTCCTCGGCGGCGACGGCGGGGATGGCGGCCAGCAGGTCCGCCTTGCGGTCGAGCAGCACCTGCGGGGCCGTCGTTTCCAGGACCGAGATGCGCAGCCGCTTGCCGCCCAGCTCGTATTCCTTGCTGTCCATCCTCAGCAGGGCGGCTGCCGAGAAGGAGGACACATCCGACTTTGCCGTGAACATCTCGGCGGCGTATTGCGGAATTTCGATCCCCAGATCGGCGGCCAGCTTTTCGGCGACCTGGCGGTCGTGCGGCGTGGTGGTGGGGCTGCGGAATTCCAGCGTGTCCGACAGGATGCAGGTCAGCATCACGCCCTTGACCCAGGCGGGGGCGCGCTCGAGGTCATTCCCGATCAGGTCGTGCATGATCGTGGCGGTGCAGGCCAGCGGCCGCATGGTGATGTTGATCGGGGTGCGGGTCGTGATCCCGCCGGCCAGCATGTGGTGGTCGATGATCTCGACGACCTCGGCCTGGGACAGCGAGGCGGGCAGTTCGGCGGGGTTGTTGGTGTCAACGATGACGCAGCGGTCGCCGGGCTTGAGATCATCGATGATCTCGGGCAGGTCGAGGCCCCATTTGCCCAGCATCCACACCGCCTCGGTATTCGGGGTTCCCTGCAGGACCGCGCGCGCAGGGGTGCTGCGCATCTGCGACAGATACCAGGCCCAGATCAGCGGCGATCCGGTCGAGTCGGTGTCGGGGGCCTTGTGGCCGAGAACCTGGATCATGGGGGCAACCTTTCCTCGTCAATGCCAAGCGCGGGATCGCCGCGGCTTATAGGCAGTGCCCGGCGACTTGTGAAGCGCCCGGCGGATGGGGCGATCGGCATAGGCGCCGGGCCTTGCCGCCGGGCCGCGCTGCGGCGGCAGGGCGACATGGCGGGACCGGCGGGGCTGAGGGCATGGCAAGGCGGGCCGCCTGACGGGATGAGCGATCCGGCAAGCCTGCCCACCGACCGCGCATCAGCGGCATTGCGCGCCGGCACGGGCCACCGCCCTTCAGGCTGGCATGCCAAAGGGGCGAGGACTGCCCGGCAGCAAAGGGCCCGGCGTCCCTTGCGCATCCGAGGACCGGCGCTTTTACGGCGGTTGTTCCATGCGACAGAGGGGCCATGCAATGGTGGATCGTCCCGCAGGCACTGTCTGACAGGCGCCGGCCCCTCGATGCGCCTTGCGCGACCGGCCGCACCGCCGGCCGATGGACGCGCCCAGCCTGTCCACCCGGCGTGCAGGCCGAGCGGCCTTGAAGGCCCCAGCAAAAAACCCGCCCCCATGAGGGGGCGGGTTCATGTCGACCAGCCGTCAGACGGCCGGGCGGGACATTACATCATGTCCATGCCGCCCATGCCGCCCATGCCGCCGCCCATGCCGCCGGCAGCGGCGCCTTTGGGTTCGGGCTTTTCGGCGATCATGGCCTCGGTGGTGATCAGCAGGCCGGCGACCGAAGCCGCATCCTCAAGCGCGGTGCGCACGACCTTGGCCGGGTCGATGACGCCGAACTTGAACATGTCGCCATATTCTTCGGTCTGGGCGTTGAAGCCGAAGGTCTTGTCGTCGGATTCGCGCACCTTGCCAGCCACGACCGCGCCATCGACGCCGGCGTTCTCGGCGATCTGGCGCATCGGCGCTTCCAGCGCGCGGCGGACGATCGCGATACCGGCGTTCTGGTCGCTGTTCTGGCCTTCCAGCCCTTCCAGCACCTTGCCCGCCTGCACCAGCGCCACGCCGCCGCCGACAACGACACCTTCCTGCACCGCGGCGCGGGTGGCGTTCAGGGCGTCGTCGACGCGGTCCTTGCGCTCCTTGACCTCGACTTCGGTCATGCCGCCGACGCGGATGACGGCAACGCCGCCGGCCAGCTTGGCCACGCGCTCCTGCAGCTTTTCCTTGTCATAGTCCGAGGTGGTTTCCTCGATCTGCTGACGGATCTGGCTGACGCGGGCCTCGATCTCGGCCTTTTCACCATTGCCATCGACGATGGTGGTGTTGTCCTTGTTGATCGAGATCTTCTTGGCGCGGCCCAGCATGTCCAGACCGACATTTTCCAGCTTCATGCCGAGGTCTTCGCTGATGACCTGACCGCCGGTCAGGATCGCGATGTCCTGCAGCATCGCCTTGCGGCGATCGCCGAAGCCCGGCGCCTTGACGGCTGAAACCTTCAGCCCGCCGCGCAGGCGGTTGACGACCAGCGTGGCCAGCGCCTCGCCTTCCACATCCTCGGCCACGATCAGCAGCGGCTTCTGGGTCTGGATCACGGCTTCCAGCAGCGGGACCATCGGCTGCAGCGACGACAGTTTCTTTTCGTGCAGCAGGATGTAGGCGTCTTCCAGCTCGGCGACCATCTTGTCAGGGTTCGTCACGAAGTAGGGCGACAGATAGCCGCGGTCGAACTGCATCCCCTCGACGACTTCGACCTCGGTCTCCATCCCCTTGTTTTCTTCGACGGTGATGACACCCTCGTTGCCGACCTTCTGCATCGCCTCGGCGATCTGCTGGCCGATGAAGGCCTCGCCATTGGCCGAGATGGTGCCGACCTGGGCGACTTCGGCGGTGTCGTTCACGGGACGCGAGGCCGACTTGATCGCCTCGACGACCTTCGAGGTCGCCAGATCGACGCCGCGCTTGAGGTCCATCGGGTTCATGCCGGCGGCGACGGCCTTGAGGCCTTCCTTGATGATCGCCTGGGCCAGCACGGTCGCGGTGGTGGTGCCGTCGCCGGCCTCGTCATTGGTGCGCGAGGCCACTTCGCGGACCATCTGGGCGCCCATGTTCTCGAACTTGTCGGTCAGTTCGATTTCCTTGGCGACCGACACGCCGTCCTTGGTGATGCGCGGGGCGCCGAAGGACTTGTCGATGACCACGTTGCGGCCCTTGGGGCCCAGCGTCACCTTGACCGCATCGGCCAGGATGTTGACGCCCTTGAGCATCCGGTCGCGGGCGTCAGTGCTGAACTTGACTTCCTTGCCAGCCATTTATCTCTTCCTTCTGAGTGTGTTGAAAGCGAAACCTGCGAGGGATCAGCCGATGATCCCGAGGATGTCGCTTTCCTTCATGATGAGCAGCTCTTCGCCGTCCAGCGTGACTTCGGTGCCCGACCACTTGCCGAACAGGATGCGGTCGCCGCTCTTGACCGAGGGAGCGATCAGTTCGCCCGAATCCTTGCGCGCGCCTTCGCCGACGGCGACGATCTCGCCTTCCGAGGGCTTTTCCTTGGCGCTGTCGGGGATGATCAGCCCGCCTTTGGTCTTTTCGTCCGACTGGACGCGGCGGACCAGAACGCGGTCGTGCAGCGGTTTGAATGCCATCGTGAACACTCCGGTGTTTCGGGTTGCAGTGTTGCGTTGTTGGCACTCGGCCGAGGCGAGTGCCAATGGCCGGTGATCTAGAGCCGCCCTGCCGCCCTGTCAACGCCCCTGCCATTCGCTCAAGCCGCAAGGGGATGGACTTCCCGTCGCGGGGCGACTTTCTTCGCGCCATCATGACGGGGGCTGAGCGATGATGCGGATGCTGGGACATGCGGCGGCGGTGATCGCCGCCCTGCTGGGGCTGGCAGCAAACCCCGCCGGGGCGGAAACGGCACCCGCGGCAGGCGCCCCCCATGCTGAAATGATGGCGGCGCCCGCGGGCTGCGGCGGGCGCGACCTGATGGCCGTTCTGCCGGCGGACCAGCGCGCGGCGCTGGACAAGGCGGTGGCGGAGACGCCTTATGCCCGCGGCATCCGCTGGACGGCGCGGCGCGGCGCGGCGCGGATCGAGATCGTGGGCACCTATCATTTCGACGACCCGCGCCTGGGGCCACTGGCCCGCTCGCTCGAACCCGTGCTGGCGGGCGCGGGCGCGCTGCTGGTCGAGGCGGGGCCGGAGGAGGAAAAGACCCTGCGCGAGGCGATGGCACGCGACCCCGCGCTTGTTCTGGATCAGGACGGTCCCGGCCTGCCGGAACGGCTGGGACCGGCCGACTGGGTGGCCCTGTCGGCGGCGATGGCCGAGCGCGGCGTTCCCCCTGCCATGGCCGCACGGATGCGGCCCTGGTTCGCCACCACGATCCTGGGCCTGTCCCCCTGCATGCTGGCGCAGGCGCGCGGGGGGCGCGAACCGGGGCTGGACCACCGGCTGATCGACCTGGCGCGGACCCAAGGCGTGCCGGTCATCGCGCTTGAACCATGGGATACCGTGCTCACGCTCTTCGACGCCCTGGACGAGGGGGACGCGCTGGACATGATCCGCGCCGCGCTGCCGGCCGCGCGGCTTGCCGACGACTATGCGCGCACCACCATCGAGGCCTATGTGCGCGGCGATATCCGGGCGATCTGGGAATTCGGGCGGCTGGATGCCTATGGCGCCTCGGGACTGGACCGCGCCGCCGTGGATCGCCAGCAGGCCATCGCCGAGGAGCGGCTGATGACGCGCCGCAACGCAAGCTGGATCGCCCCCCTGACGGCGGCGGCCGAGCGGGCGGCCGCGCAGGGCAAGCCGGTGCTGGCCGCCTTCGGCGCGCTGCATCTTCCCGGCGAGGACGGGGTGCTGAGGCGCCTGGAGCGGGAAGGCTGGACGATCGAGCCGGGCGTCGCCGCGCTGGATGCGGCGAGGTGAGGTGAGGCGCATTGCGCGAGCCGCGCCCTGCGTCGCGGCGACCTTGAGTGGACGGGGCTGCACCGTGCCGCCCCCTGCCATGCCGTCCACTGCGGCGGATGAGCGGGCCTGTCGGTATCTGATCGACGGCAAGCACAACGCGGCCGCCCATGCGGCACCCCGCATGCGCACCCCGGAAGGCGCCATCCTTGGGCAGGCACCGCGTTGCCGCCAAGGGAGAGCGCAAGGGCCTGCAACCTTGATGCCGCATGAGGGCCGCGCGGCCCTGCCCGGCCCCTGCCCCGTCAGCGCGCCGCCTGTTGCGCCAGCCAGGCTGCTGTTTCCTGATCGGTGACCAGGGCACTGATGCGGCGACCGCGCAGCGCCCCCAGGATGGCGGGACGCTTGTCCTTTCCGGCCGCGACGGCGACGACGAGCGCATCGCCCGAGGCAGGCAGAGGGGCCGAGGCGACGCGCGCATTCAGGGGCAGCATCCTTCCCTCGATGTCATAGGCATGGCCCAGGATCTCGCCCACCGCGCCCTGCGCGCGCAGGGCCGCGACCTCGCCGGCCGACAGGAACCCGTCCTTGAGCAGCGGCGCCTGCGGGCCGAAATCGCCCAGGCCGATGACGGCGGTATCGGCGCGGGCGGCCATGGCGATGACCCGGCTGTTGCCGGGCTGGCGGTGCAGCGCCTGCCGTTCGGCCGCGCTTTCGGCGATTACCGGCACCATCAGGGGATAGCTGCGGGCCGTCACCACCTCGGACAGGGCGAACAGCACGTTGTAATAGGCGGCAGAGCCATCGGGCGCGATGTTCCCGGTCAGCGACACGATGCGGTGCTGCGGACAGTCGATGCGCCCCATCTGGCCGACGGCCGCCCGCAGGGTGCGGCCGGTGCCGACCGCAAGGATGAGCGGGTCGATGCGCGTCAGCTCGCGCTCGATCAGCGCGGCGGCCAGCGCGGCGACGCCGGCAAGGCCGGTCCCCTCGGGGGCGATCTCTGCCCGGCGCAGGCCAAAGCGGCCCTGCACCATCGCGGCCAGATCCAGGCAGGCGGCCAGGGGATGGTCGATGCGCACCTTGACAATTCCCGCCGCCTGGGCCTGCGCGACCAGCCGCTGGGCCGCCTGCCGGGAAATTCCCATCTCGCGCGCGATCTCGTCCTGGGTGAGGCCGCCGACATGCGCCAGCCAGGCGGCGCGTGCGGCCTGGTCCAGCCTGCGGTCATCATGGCTCATCGCCTGCCCTCCTCCTGATCTTTTAAACAGTTTGACAAAACAGGCAGCCAATGTGAACATTTGCTCACATAGCGGGCATTTGCCTGAACTGGGGGGAAACCATGACCACATCGTTGCGCGTTCTTCTGGGGGCCTGCGCCGTTTCGGCGCTTGCCGCGCCGGCCCTGGCCGAGACGCTGACCATCGCCACCGTCAACAACGGCGACATGATCCGCATGCAGAAGCTGGCCGACGATTTCACCGCCAAGAACCCCGGCATCACGCTGGAATGGGTGACGCTCGAGGAAAACGTCCTGCGCCAGCGCGTCACCACCGACATCGCCACCAAGGGCGGCCAGTATGACGTGGTGACGGTGGGCAACTACGAGGTGCCGATCTGGGCCAAGCAGGGCTGGCTCAAGCCGCTCGACGCGCTGCCGGCCGATTATGACGCGGCCGATCTGCTCAAGCCCGTGGCGGATGCGCTGTCGCTGGACGGCAAGCTCTATGCCGCGCCCTTCTACGGCGAATCCGCGATGGTCATGTATCGCAAGGATCTGGCCGATGCGGCCGGCGTCAGCCTGGGCGAAGCCCCCACATGGGCGCAGGTCTGGGACGCCGCCGCCAAGATGACCAACAAGGATCAGGGCATCGCCGGCATCTGCCTGCGCGGCAAGGCGGGCTGGGGCGAAAACATGGCCTTCCTTTCGGCAGCGGCCAACAGCTATGGCGCGGCTTGGTTCGGGACGGACTGGAAGCCCCAGTTCGACGGCCCCGAATGGAAGGAAGTGCTGACCGATTATGTCAAGGCGATCACCGAATACGGTCCCGCCGGCGCATCCTCGAACGGGTTCAACGAGAACCTTGCGCTTTTCCAGCAGGGCAAGTGCGGGATCTGGATCGACGCGACCGTGGCCGCATCCTTTGTGACCGACCCCAAGGAATCGACAGTTGCCGACAAGGTGGCCTTCGCCCAGTTCCCCAACAAGGAAGGCGTCGACAACCACGGCAACTGGCTGTGGTCGTGGAACCTGGCCATCCCTGCCTCGACCGACGCGCCCGAGGCGGCCGAGAAGTTCGTCGCCTGGGCGACCTCCAGGGGCTATACCGAACTGGTCGCCTCCAAGGAAGGCTGGCGGGCCGCGCCTCCCGGCACGCGCACGTCGCTTTACGCCAATGCCGACTACAAGGCGGCCGCGCCCTTTGCCGGGATGACGGAAAAGGCGATGATGTCGGCGACCCCGCAGAAGCCGTCCGTCAAGGACATTCCCTATACGGGCGGGCAATTCGTCGCGATCCCCGAATTCCAGGCGATCGGGACGGCCGTGGGCCAGCAGTTCAGCGCCGCCGTCGCGGGCCAGTCGGACGTGGCCAAGGCCCTGACCGCAGCGCAGCAGCTTGCCACGCGGGAAATGACCAAGGCCGGCTACATCAAGTGAGCCGCACCGGCTAAGCCTTGCATTGAAACGGGCCGGGCGCGCGGCATGCGTGCCCGCCCCGATGGCGCGAAGGGAGGCAGCGCATGGCCACGCAACATCAACGCGGTCTGGCACGGATCATGGCGGCCCCCTCGATCGGGCTGCTGCTGCTGTGGATGATCGTGCCGCTGGGCATGACGCTGTGGTTCAGCTTTCAGCGCTATAACCTGATCGACCCGATGCAGACCGGGTTCATCGGGCTGATGAATTACACGTTCTTCCTGTCCGATCCCGGATTCTGGACGGCGCTGGCCAATACGCTGCTGCTGGTCGGGGGCGTTCTGGCCATTACCGTGCTGGGGGGGATCGCCCTTGCCCTGCTGATCGACCAGCCCATCTGGGGACAGGGCATCGTCCGCATCCTGGTCATCGCGCCG
This sequence comes from Paracoccus contaminans, assembly GCF_002105555.1. Lineage (NCBI taxonomy): Bacteria > Pseudomonadati > Pseudomonadota > Alphaproteobacteria > Rhodobacterales > Paracoccaceae > Paracoccus > Paracoccus contaminans. Next base: position 2,809,667 of record NZ_CP020612.1, read on the forward strand.
TTCTTCGTCATGCCGACGGTCGCCGCCCTGGTGTGGAAGAACATGCTGATGAACCCGACCAACGGGCTGCTGGCGCATCTGGCGCGGTGGCTGGGCTTTCAGCCGGTGGATTTCCTGGCGCAGATCCCGCTGCTGTCGATCATCATCATCGTCGCCTGGCAGTGGCTGCCCTTTGCGACGCTGATCCTTCTGACCTCGCTGCAATCGCTCGACGGCGAGCAGATCGAGGCGGCCGAGATGGACGGCGCCGGCGCCTGGGCCAAGTTCACCTATCTGACCCTGCCGCATCTGAAGCGGGCGATCACCGTCGTCATCCTGATCGAGACGATCTTCCTGCTGTCGGTCTTTGCCGAGATCCTGGTCACGACCAATGGCGGGCCGGGCTATCAGTCAACCAACCTGCCCTATCTCGTCTATTCGCAGGCCCTGCTGCAATACGATGTGGGGGGGCTTCCGCCGGCGGGATCGTCGCCGTCATCCTGGCCAATATCGTCGCATTCTTCCTGATGCGCATGATCGGCAAGACGCTGGACTGACGGGGGCAACATGGCGCGCAACATATCCACCACCCGCAAGGCCGTCATGACGGCACTGGCCTGGGGCATCGCGCTGGCGATCTTCTTTCCGATCCTCTGGACGATCCTGACCAGCTTCAAGTCCGAGGCGGACGCGATCGCCAGCCCGCCGCGGTTCCTGGCCTTTGACTGGACGCTGGACAGCTACCGCGAGGTGCAATCGCGCTCCAACTATCTGCGCCATTTCCTGAACTCGGTCGCCATCGCGCTGGGATCGACGGCGCTGGGGCTGCTGATCGCCGTGCCGGCGGCATGGTCGATGGCCTTCCAGCCGACCCGGCGCACCCGCGACGTGCTGATGTGGATGCTGTCCACCAAGATGATGCCGGCGGTGGGCGTGCTGATCCCGATCTATATCCTGTTCCAGCGCCTGGGCCTGCTGGACACGCGGACCGGGGTGCTGGTCGTCCTGATGCTGATGAACCTGCCGATCATCATCTGGATGCTCTACACCTATTTCCGCGAGATCCCGGGCGAGATCCTCGAGGCGGCGCGGATGGACGGCGCGGGCCTGTGGGCCGAAATCCGGCATGTGCTGACGCCGATGGCGGTGCCGGGCATCGCCTCGACCATGCTGCTGAACGTGATCCTGGCGTGGAACGAGGCCTTCTGGACGCTGAACCTGACCAGTTCCAAGGCCGCGCCGCTGTCGGCCTTCATCGCCAGCTATTCCAGCCCCGAGGGGCTGTTCTATGCCAAGTTGTCGGCCGCCAGCACCATGGCGATCGCGCCGATCCTGATCCTGGGCTGGTTCAGCCAGAAACAGCTGGTGCGCGGCCTGACCTTCGGCGCCGTGAAGTAAGGGGGAAACGATGGGCAGCATCACGCTCAAAAACGTCCGCAAGACCTTCGGCGATGCCGAGGTCATTCCAGGCGTGGACCTGACGATCGAGGATGGCGAGTTCGTCGTCTTCGTCGGCCCATCGGGCTGCGGCAAATCGACCCTGCTGCGGCTGATCGCGGGGCTTGAGGATGTCACCTCGGGCCAGATCGTGATCGACGGGCAGGACGTGACCCATGCCGCGCCGGCGCGGCGGCGGCTGGCGATGGTGTTCCAGTCCTACGCGCTTTACCCGCACATGACGGTGCGCAAGAACATCGCCTTCCCGCTCAAGATGGCGGGCATGGCGCAGGCGGAACAGGACAAGCGGGTTGCGCATGCGGCCAGGATCCTGAACCTCGACAGCTATCTGGACCGCCGGCCCGGCCAGCTGTCGGGCGGCCAGCGCCAGCGTGTCGCCATCGGGCGGGCCATCGTGCGCGAACCGGCGGCGTTCCTGTTCGACGAACCGCTGTCGAACCTCGACGCCGCGCTGCGCGTCAACATGCGGGTGGAAATCAGCGAACTGCACAACAAGCTGGCGACCACGATGGTCTATGTCACCCACGACCAGGTCGAGGCGATGACCATGGCCGACAAGATCGTCGTGCTGCGCGCGGGCCGGGTGGAACAGGTCGGCAGCCCGCTGGATCTGTATCGCAGCCCCGCGAACCGCTTTGTCGCCAGCTTCATCGGGTCGCCCAACATGAACTTCATCGGCGGCGAACAGGCGGCCCGGCTTGGCGCACACGAAATCGGCGTGCGCCCCGAACATTTCCGCCTGTCGCAGACCGACGGCGCCTTTGCCGGCACCGTGGGCGTCGCCGAACATCTGGGGTCGGACACGTTCCTGCACGTGCATCTGGACGGCGGCGCCCATGTCGTCGCCCGCGCGGCCGGCGAGGTGCCGGTCCATCACGGCGACCGCATCTGGCTGACGCCAGAGGAAGGCCGCGTCTATCGCTTTACCAAGGACGGGTTGGCAGCATGAGATTGCAGGGAAAGACGGCGTTGATCACCGGCGCCGCACGCGGCATCGGCCAGGCCTTTGCCGAGGCCTATATCCGCGAGGGCGCCAGGGTCGCCATCGCCGATATCGACGCCGCACGGGTCCGGGCGACGGCTGCGCAGATCGGCGCGTTGCCGATCGTCATGGACGTGACCGACCAGGCCAGCATCGACGCCGGCGTGGCCGAGGCGGCGCGCGAACTGGGCGGCATCGACATCCTGATCAACAACGCCGCCCTGTTCGACCTGGCCCCCATCGTGGACATCACGCGCGCCAGCTATGATCGGCTGTTTTCCATCAACGTCGCGGGCACGCTGTTCACCATGCAGGCGGTCGCCCGCCACATGATCGAGCGCGGACAGGGCGGCAAGATCATCAACATGGCATCCCAAGCCGGCCGCCGGGGCGAGCCGCTGGTCGCCGTCTATTGCGCCACCAAGGCCGCGGTCATCAGCCTGACGCAGTCGGCCGGGCTGAACCTGATCGCCCACGGCATCAACGTCAACGCCATCGCGCCCGGCGTAGTTGACGGCGAACACTGGGACGGGGTGGACGCCAAGTTCGCCGAATACGAGAACAAGCCCCGCGGCCAGAAAAAGGCCGAGGTCGGCGCGGCCGTCCCCTTCGGCCGCATGGGCACCGCCGCCGACCTGACCGGCATGGCGGTCTTCCTCGCCTCGCCCGAGGCCGATTACATCGTCGCCCAGACGTATAACGTCGATGGCGGCAACTGGATGAGCTGAAATGAACCTGTCCAACACGACGCTGGGCGATCTGCCGGTCGCCGTCCCCGCCTATGACCGCAGCCGCCTGACCGGCGGGATCGTCCATTTCGGCCTGGGCAATTTCCACCGGGCGCATCAGGCCGTCTATCTCGACCGGCTGATGAACACGGGCGAGGGGCATGACTATGCCATCATCGGCGCCGGCGTCATGCCGTCGGATGCGCGCATGCGCGAGGCGCTGCTGGCGCAGGATTGCCTTTACACGGTCGTCGAACAGTCGGCCGACCGCTCGGACGCGCGGGTGATCGGCGCGATGGTGGATTATCTTCCCGCCGCCGATGCCGCCGCCATCGTGGCCCGCCTGGCCGATCCGCAGACACGCATCGCCAGCCTGACGATCACCGAGGGCGGCTATTTCATCGATGCCGCCACGGGGCATTTCGATCCATCGCACCCGGCGATCGCCGCGGACGGGGCCGATCCGGGCGCGCCCCGGACGGTGTTCGGCATGCTGGTCGCCGGCCTCAAGGCGCGGCGCGACGCGGGCATCCAGCCCTTCACCGTCATGTGCTGCGATAACGTCCCCCATAACGGCCTGGTCACGCGCGAGGCGGTGGTGGAAACGGCACGCCTGTCCGATCCGGACCTTGCCGAGTGGATCGCCGCCAATGTCGCCTTCCCGAACGCCATGGTGGACCGCATCACCCCCGCGACCAGCGAGCGCGAACGGGCCATGATCCGCGAGATGGGCGTTGATGATGCTGCCCCCGTCTTTGCCGAGGATTTCATCCAGTGGGTGCTTGAGGACAATTTCCCCGCAGGCCGCCCCGCGCTTGAAAAGGTCGGTGTCGAGTTCGTCGAGGACGTGACCCCGTGGGAGCTGATGAAGATCCGCATCCTCAACGGCGGCCATGCCGTCATCGCCTATCCGGCGGGGCTGATGGATATTCATTTCGTCCATGAGGCGATGGAAAACGATCTGGTCCGGGCCTTTCTGGACAAAGTCGAAACAGACGAGATCATCCCCGCCGTGCCGCCGGTGCCCAATACCGATCTGCGCGCCTATTTCGAAAAGGTCAGGGAACGCTGCGCCAATCCCAAGATCGGCGACACGATCCGGCGGCTGTGCCTTGACGGGTCGAACCGGCAGCCCAAGTTCATCGTGCCGACCATCGCCGACAGGCTGGCGCGCGGATTGCCGGTCGAGGGGCTGGCGCTGGAATCGGCGCTGTGGTGCCGCTACTGCGCAGGCATGTCGGATTCGGGGGCGACCATCGAGGCCAATGACCCGAGCTGGGATCGCCTGACCGCCGCCGCGCAGGCCGCCCGCACCGATGCGCAGGCATGGCTGGGCATGGCCGACATCTATGGCGCCACGGGCCGCGATCCGCGGCTGGCCGAGCCGTTCGCCCGCTGGCTGGCGATGCTGTGGGACAAGGGGACGGCTGCGACCTTGCGCCATTACCTCGCATCTTGACCGCGCTCATCTTCGACTGCGACGGGGTGCTGGTGGACAGCGAGCCGCTGTCGGTGGCCGAACTGGGCCGCACCCTGCGCGGCCAGGGGCTGCCGGTGGATGATGCGGATATCTATGACCGCATGATCGGCCGCCCCGTGGCGGAAATCGTGGCACTCTATGCCGCCGAACACGGCATCGATGCCACCCCCGCCCTGCCCGACTATCGCGCCCGTGTGGATGCGCTGTTCCGGGCCGGGCTGCGCCCGCTGGCGGGGATCGGGGCGGCGCTTGATGCCCTGCCGGATCTGCCGCGGGCGGTTGCCTCGTCATCGACCCTGCCTCGGCTGCACCTGTCGCTTGACCTGACGGGGCTGCATGAGCGTTTCGTCCCCCATATCTATTCCGCCACGCAGGTAAGCCGCGGCAAGCCCGCACCGGACCTGTTCCTGTTCGCGGCGGAACGGCTGGGTGCGCGCCCCCCCGACTGCATCGTGATCGAGGACAGCGTGGCCGGCGTCACCGCCGCGCAGGCCGCAGGCATGCGGGTCATCGGCCTGACCGCGGGGGGCCATGCCAGCGCCGCCCGTCTGGCCGAGCGTCTGGCAGAGCTGCGCCCCGATGCGCTGGTCGCTAGGACGGCCGATCTGCCGGGCGCGGTGCGGGCGCTTGTCAACCGCTAGGACATGACGAAGGGGGCAAGGATGTTTCTGGGGCTGGACTTGGGCACCTCGGGTGTCAAGGCGCTGCTGATGGATGAGGATCAGCGGGTGCTTGGGTCATCGACCGCGCCCCTGACGGTGCAGCGTCCCCATCCGGGCTGGTCCGAACAGAACCCCGCCGACTGGATCGCCGCCGCGACGGCCGCGGTGGCGCAACTGCGCGCCGCCCATGACCTGTCGGCAGTCCGCGGCATCGGCCTGTCGGGGCAGATGCACGGCGCGGTGACGCTGGACGCCGCCGATGCGGTGATCCGGCCGGCGATCCTGTGGAACGACACGCGCAGCCATGCGCAGGCCGCGCGGCTGGACGCCGACCCGCGCTTTCGGGCCATATCGGGCAACATCGTCTTTGCCGGCTTCACCGCGCCCAAGCTGGTCTGGATGGCCGAGCAGGAGCCTGAGGCATTCGCGCGCATCGCCCGCGTGCTGCTGCCCAAGGACTATCTGCGCCTGTGGCTGACGGGCGAGCATGTTGCCGAGATGTCGGACGCGGCCGGCACGAGCTGGCTGGATACGGGCGCGCGGGCCTGGTCGGATGACCTGCTGGCTGCATCGGGGATGCGGCGCGAGCAGATGCCCGCGCTGGTCGAGGGGAACGCGCCATCCGGCACGCTGCGCCCCGCGCTGGCGGCGCAATGGGGCATGGGACCGGGCGTCATCGTTGCCGGCGGGGCGGGCGACAACGCCGCAACAGCGATTGGCGCAGGCACCATCGCCGAAGGTCAGGGCTTTGTCAGCCTTGGCACCTCCGGCGTGCTGTTCGCCGCCACTGACCGCTACCTGCCCCGGCCGGAAAGCGCGGTTCATGCCTTCTGCCACGCCCTGCCCGGAATGTGGCACCAGATGGGGGTGATCCTGTCGGCCTCGGCCGCGCTGGAATGGTTCGCGGGGCTGGTCGGCCAGGCGCCGGCGGAACTGACCGGGGCGCTTGGGCCGTTGCAGGCGCCGGGCGAGGTGACGTTCCTGCCCTATCTGTCGGGTGAACGCACACCCCATAACGCGGCCCATATGCGCGGGATGTTCGCGGGGCTGTCTGCCCGCAGCGACCGCGCCGACCTGACGCGCGCCGTTCTCGAAGGGGTCGCCTTTGCCATGGCCGACAATCTGGATGCCTTGCGCGCCGCCGGCTCTGACCCGCGGATGCTGCTGGCCCTGGGCGGGGGTGCGCGGTCCGATTACTGGTTGCGCGCCATCGCGGCGGCGCTCGACCTGCCCGTGCTGGTCCCCGAGGCGGGTGATTTCGGCGCGGCCTTCGGTGCGGCTCGGCTGGGGCTGATGGCGGCCACGGGGGCCGATCCGGCCACCGTCTGCACGCCCCCCCGCATCGCCGCCGAGATCACGCCCGATCCGGCCCTGCGCGGCGCCTTTGCCGAAGGGCTGGCGCGTTTCAGGGCGCTTTACCCCGGCTGAACGCTATCTCGGCAGGGTGAACACCGTCGCCTGCCCCAATGCGCCGCCCGGCCGGATGACAAAAGCCGCTCGGCCTTCCGGCAGCCCTGCAGGAAGCTTGCCCCCGGCCGGGCGGCGGCCATCGCCTGATCCGCCACCCGGCCTGGATGCAGGCGATCACCCCTGCTGCAACGAGATGCTGGCCTGCTTGTCCTTGTAGTCCTCCTTGGGGTCGATCCCGAGCATCGACTTGACGCCCGCAAGGATGCTCGACCCGTCAAGCCAGATCTCGGCCTGCTCGGCGTCAAGCCGCATCAGGCGCAGCTTCGGATCATCCTTGCCGTCCTTGAACCATGCGGCAGAGCCGGGATTCCACAGCTTGTCGATCATCGCCCGGTCGTCCGACAAGGACAGGCGGCCCTGGATCGAGGCATAAAGCTCGCCCTTGATGGCGACGGTTGCGATGGCGCGGCGGCCTTCGCGGATCGCATCGACGATCGCATTGTCGGTGGACACGAAGAACCAGATCGGGCTGCGGTCCTCATCCAGAACGGCGGCCATGGGGCGGGCGAAGCCATCCTCGACGCCGTCCACGCCCAGCATCATGATCGGGTCCGAACGCAGCGCCTTCCAGAAGCGCGCTTCGATCTGCTTGTCGTCGGGCATGGGTTTCTCCGTTTCAATGTCGGGCCGTAACGCACCAGCCCCGACAAGGGTTCACGCGGGGCAAGGAAGCGATGCGCCCAGCGGCCTGCGCTCAGTCCGCCGAAGGCTCGCCGCGCTGCCGCGCGATCTGGGCGATGCGCCCGGCCAGCGGGCCTCTGGCATAGGCCAGCGCCTCGTAGAGGCGATAGATCAGCCAGGCCCAGGCCAGATAGATCTGCGGCTGCCCGGCGGCCAGCGCGCGGCGGGCGCGTTGGTGCGATCCGCGGCTGATCGCGGCCCGTGTGCGATAGACCATCCGCCGCCGCCAGGGCAGATCGGCGGATGGCGCGACGCGCTTGAGCGGTTGGACGCCCCTCCGCGGCCAGGTCAGGCGGAATGCCAGCCCCTCGCGCCGCTGGCGAAAGCCGGCAGCCTGCGTTGCGGCGACGAAGTCGGCATCCACGTCGCGCAGGTCCAGCCGCCCCTCCTCGCGCGCCGTGGCGATCATGCGGGCAAGCTCGGGCGAGCGGACGACGACCACGTTGGTGCCGCGCCCGTCGAATGAATAGGGCTCGACCCAGGCATCGCCGAAGCTGATATCGGCGGTCTCGGCCACCACGTCGTCGCAGAAATTGCAGGCGGCGTTCATGAAATAGCCCGCGCCCCAGTCGCCATCGGCCAGATGGGGCCAGTCCTTCTGCACGGTGCTGCCGTCATCCAGCGTCAGATGCGCCGTATAAAGGTTGGCCGGCCGCCCTTTATCCTTGAGCCGGTATTCCACCGCCCGCACCCGCTCGGGCACGGCCCCGAGCTGCCAGGCAAAGCTGGTGACAAAGCGCGCGCTTTTCATATGGCCGCAGAACAGCCCCAGCATATGGGTGATGCGCTCGGCCAGCACGGCATCCTGGGCGCGGGCCAGATGCACGCCCTTGATGAAACAGGGTATGCCGATCACGGCATAGCGCCCCGGCACCGCCCGCACCTCGGCCAGCACATCGGCCATGTGGACGGGGTGATAGCGCGAGCGCGCCCCGGCCAGCAGCGCATCCACGCTGCGGCTGATGCGATAGCCGAAGAACGGCTCGCCCGCGCCGCCGGGGTGGACATGCAGCACGCCGTCGATGCGGCCGGTGCGCAGCAGCTCGGCCGCGACCCAGCTGACCATCCCGCCCGAGGAGCCCCGCTCGCGGAACGGCGGCTCGGCCACGGCGCCGACCAAGGTCGCGACATGCCGGCCCAGCCGCTCGTCGTGCAAGGCGGCGGGAAAGCGTGCGGCGGCGATCCGGTCCTCGTCGAGGGCGGCGGGCGAAAAGGGGCACAACGCGGCAAAGGCTTCGCTGGGCAGGGCCGGGGGCGGCTCGAGCTGGCCAAAATCGTCCCAGCCCATCATGCCGGCGCCCGCGCAGGCGCCGCAGCCGATGCACAGGCCCGATGCGACCATCTGCTGGGGCGACAGCGCCGGAGCCACCGGCAGGCGAGGCACCGGGCGCAGGCTGCCCGGCGGGGGCGGCGCGGCGGTCATGCCAGCACCCCGCCCAGCCACGCGGCCGAGGCATCCCGCAGCGCGGCGATGCGCGCCTGCACGGCGGCCGAGGGCGGTTCGGCCAGCAGGGCCGCCACCCCGGCCGGGTCGCTGTCCTCGAACGTCAGGTGCCGCTCGGCCCCCAGCTTGGCCGTCAGGTCGCGGACCTTGTTCCAGCGGTAATCGGACGGGGCGCAGACCAGCGGCTTGCCGTTCACCAGCGCAAAGCAGCAGCCATGGAAATAGGTTGTCGCCACGGCCGCTGCGCCGGCCACCAGCGCCGCGAACTCATGCGGGCCGGCGTCAAGCCGCTGCTCGTCCGCCCAGTCGTTGCGATAGCCGGGCGACAGCGTGGGCAGCCCCATCGCCTGCGCCGCGGCCTGCACCCGGTCCGCGAACCAGCCCGGCAGGTGGTGGCCATAAACCAGCACATAGTCCCCCGGCGCGGGCGCCACCTGCGGCGGGTTCAGCAGCACCGGGTCCAGCACCAGCGGCGGGCGCAGGCCGGTCGCGCCCTCGACCAGCCGGAGGCTGTTGTCGTCGCGCACCGATATCGCGTCCAGCGCCCGCAGCCGGCCCGCCCAGTCCTCCGGGATGCCCCAATCCGCGTCGTGATTGCCAAAGCTGGCCGCATAGGTGACGACGCGCGGCGCCTTGACGCCCGCGCCCCAGAACAGCGGCTTGCCGCCATACCAGGGATGGCGCAGGTTCAACACCTCGTCGCTGCCGATCACCGCCAGATCGACGGGGGGCATGCCCGCCGGATCATCCAGATCGAAGGGCGCGGACAGCGGCAGGGTGCCGAACGCCTGAGTGAAGCGGCGCAGCTTGGCGCCGTATTGCGCCACATCCGCGCGCGGCGAGCGGTCGGGCAGCAGCGGCTGGAACGCATAGCGCCATTCGCGCGAGGTGACGGCGCAGGACTGGTGATCCAGCAGCACCGCATCATGCCCGCGCGCGGCGATCCATTCCACCAGCTGGCGCGCCTGCCAGTAGCTGCCATAATTGATCGCGCGGTGATAGGTCAGGATGCCGACGCGCATCGCTCAGCGCCCGTAGATGCGGTCGATGACCCCGGCCACGGTGACCAGATGCCACGCCTCGGGGTCAAATCGCGCCCCGCCCGCCAGCCGCGTCAGCCAGTCCACCGCCACGCGCCCGCCCCACTCGTCCGGCGGCTCGGCCAGGGGTTCGGCGCGGATGTGGTGGTGACGCTCGGCCCGCAGGTCGTAGAACGACCCCGCGACGTTGCGCAGGGACGCGCCGCCTTCGGTGCCGTAGAACTCGGCCGCGATCACCGCCTCGCGCCCGGCCTGCAGGCCCCAGGAACAGGCGAGCCGCAGGACCGCCCCGCCGGCAAGGTCAAGCGTTGCGACCGCGTAATCCTCGCAGGCCGCCGCCGGGTCGGCCAGCGGCGCGCCCTTGTGGAACAGGCGGCTGTGCACGCCCGTCACCTCGGGCCAGCCAAGCGAGGACAGGGCCAAGTCGATCAGGTGAACACCCAGGTCCACCACGCAGCCGCCGCCCGACAATGCCGGGTCGTAGAACCACGGCTTGTCCGGCCCCCAGGCGTTGTGGAAGGTCACGTCGACGCCAAAGACATGCCCCAGCGCGCCCGTGTCCAGCAGCGGACGGATGGCGGCCATGGCGGCGGTGTGGCGGTAGGACAGGTCAACGCCCAGCAGGCGGTCCGCGGCGCGGGCAGCCTCGACCACGGCGCCGACCTCGGCCGCGGTGCGGCCCAAGGGCTTCTGGCAGAACACGGCCTTGCCTGCCCGCAGCGCGGCAAGCGACTGCGCGGCATGGGCGGCGCTGGGGGTGGCGATCACCACCGCGTCGATGTCCTGCCCCAGCAGCGCGTCAAGATCCGCCACCCGCCGCGCCCCGGGGGCAATGGCGAGGGCCTCGGCTGCGGCCTCGTCCCCCGGCTCGGCAATGGCCGTGATCTCGGCCAGCCCTGTCGCCGCCAGCGCCGCCATGCGGTGCCGGCCGATCCAGCCGGTGCCCAGAAATCCCAGCCGCGGTTTCATGATCCTGCCCGCGTCATTGGCATGTTTGCAAGGCGCCAGGGCGCAGCGGCAGCCCGCCGGCCCGACAACGCGGCGGGGTGGCCCCACGCGCCCCTCACAGCGCCACCCAGCCCTTGACGAAGGCGCCCGGCTTGTCGCGCGTGTCCGCCAGCGCCTGGCCCAGATCATCAAGCGGGTACCGCCCGGTCAGCAGCGGCGTCAGGTCAAGCCGCCCCGAGGCGAGCGCATCCACCGCCGCCCGCAGCCCGGCCACGCGCACGCCCGCGTCGCGTTCATGCGCGCTGGCGATGTCGATGCCCTTCCAGTTCCACATCTGCATGTTCACCTGCCGCGGGCCGTCCTGGTGATAGCCGGCGATGACCAGGCGGCCGCCCTCGGCCACCAGCTCGCCGGCAAGGTCCAGCGGCCATTGCCTGCCGACACATTCGATGACGCGCTCGGCCATGCGGCCGCCGGTCAGGCGCTTCACGTCCTCGATGATGCGCCAGTGATCGTCCATCGGGATCGTCTCGGCAGCGCCCATGGCGCGGGCCAGCGCCAGTGTCTCGGCCCGGCGCGAGACGGCGATCACCCGCGCCCCGGCATCCGAGGCCAGCCGCGTTAGGATCGCGCCCAGAAAGCCGATGCCGACGATCACCACCGTCTGCCCCGAACGCAGATCGCTGCGGGCAAAGATGTTCATGGCGCAGGCGACCGGCTCGCCCGGAACGGGCCGGCCGTCCAGCGCGGCGGGAAGCGGGACGACCATCGCGGCCGGCGCCACGTCAAATTCGGCATAGCTGCGTTCCGTCAGCGCGGTCACGCGCTGGCCGACTGCCAACCCCTCGACCCCCTCGCCCAGGGCGGCGATCACGCCCCAGCCCTCATGCCCCATGCCGCCGGGCTGGCCCGGCCAGCTCGACCAGGGCTGACCCTCCCACGGCTCGACATTCGAGGCGCAGACGCCGCAGCCCTCAAGCCGGATCAGCACCTCGCCGGAGCCGGGCCGGGGCACCGGCACCATGGCGATGGAAAGGGCCTGCGGGCCGGTCAGCACAGCCGCGCGCATCATCTGCGAGGTCATGGATAATCCTGTGGAACTGGACCGCGCCGCCCTGTCTTGAGCAGGCAGCCGCGGGGGAGATTTCATGCAGAACGACAAGGTGCCGCCATCCGCCAAGGATATGAGCACCAGGCTGGCCGGCAACATCGCCCGCCTGGTCGAGCGCCGCCGCGAGGAGGCCCTGGACGCCCCGCTCGGCCTGCGCATCGCCGGCCATGTCACGGGCGCCGCCGGCTCGATGTGGTTCGTGCTGTTGCACGTCGTCGCCTATGGCGGGATGCTGCTGACGCTGACCGACCTGATCCGCACGCCTTTCGACTGGCAGGACGGGCTGGGGATCATCGGCTCGCTTGCCTCGATCGAGGCGATGTTCCTGGCGCTGTTCGTTTTGATGAACCAGCGGCTGGAGACGCGCAACGCCGACCGGCGCGCCGACCTGGACCTGCATATCGGCCTGCTGGCCGAGGACGAGCTGACGCAGCTGGCCGCCGTCATCCACCGCATCGCCGAAAAGCTGGACATTGCCGTTGACCGGCAGGAAGCGGCCGAGGTGGAAAAGACGGTCGATCCCGAAGAGGTTCTGGACGCGCTGGACGACATCGACGAGCGGCCCGAGGAACGCGCCGCCGATGCCCTGGGCGCCACTCGGGACGCAGGCGGGGATCATGCTAAGCCCGCGTTGCCGGCAATGAAGGCCTCGACCGCCTCATAGGCGGCATCGTCGTTCATCTGCCGCGGCGGATGCTTGCAGAAATAGGCCGCCGGCGCCTCGATCGGCCCTGCAAGGCCGCGATCGAGCGCGAGGCGCGCGCAGCGGATCATGTCAATGGCGACCCCGGCGCTGTTGGGGCTGTCCTCGACCGACAGGCGCAGTTCGAGATTCATCGGCACGCCGCCGAACAGCTCGCCCTCCATGCGGATGAAGGCGACCTTGTTGTCGTTCTGCCAAGCGACATAGTCGGACGGGCCGACATGGATCGTCTCGTCCGCCATGCGCGTCGCGGCCACCGCCTGCACCGCCTCGGTCTTGGAAATCTTTTTGCTTTCCAGCCGCTTGCGGTTTGACATGTTCAGAAAGTCGGTGTTGCCGCCGGTGTTCAGCTGATATGTGCGCAGCAAGGGCACGCCGCGGCGGGCGAACAGGTCGGTCAGCACGCGGTGGACGATCGTGGCGCCCATTTGCGCCTTGATGTCGTCGCCGATCACCGGCACCCCGGCGGCGCGGAAGCGTTCGGCCCAGGCAGGGTCCGAGCCGATGAAGACGGGGATGTTGTTGACGAAGGCGACCCCAGCCTCGAGCGCGCATTCGGCGTAGAATTCGGTCGCCTGCTGGCTGCCGACGGGCAGGTAGTTCATCAGCACCTGCGCGCCGCTGTCGCGCAGGGCGGCCACGACATCCGCGCGCGAGGGCTGGGGCGCATCGGCGGTCACGAAGGTGCGGGCCTCGGGATGGTCGGCCATGTGCTCGGCCACGCCGTCCAGCACCGCGCCCATGCGCACGGTGGCGCCCGTCGGCTCGACCGCCGGGGCAAAGACGGCGGTGCAGTTGGGCGCGGCAAAGATCGCGCTGGCCACGTCCTGCCCGACCTTGCGCCGGTCCACGTCCCAGGCGGCGACGATGCGGATGTCATCGACGCGATAGCCGCCCAGATCGGCATGCATCAGCCCCGCCGCATCGTCGTTGCGGCCGCGATAATAGGTCAGCCCCTGCACCAGCGAGCTGGCGCAGTTGCCCACCCCGACGATGGCCACGTTGATGGGCGAACGCTGGGTCATGATGCGGCCTTCAGAGGGTCGGAGAGGACGGATTGGACAGATCGGCCTGCGCGGGCGCGCCGGCGGCACTGGCGGCGCCATGCGGCGCGGCGGCGGATGCACCCACCTGCCCGGCTTCGGTCTGCGCGGCGTCTGCCATGCCGCTGCGCACGCCCCGCGGCGCTGCCGGGTCATAGGCGGCGGCGGGCGCGCGCTCGGCCGGGGTGGCGGGGGCATAGCGTTCGATCATCGCGGCGCAGAAATCGGCAAAGGCCTGCGGATCGTGCGGCGGGCTGGTGTGGTGCGCCCCGGGGCCGAGATGTTCGGGCGTGAAGCAGAAGGTGACGGTCGTGTCGAAATCCGCCAGCGCCTCCATCTGCCGGTCGAACCAGCCGATGGCATCGGGGCGGAAGCTGTCGGCCCAGGACAGGCCGGTTCGCAGGTGCCGCACCCCCAGCCGCTTCATCCAGGCGACGGCGTCGTCCAGACGCGGGTCGTGATAGTGGAACCACTGCATCAGCCCCATCTCCGCCGCATGGGGGGCATAGGCGTCAAGGCCCGGCTTGGGCGTGCCGTCGGCGCGGATCAGGCCCATGTAGAAATGGCGGTAATAGCTGCTGCCCTCGGCCTCGCGGTGGCGCGTCGTCGCGCCCCATTCCTGCGGCAGGTCGTAGAGCGAATACCAGAAGATGCGGGGCACGCGGCCGACCAGCAGCTCGGCCGTCTTCTGCACGCCGAAAACCTGCACCTCCTCGGCGCCGAAGCTGCCGACGCCGACCTCGGTCACCCAGACAGGCTTGTCGGTCACGGCCTCGATCTCGGCCACCTTGGCGGGCCATTCGTGGATCTGCCACAGGTTCCAGTCCAGCGGAAAGCCGTGCACCGCGACGACGTCCACATGATCCAGCGCGCCATGCCCCGCCATGCGCTGCACCCACAGCGGGTCGATCGGGGACATGCCGCCCAGAACGCGGGTGACGGCGGGGTTCACCTCGCGGATCGCCTGCCCCGCAAGGCTGACGCAGCGGCCGAACCGCGACCAGTCGGGGTCGAGCGCGGGGTCCCAGTGGGACTTGTTGTTCGGCTCGTTCCAGATCATCGCGGCTTCGATCATCGGGCGGCCTCCTCGGACCTGGCTGGATAGACCGCGGCGGGTCCGTATTGGGAAAAGGGCACCGGGGCGGTGCGGCACAGATAGACCTCGTCCGCCGGGCCGGCGAGGGTGGCAAAGCCGGCCGCGCGCAGCATCGCCTCGACCCCGGCGCGGTTCGGCACCCACCAGTTGGTCCAGTCATGCGACCACTTGCGCTCGATGAAGGCCATGCGCGGATAGTCGGGGGCCTGAAAATGCGCGTCCTCGGCGAAGTCGTAGTCCTCGGCGACCGGGGCGACCGTATCGGGGCCGCGCGTCAGCGTCTGGAACAACAGCATGTCCCCCGCGACATGCTCGCGGATCAGGTCCAGCGCCAGCAGCGGGTGGCGCAGGTGGTAAAGGACGCCCATGAAGATCACGAGGTCGAACCGTTCGCCCAGGGCGGCCACGTCATAGACGCCCAGCTGCCGGAACTCGACCCGCGTCGCGCCCAGCGTGCTGGCGGCAAAGCGGGCCTGTTCCAGATAGCGCGGATCGCTGTCGATCCCCAGCACGCGCGCTGCGCCCCGGCGCGCCATTTCAAAGCTGTAGAAGCCGGCGTTGCAGCCGATGTCGAGCACCGTCCGGCCGGTCAGGTCGGCGGGCAGCAGATGGGCGAAGCGGGCGAACTTGTCGGCAGGATAGTCGCCCAGGAAATGCCCCGGCGCGGTTTCGATACCGTCCAGATGCAGATTATGAAACCACGGCCCAAGCCGTTCGACAGTCTGTGCAATCCGGCAGTCGTTCATCTTCCGTTCCGTCAGGCGGTGCCGTTGACGGTTAAGACACGCGCGCCGCTTTGTCCAACCGAAAGCCAGCTGATCGAGCCGGGATCGACATCGAAGCGCAGCAGGTGATCGAGGCCGAGGCCCAGCACCTGCGCGACCACGCCGCGGATGATGTCGCAATGGCTGACCAGCAGCACCGGGCCGCCCCCGGCCGCAGCGCAGGATTCGACATGGCGCAGGGCGCGGGCCACCGCGGCGGCCATCGTCTCGCCGCCCGGCGTCGGCGCGCTGGCGCGCACGGCGTTCCAGCGGTCCCAGGCCGGATCTCCCGCCAGATCGGCAAAGGCCCGCCCCGACCACGCGCCGAAGTCGATCTCGTCCAGATCGGCCGCGACTGCGGGCGCGAGCCCCAGCCCCTGCCCCAGGATCCCCGCGGTCTGCCGGGTGCGCAGGCGCGGGCTGGTGTCGATGCGGACGATCCCACGAGGGGCAAGGCGCGCGGCCAGCGCCGCCGCCTCGGCCCGGCCGGCCTCGTTCAGCGCGATGTCGCTGCTGCGGCCGCTGAGAACGCGGCCCAGTTCGTCATGCGAGCCGTGGCGGACCAGCCCGATCAGCATGCCCGCCCCGCGCCCGAGCTAAGTAGAAGAAGAAGCTGGCATTCCGTGAACATAGATGCTTAACACCACGGCGATGCCATCGCATCAATCGAAACAAACGTTAACTCGGGGGCAACGTGGAAAAGGTTCTCATCACCGGCGGCGCAGGCTTCATCGGCCGCTTCGTCACCGACGAGCTTCTGGCCCGCGGCCATCAGGTGCGCGTGCTGGACGCGCTGATCCCGCAGGTCCATGGCGAGGGCGCGGGCCGCCCCGCGGCGCTTAATGCCGAGGCCGAATTCATCCAGGGCGACGTGCGCGACAAGGATGCCGTCGCGGCCGCGCTCAAGGGCGTGGACAGCGTCGTTCACCTCGCCGCCGAGGTCGGCGTCGGCCAGTCGATGTACGAGGTCGAGCGCTATACCTCGACGAATGATGTCGGCACCGCGGTGCTGTTCGAGAAGCTGATCGACAACCCGGTGCGCCGCGTCGTCACCGCCTCGTCCATGTCGATCTATGGCGAGGGGCTTTACAAGGACGCCGACGGCAATCTGGTGCAGGATGCCGAACGCGTGGGCATCCGCGACGGGCTGAAGAACTGGGAGCCGGTCGACGCGCAGGGCCGCCCGCTGGCGCCCGTGGCCACGCCCGAATGGAAGACGCCGAACCTCGCGTCCATCTATGCGCTGAACAAATACGTTCAGGAACGCACGACCCACATCATGGCCGCGCCCTACGGGATCGAGGGGGTGTGCCTGCGCCTGTTCAACGTCTATGGCCCAGGCCAGGCGCTGTCGAACCCCTATACCGGGGTGCTGGCGATCTTTGCCTCACGCTATCTGAACGGGCAGGCGCCGATGATCTTCGAGGATGGCGAGCAGCGGCGCGATTTCGTCCATGTCAGCGACGTGGCGCGCGCCTTTGCGGATTCGCTGTCCCTGCCCCAGGCGGCGGGCGGCACGTTCAACATCGGCTCGGGGCAGGACCGGTCGGTCACCGAGGTTGCGCAGGAACTGGGCCGGGCGATGGGCCGCAACGACCTTGATCCGCTGATCGTCGGCAAGGCGCGCATCGGCGACATCCGCCACTGCTTCTGCGACACCGCCCTGGCCGCGGACAAGCTGGGCTTCAAGGCGACGACCGATTTCCGCGAGGGGCTGGGCGAGCTGGCCGAATGGGTCGCCAGCCAGACCGCCGTGGACAACGTGGAAAAGATGCGGGCCGAGCTGGACAAGCGCGGGCTGGTCGCGTGACGGGGGCCGGTCGCACCGACCCGGCCGCCGATCCGCGCCCCGTGCTGGTCACGGGGGGCGCGGGTTTCATCGGATCGAACCTTGCCGACCGGCTGGCCGCGCAGGGGCACGATGTCATCGTCTATGATGCGATGGCCCGCGCGGGGGTGGAACGCAACCTCGCCTGGCTGCAGCAGAACCACGGCGCCCGGATCGCGCATCTGCGCGCCGATATCCGCGACGCGAACACGCTGGCCGAGGCCGCCGAGGCCGCCAAGGCCGTGTTCCACATGGCCGCGCAGGTCGCGGTGACGACCAGCCTTGTCGAGCCGGTCGAGGATCTGGGCATCAACCTGATCGGCACGGTCAACCTGCTCGAGGCGCTGCGGGCCAAGGGGGACGGCACGCCCCTGATCTTCGCCTCGACCAACAAGGTCTATGGCGATCTGGCCGATCTGGACTTTGCGCTCGACGGCAACGCCTATCGCCCGACAGATGCGGAAATCCGCGCGCATGGGATTTCCGAGGCGCGGCCGCTGGATTTCCACACGCCCTATGGCTGTTCCAAGGGCGCGGCCGATCAGTATGTGCTGGACTATGCGCGCAGCTATGGCGTGCCGACGGCGGTCATGCGCATGTCCTGCATCTATGGCCAGCGCCAGATGGGAACCGAGGATCAGGGCTGGGTTGCCCATTTCCTGATCCGCGCGCTCAAGGGCCAGCAGATCACGTTGTTCGGCGACGGCCATCAGGTACGCGACATCCTGGATGTCTCGAACGCCGTCGAGGCCTATCTGAACGCCTGGGCGCGCATCGACGAGGTTTCGGGCCGCGCCTTCAACCTGGGCGGGGGGCCGGCGAATGCGGTCAGCCTGCGCCAGCTGCTCGACCATATCGCCGCCATCATCGGCCGGCCGGTCGATGTCGCCTTCTCGGACTGGCGCGCGGGCGACCAGCGCTATTTCGTCGCCGATGCCCGCGCGGCCGAGGCGGCGCTGGCCCTCTCGCCCCGCGTCGGCTGGCAGGACGGGGTGTTGCGCCTGGCGCAATGGCTGGCGGGCGAGCATGGCGTCAACCTGCCGCTGGGCGAGCCGTCCCTGGCGCAGTCGGCGTGACGGCTGAACGCGCCCCCCTGCGGCTGCTGATGACCGCGGATGCGGTCGGCGGCGTGTGGCAATACGCGCTGGAGCTTGCCGCCGCGCTGGAGGCGCAGGTGACACTGGCGCTGCTCGGACCGGCGCCGGATGCCGGCCAACGGGCGGCGGCCGTCGCCGTTTCTGGCCTGCGGCTGGTGGAAACCGCCCTGCCGCTCGATTGGCTGGCCTCCGGCCCCGCCGAGGTGCTGGAGGCCGCTGCCGCCGTCGCCCGGCTCGCGGCAGAAATCGGCGCCGAGGTCGTCCATCTGAACGCGCCGGCGCTGGCCTTGGCCGATTACGGCGTGCCGCTTGTCGCGGTGAACCACGGCTGCCTGGGCACCTGGTGGGACGCCGCCGGCAAAGGCCCCGTCGATCCGGCGCTGGCCTGGCTGCCCGAGCTGATCGGGCAGGGGCTGGCCCGCGCGGACCGCGTGGTGACGCCGACCAGCGCCTATGCCGAGGCGGTCGCGCGGCGCTATGGCGTGCCCCTGCCCGCCGCCGTTCACAACGGCCGCACGCCGATGCCGCTGCCGGATGCAACGGGCTTTGATGGCGCGGTGACGGTCGGGCGGCTGTGGGACGAGGTCAAGGATACCGCGACGCTCGACGCCGCGGCGGCGCTGCTGGATGCGCCCTTCGTTGCCATCGGTGCGACCCGCGCGCCGCATGGCGCGGCGGTCGCGCCTGCGCATCTGCGACTGACCGGCGCACTGCCTGCGGCCGATTTGGCCGGCTGGCTGGCCCGCCGCCCCGTCTTCGTCAGCGCCGCACGGTTCGAGCCCTTCGGCCTTGCCGTGCTCGAGGCCGCGCAGGCCGGCTGCCCGCTGGTGCTGTCCGATATCCCGACCTTCCGCGAATTGTGGGACGGCGCCGCCACCTTCGTGGCGCCCGGCGATGCGCCGGGCCTTGCCGCCGCCATCGCCGCGCTGCTGGCTGATCCCGTCGCCCGCGCGGCGCATGGCCAGGCGGCGCAGGTCCGCGCCCGCCGCTACACCCCGCAGGCCACCGCCGCCGGGATGACCGCCATCTACCGCGACCTGGTCGCACGCAAGGCCGCCGCATGAAGATCGTCTATTTCACCCATTCGCTGCAATCCTGCTGGAACCACGGCAACGCCCATTTCCTGCGCGGTGTCCTGCGCGAGTTGCAGGCGGTGGGCCATCAGGTCCGCGCGTTGGAACCCCAGGGCGCGTGGAGCCTCGAGAACCTGCTGCGCGATCATGGGCAGGCGGGGCTGGCGGCGTTCCGCCAAAACTACCCCGAGTTGTCGGTGGAAACCTACGATCCCGCCGCCGACCCGGCGGCGCTGGCGGACGGCGCCGATCTGGTGATCGTCCACGAATGGAACGACCCCTCGCTTGCCGCGCGCCTCGGGGCGCTGCGCAAGGCGGGGGCGCACTGGCGGCTGCTGTTCCACGACACCCACCACCGCGCCGTCAGCGATCCGGATGCGATCCGGGCCTTTGACCTGTCGGGCTTTGACGGGGTGCTGGCCTTCGGCGAGACGCTGGCCGCCGTCTATCGCCGCTGGGGCTGGGGGGGGCGCGTCTGGGTCTGGCACGAGGCCGCCGACACCCGCCTGTTCCACCCCCCGGCCGAGCAGGGCCCGCGCGAGGGGCTGGTCTGGATCGGCAACTGGGGCGACGGCGAGCGCACAGAGGAGCTGGAGCGTTTCCTCTTCCGCCCCGCCCGCGATGCCGGCCTGCCGCTCGACATCTACGGGGTGCGCTATCCGGCCGAGGCGCTGGCGACGCTGGCGGCATACGGCGTGCGCTATCACGGCTGGGCGCCGAACGCGGCCGCGCCAGCCATCTTCGCCCGGCATCTCGCGACCGTTCATGTCCCCCGCCGCTTCTACACGACGCTGCTGCCCGGCATCCCGACGATTCGCGTGTTCGAGGCGCTGGCCTGCGGCATCCCGCTGCTGTCCGCGCCCTGGTCCGACAGCGAGGGGCTGTTCCGCCCCGGCACCGACTTCCTGTTTGCCGATACAGGCGAGGCGATGACCGCCCGCCTGCGCGATCTGGCCCACAACCCTGCCCTGCGCGAAAGCCTGATCCGCCACGGGCTGGAAACGATCCGCGCCCGCCATACCTGCGCCCACCGCGCGCAGGAGCTGATGTCCATCGCCGCAACGATCGGCCTTGATACCGGAGTCCCGGCATGAAGATCGCCTTCTACGGATCCAGCCTGCTGTCGTCCTACTGGAACGGCGCCGCCACCTATTACCGCGGCATCCTGGGCGAGCTGGCGCGCCATGGGCACGAGATCACCTTTTACGAACCCGACGCCTTCGACCGCCAGCAGCACCGCGACATCGACCCGCCGGACTGGTGCCGCTCGGTCGTCTATCCGGCGACCGAAGAGGCGATGCGCAGTGTTCTGGCCGAGGCGGGCGCGGCCGACATCGTCGTCAAGGCGAACGGCGTCGGCGTCTTCGACCGCGAGCTGCTGGAGGGGGTGATCGCCCAGGCCCGCCCCGGCGCGCTGAAGATCTTCTGGGACGTGGACGCGGCTGCGACGCTGGACGAGATGCGCGCCGACCCCGCGCATCCCGTGCGGGCCGCGCTGCCCGACCTGGACATGGTGCTGACCTATGGCGGCGGGCCGCCCGTGGTGGACGCCTACCGGGCCTTTGGCGCCAAGCTGTGCGAGCCGGTCTATAACGCGCTCGACCCGGCAACGCATCACCCGGTGGCCCCTGACGCGGCCTTCACCGCCGATCTGGCCTTTCTTGGCAACCGCCTGCCCGACCGCGAGGCGCGGGTCGAGGAGTTCTTCCTGCGTCCCGCCGCCAGCCTGCCCGAACGGCGCTTCCTGATCGGCGGCAATGGCTGGGACAGCAAGCCGATGCCCGGCAATGTCCGGCATCTGGGGCACGTCTATACGCACCAGCACAACGCCTTTAACTGCACGCCCCTTGCGGTGCTGAACGTCGCCCGCGACAGCATGGCCAATGTGGGCTTCTCGCCCGCCACGCGGGTGTTCGAGGCCGCCGGCGCGGCCGCCTGCCTGATCACCGACGCATGGGAAGGGATCGAACAGTTCCTGACCCCCGATACCGAGGTGCTGGTCGCCCGCGACGGGCAGGACGTGGCCGATCACCTCGCCGCCCTGACGCCCGAACGGGCGCGGGCGATCGGCCAGGCGGCCCTGGCCCGCGTGAAGGCGCAGCACACCTATGCCCTGCGCGGGGTGCAGGTGGATGCGCTGCTGCGCGCGCAGATGAAGGGGGCGAACGCGTGACGGGCTTCTTCTGCATGAAAATATCCCGGGGGAATCGCCCGCAGGGCGATGGGGGCAGCGCCCCCCTGCCGCTGCCCGCGGGGGGCCGCGCATGAAGCTCGTCGTCCTCGGCCTCTCGCTCTCCTCCTCCTGGGGGAACGGCCACGCCACCACCTTCCGCGCCCTGCTGAAAGCCTTTGCCCGGCGGGGGCACGAGGTGCTGTTTCTGGAACGCGACGTGCCCTGGTATGCCAGCCAGCGCGACCTGACCGACCCCGACTGGTGCCGGCTGGCCTTCTATGCGGACCTGCCCGGCCTTGATGCGTGGCGGGGCGAGATCGCGGGCGCGGATGCGGTGATCGTCGGCAGCTATGTCCCCGAAGGGGTCGAGGTTTCGCGCCGGGTGCAGTCCTGGGCGCAGGGCACGACCGCCTTTTACGACATTGACACGCCCGTGACGCTGGCCAAGCTGGCGCGGGGGGATTTCGAATATCTCTCGCCCGAGGTCATCCCCAGCTTCGACCTGTATCTGTCCTTCACCGGCGGGCCGACCCTGCGCCATATCGAGGCGGCCTATGGCAGCCCGATGGCGCGGCCGCTCTACTGCTCGGTCGATCTGGATCTTTACGGCCCGCGCGACGTGCCGCTGCGCTGGGATCTCAGCTATCTTGGCACCTACAGCGACGACCGCCAGCCGACGCTGGACAGGCTGTTGCTGGAACCGGCGCGGCGGCGGCCCGACCTGCGCTTTGTCGTCGCCGGGCCGCAATATCCGGCCGGCATCGACTGGCCGGCGAATGTCGAACGGATCGAGCATTGCCCGCCCGCCGATCACGCCGCCTTCTACTCGGCCAGCCGTTTCACGCTGAACGTGACGCGCGCCGACATGATCCGCGCCGGCTGGTCCCCCTCGGTCCGCCTGTTCGAGGCGGGGGCCTGCGCCACGCCCATCATATCCGACCGATGGGACGGCATCGAGACGTTGCTGCCGCCGGGCGAGGCGATCGTGCTGGCGGACGGGGCCGAGGACGTGCTGGCGGCGCTGGATCGCGACGCCGCCGCGATGGGCCGGGCCGCCCGCGCCCGCATCGAGGCGGCGCATTCCTCGGATCACCGGGCCGCCGAACTCGAGGCGCATCTGGCCGAGGCGGCGGCGCGCGGCAGCGCGGCGAGGCAGGAAAGGAAATGACCTCCATGCAGCAGCAAACCAATATCCGCACGCAGGACGAGGCCGCGGCGGCGCCGCGGCTGAACGTCGTGGCGGGCGGCGCGGGTTTCATCGGCTCGCATCTGTGCCGCGCGCTTCTCGACCGGGGCGAGGCGGTGCTGTGCCTTGACAACCTGCAGACCGCGCGCCCGTCGAACCTGCGCGCGCTCGAAGGGCGGGCGGGATTTCTTTTCGTGCAGCATGACATCAGCCAACCGCTGCCCGCCGCCGTCACCGGCGCCGCCGGGATCGCGCGGGTCTGGAATCTTGCCTGCGCGGCCTCGCCCCCCCTCTATCAGCGCGACCCCGAGCATACGATGCTGACCAATGTCGTCGGCACCAACCACCTGCTGCGCCTGGCCGAAGGCGCGGGCGCGCGGTTCCTGCTGACCTCGACCTCCGAGGTCTATGGCGACCCCGAGCATCACCCCCAGGCCGAGGACTATCGCGGCAATGTCAGCTGCACCGGCCCCCGCGCCTGCTATGACGAAGGCAAGCGCGCCGCCGAGGCGCTGACCTTCGACTATGCCCGCGCCGGGCGGGCCGAGGTGCGCGTTGCCCGCATCTTCAACACCTACGGCCCGAACATGGACCCTGCCGACGGGCGCGTGGTGTCGAACCTGATCTGCCAGGCCCTGCGCGGTGAGGCGCTGACGATCTATGGCGACGGCAGCCAGACGCGCAGCTTCTGTTTCGTCTCGGACATGGTCGCGGGGTTGATGGCCCTGATGGAGGCCGATTTCGACGGGATGGAGCCGGTGAACCTCGGCAACCCCGTCGAGATGACGGTGCGCGAGCTGCTGGGCCATGTGCAGGCGCTGACCGGCACCGGCGCGGCTGTCGAGCAGCGCCCGCTGCCCGTGGACGATCCGCGCCGCCGCCGCCCCGACATCACCCGTGCCGGCGCGCTGCTGGGCTGGGCGCCCCGCGTGCCGCTGGCCGAGGGGCTGGCCGCGACCTGCGCCTGGTTCGCCGATGAACTTGGCGCGCTTCCCCACAAGACCGGCACCATGAACCGCGACGGGATCGCCGGGCGGGGCACGCCCGCGGGCGCGGCGGCGCCTGCGGGCACCGAACCGCGCCGCCCCGGCCGCGCCAGCGCCGCGGCGGCACAATAGCGGGCGGCGATGCAGGGCGACATTGCGCCGCCCCCCGGCGGCCCGGACCCGTGGACGCAGGCCATGCGGCGCGGCGATTTCGCCGCCGCCTGGGATCTGGCGGCACGCATGCTGGCAGGCCGCGACCCGGCCACCCGGGACGATCCCGCGCTGCCCTATCATTTGCGCTGGGTCTGGGACGGCACGCCGGTGGACGGGCGCGCGGTGCTGGTGCGCTGCTATCACGGCTATGGCGACACGCTGATGTTTTCGCGCTATCTGCCGCTGCTGGCGCAGCGCGCGGCTTCGGTCACGGTCGAGATGCAGCCGCGGCTGCTGCCGCTGTTCGGCAGGCTGGAGGGCGTGCGGGCGGTGCCCTTTGACGTGGCGCGCCCGTTGAAGCCCATGGAATGCGATATCGAGATCATGGAGGTGCCGCTGGCCCTGCGGGCAGGGCCGCAGATCCCTGCCCTGCCGCTGGCCGTGGCGCCCGCCCCCCTGCCGCCCGGCGCCGTGGCGCTGTGCTGGGGCGCGGGGGATTGGGATGCGGGCCGCTCGGTCCCCGAGGCGGGCTTTGCGCCGCTGTGCCGCGGCCCCGCGCTGTCGCTGATGCCGGGGCGGACCGACCTGCCCGTCCTCAATCCCGAGGGCTGCCCGATGGACATGGCGGCAACGGCCGCGCTGGTCGCGGGGGCATCGCTGGTCATCACGGTCGACACGATGATCGCCCATCTGGCCGGCACGCTGGGCCGGCCGGTGTGGCTGCTGCTCAAGCACGAGCCCGACTGGCGCTGGCCTGTGCGCGGAACGCAGACCCCGTGGTACCCGTCGATGCGCCTGTGGCACCAGCACGCGCCCGGCGACTGGTCTGGGGTGCTGGCCGATGTCGCCGCAGCCCTTGCCGAAAGGACGGATCCATGACGCCCACCCTGCCCGCCCCGCTTGCCCCTGTGTCCTGGGGCGAGCTGCTGGACAAGATCACCATCCTGGAAATCAAGGCCGCCCGTATTCCCGCCCCGGCCGCCCGCGCCAATGTGGCGCAGGAATTGGCGCTGCTGAACGAGATCGCGGCCCCGGTCATGCCGCAGCCGGGCCTTGCCCCGCTGATCGAGGATCTGCGCCGCGTCAACCAGGCCCTGTGGACGATCGAGGACGACATCCGCGCCTGCGAGGCCGCAGGCGATTTCGGGGCCGGCTTCGTCGCGCTGGCCCGCGCGGTCTATCGCACCAACGACCAGCGCGCCGCGATCAAGCGGCAGGTCAACGCGCTGCTCGGCTCGGCCCTGGTCGAGGAAAAGTTCCACGCTCCCTCAGCACCCGGCAAGGGCGCGGCTGGCGGGCGCTAGAACGCCACAGGCGGAAATCATCCCGACGCTGCGCCGGGCGGTGAGAAGGCCCGTCTCGATCCCGGCGGCGAGGGGGATCACGCCGCAGCCTCGCGGCCAGCCGGCGCATCCCTGTCGGGCCGCAGCCTTGCCCTGCCATCGTCGGATCGTCCCCAGGCCAGCACCAGCCCCCTGATCGCACCGCAACAAAGCCGCAGGGGGCGAGCACCAAGCACATAGAGCGAGGCTGGAACACGCAGGCCGGCAACGCCGCCATGATGATTGCCAGCGCGGTCATCACCGCGGCCGCCCCCGGCGCGGCGATGCCGGCAGCAGCCCTGCCCGGCCAAGGGTCACGCCGGCAAGACGCGCCGGGCCGAGCTAAATCACCCGCGATAATCGGCCGCCTTGGCCCTGCGAAAAGCCCTTCCGTCAGCCGGTTCAGGCCGTGCTTGCCTCGGACAGGCCGAGTTCCTCCATCATGGCTTTGCGCATGATGAACTTCTGCGCCTTGCCGGTCACGGTCGTGGGCAGCTCGTCCTTGATGCGGACATAGCGGGGCACCTTGAAATGGGCCATGCGGGCGGCAGCGAATTCGCGCAGCTCGTCCGCGCAGAGCGAGGCGCCGGGCTTGGGGACGACCCAGGCGCAGACCTCCTCGCCATAACGCTCGTCAGGAACGCCGAACACCTGCACCAGCTGAACGGCGGGATGCTGGAACAGATATTCCTCGACCTCGCGCGGATAGATGTTCTCGCCGCCGCGGATCAGCATGTCCTTGACCCGGCCGACGATGTTGCAATAGCCCTCGGCATCCAGCGTGGCCAGATCGCCCGTATGCATCCAGCCATCGGCGTCGATCGCCTCGGCGGTGCGGGCGGGCTCGCCCCAGTAACCCTTCATCACCGAATAGCCGCGCGTCAGCAGCTCGCCCGGCATGCCCACCGGCACGGTATGGCCCTCGCCATCCACCAGCCTGACCTCGACATGCGGATGGATGCGGCCAACGGTCGTCACCCGCTTGTCCAGCGGATCGTCGATATGGGACTGGAACGAGACGGGCGCGGTCTCGGTCATGCCATAGGCGATCGTCACCTCGCGCATGTTCATGTCGCGCTGGACGCGCTTCATCACCTCGATCGGACAGGGCGATCCGGCCATGATCCCGGTGCGCAGGCTGGACAGATCGTGATGGGCAAAGCCCGCCGAATCGAGCATTGCCGAAAACATCGTCGGCACGCCGTAAAGCGCGGTGCAGCGTTCGTCCGCAACGGCGTTCAGCGTCACGTCCGGGTCAAACCCCTCGCCCGGAAAGACCATCGTCGCGCCCTTGCTGACGCAGCCCAGAACGCCCATCCCCATTCCGAAGCAGTGATACAGCGGCACCGGGATGCACAGGCGGTCCTCAGGCCCCAGCGCGATGGTCGCGGTGACGAAATGCCCGTTGTTGACCAGATTCATGTGGCTGAGCGTCGCGCCCTTGGGCAGGCCTGTCGTGCCCGAGGTGAACTGGATGTTGATCGCGTCATCGCGGTGCAGCGTGCGGGTGATCGCATCCAGCCGGGCGGGGTCGGCCGGGGTGTCGGCGATTTCTGCAAAGTTCAGGATGCCGGGGGTCGAGCGGCTGTCGCCCATCCGCACAACGATGCGCAGATCGGGCAGGTTCGCCGCCATCAGCGCGCCGGGGGCCGAAAACATCAGCTCGGGCGCGACATGCTGGATCATGCTGACATAGTTCGACTTCTTGAAGCTTTCCGCCAGGATCAGGCAGCGCACCCCGACATGGCGCAGGGCATATTCCAGCTCTCCGACCCGATAGGCGGGGTTGACGTTGACGAGGATCGCCCCGATCCGCACGGTGGCGAACTGCGTCAGCACCCATTCGGGCCGGTTCGGTGACCAGATGCCCACCCTGTCCCCGCGCGAGATGCCAAGGTTCAGCAGCCCCGTCGCCAGCCTGTCCACCGCGGCTCCGAACTCCGCATAGGTCAGGCGAACCCCGTGTTCGACAAAGACCAGCGCCTCCCGCTCGCCATGATCGGCCACCGCCGCAGCCAGCAGGCCGGCAATGGTTTCCTGGCGCAGCGGCCTGTCGGCCGGTCCCTGAACGCGGCTTTCGGCGGCGTTGCGCGGCGCAAGGCCATAGATGCTCATCCCGTTCCCCCCGTGTCGTGACGGCCCGGCCAGCGGGCCCCTCCCGCGGGCAAGGATGAAAGAGCGGGGCCGCGCAGGCAAGCGGCTTGTCGTCGCCCGCCGAGGGGCGGGCGGGCTGCCGGCGGCGGCGAAGGTCAGTCCAGCGCCGCCAGAACCTTGTCCAGCGTCATCGGCAGGTCGCGGAACCGCTTGCCGGTCGCGTTGGCCACCGCATTGGCGATTGCCCCGGCGGTGCCGCAACAGGCCAGTTCGCCGATGCCCTTGGCCTGCATCGGGTTGGCATAGGGGTCGCGGTCGTCGAGGAACTCGATGTCGATATGGGGCACGTCGAGGTTCACGGGGATGTGGTATTCGGCAAGGTCGCGGTTGACGAAATGCCCGTCGCGCGGATCATGGGCGACCTCTTCGGTCAGGGCCGAGCCGATGCCGAAGATCATCCCGCCGATGCATTGCGACCGGGCGGTCTTTTCGTTCAGGATGCGGCCCGCGGCGAACACCGCCGAAAGGCGGCGCAGGCGGATCTCGCCCGTGACGGTGCTGACGGCGACCTCGGCGAACTGGGCGCCCCAGCTGGCC
The DNA here is from genome assembly GCF_002105555.1 of Paracoccus contaminans. NCBI lineage: Bacteria > Pseudomonadati > Pseudomonadota > Alphaproteobacteria > Rhodobacterales > Paracoccaceae > Paracoccus > Paracoccus contaminans. Next base: position 2,837,765 of record NZ_CP020612.1, read on the forward strand.
TGCCGGGTCGTCGTTTCGTTCAGGCCGCGGTCGATCTCGCCCTCGGCGCGCAGGCTGTCGCCGGCCAGCACGTCCGACAGCGGACGGGCGCGGTTGGCGGCGATGGCGTGCCCGTCCTTCAGCGTCAGGTCTTCGGGCGCGCAGTCCATGCGCCGCGCCAGTTCCCTGCGCAGCGCCTGCGCCGCCAGCAGCACCGAACTGCCCGAGGACGCCGCCCCGAAGGACCCGCCCGAACCCGAGGACGGCGGCAGGTCGCTGTCGCCCAGCACCGTGGTCACGCGCTCCATCGGCAGGCCCAGCGCCTCGGCGGCGATCTGGGTCAGGATGGCATAGCTGCCCGTGCCGATGTCGGTCATGTCGGTTTCGACCCGCGCCGTGCCGTCGGCCAGCAGGATCACCGCCGCCTTGGAATTCTGCAGCATGTTGACCCGCACCGCCGATGCCATGCCCATGCCGATCAGCCATTCGCCCTCGCGCCGGGTGCCGGGCTGGGGGCGGTCGGCCCAGCCGAAGCGTTCGGCGCCGCGCCGCAGGCAATCCTCAAGCCGGTTGGAGCTGAAGGGCTTGCCGCTGGTGGGATCCTTGTCGGGGATGTTGCGGATGCGGAACGCGACCGGATCAAGGCCGGACCGCTCGGCCAGCTCGTCCATCGCCATCTCGATCACCGGCACACCGATCGCCTCGCCGGGCGCGCGCATCGATCCGGGGGCGGTCAGGTTCAGCCGCGCGACGTGGTGGCCGATGACGCGGTTCTCGCCCGCATAGGTAAAGGGGGTGGCCTGCGTGACCGGCTCGGAAAAATCGTCGCCGAACATCGAGGAAACCCATGCCTCGTGCCCCAGACCGGTCAGGCGCCCCTCGGCATCCGCGGCAAGGCGCACGCGCTGGCGGCTTTCGGACCGGCGATGCGTCGCCTCATGGACATTGCGGCGGTGCAGCGCGATGGCCACCGGCCGGCCCAGCCGCTGCGCGGCGATGGCCGCGCCCACGCCTTCGTGGCCGATGCCCAGCTTGCCGCCGAAGCCGCCCCCCACATAGGGCGACAGGATGCGCACCTTTTTCGGGCTGACCCCCACGGCATCGGCAAGCTCGGCCACATTGGTCTTGAGCATCTGGTAGCTGCCGCGCAGCGTCAGCTTTCCATCCTCCCACCAGGCCACGGCGGCATGCGGCTCCATCGCCGAATGGCTCATCGAGGGGGTGGAATATTGCTCATCCAGCGTAAAGGCGGCTTCCGCCATCGCCTTGTCCAGATCGCCGGTCGCGGCCTGCTTGCCCTTGGGCGTCTCGTAGTCTGACGGGTCCGCCGCCAGCACGGCCCGGTCGGACTGGTCGATCAGCTGCAAACGGGCGGCCAGGGCGGCATTGCGGGCCTGCTCGAACGTCTCGGCGATCACCAGGGCGACGGGCTGGCCCGCATATGTGACCTCGGACGGGCCCTGGGGCGGGGCCGAACCCTGCTGGCCCTGGGCGGGATGGTGGATCAGCCGATCATCACGCATCACGGCCAGCACGCCGGGCATGGCGCGCAGTTCTGCCGTGTTCAATCCCGTGACCCAGCCCTTGGCGATGGGCGCGCGGACGAACCAGCCATGAACGGTGCCGGGCGGATGATCCTCGTCGGCATAGGTCGCGGTGCCGCTGACCTTCAGCGGGCCCTCAGGCCGGTCGAGGGGCCGGGTGATGACGCCCTGAACCGTGCGGTCGAGCAGGTTCTCCTCGTCCTTGCCGTTCATCCGCAGATGCTGGCTCAGCTCGATCATGTCGCTCATGTCCGGTCCCCTGCGCTGACAGCCTGCCTGAGGACGGCAATGACCGTCCGCCGCGCCAGCGGAATCTTGAAATCGTTGTCGCCATGCCCCTGCGCCCCTTGCAGCAGCCGGTCGGCAAAGCGTCCCATCAGATCGTCCGAAGGTGCCTGCCCTGCCAGCATCGCCTCGGCCTCGGGCACGCGCCATGGCCTTGCCGCCACCCCGCCCAGCGCCAGCGCGGCGCGCCCGATCCGGGGGCCGTCCATCACCACATCGGCTGCGACCGAGACAAGCGCGAAGGCATAAGAGCGCCGGTCACGCACCTTGCGGTAGATCTGCCGCCCAGCCGTGGGCGCAGGCAGGGTGACGGCGGTGATCAACTCGCCGTCCTCAAGATTGGTGTCGCGTTCCGGACTGTCGCCCGGCAGGCGGTGAAAGCCGCTCGCCGGCAGGCTGCGCTTGCCCGCGGGCCCTTCGACATGCACCTCCGCATCCAGCGCCGCCAGCGCCACGGCCATGTCGCCGGGATAGGTCGCGATGCAGGCATCCGACCAGCCCAGGATCGCAAGGTTGCGGTTGAACCCGCCCTTGGCCGAACAGCCGCTGCCCGGCGCACGCTTGTTGCAGGGCGTATCAAGGTCATAGAAATAGGGGCAGCGGGTGCGCTGCATCAGGTTGCCGCCCGTGGTGGCACGGTTGCGCAACTGCCCGCTGGCCCCGGCCAGCAGCGCCCGCGACAACAGCGGCCAGTCCCTGCGCACGCGCGGATCGGCGGCAAGGTCGGCATTGCGCACCAGCGCGCCGATGCGCAGGCCCTCGCCCTCGGGCTCGATCCGGTCGAGGCCGATATGGTTGATGTCGATCAGCGCATCGGGCGTTTCCACCTGCAGCTTCATCAGGTCCAGCAGATTGGTGCCCCCGGCGATGAAGCGCCCGGCGCTGGCAAGGGCCGCGGCCGGGTCGGCGGCCCGGCTGTAGGTAAAGGGCCTCATGCCGCAGCCTCCGCCGTGTCGCGAATGGCGTCCACGATATTGGGATAGCATGAGCAGCGGCACAGATTGCCCGACATGCGCTCGCGGATTTCCTCGTCCGACAGATCGCCGCCCCGTTCCAGATCGTCGCTAACATAGCTGGGCCAGCCCTGCCGCGCCTCCTCCAGCATGGCGGTGGCCGAGACGATCTGGCCGGGGGTGCAATAGCCGCATTGAAAGCCGTCATGGCGGACAAAGGCATCCTGCATCGGCGACAGGCCGCCCGGCCGGCCGATCCCCTCGATCGTGGTGATCTCGTCGCCCTCGTGCATGACGGCCAAGGTCAGGCAGCTGTTGATGCGCCGGCCGTTCAGCATCACCGTGCAGGCGCCGCACTGCCCGTGGTCACAGCCCTTCTTGGTCCCGGTCAGGTCGAGATGCTGGCGCAGGGCATCCAGCAGCGTCACGCGCGGGTCATCCACCGTCAGGCTGCGGCGTTCGCCATTGATGGTCAGTGTCAGGTCCATGGACTGGCTCTTTCGGCTGGCTTGGGGTCTCAGGAAACAGGCCAGCAGGCCCGGCAGTTCCGTTATGGCGGCAGGAAACTAGCCCTGCGCCGGGAACAGGTCCGACGGCCTGTCCACATCGCGCAGCCGCCCGGAGGGCCGGTCAAGGCAGCGATCGGGCGCGATGCGCGCCAGCAGCGGGCGCAGTCCGCTGTCTCCTGAAAGGGGGGCAGCCTCGCACCATGCCCGCGGCAGCAGCGCGGGGGGCATGCGCACGGCGCCATCCCGCGCGCAGGCCGGGGCGCCCAGATCCAGCAGCGCCGCCAGATCCTCGGCGCGCAGCCAGGGCATGTCGGCCAGCATGAACAGCACCGCATCGACCTGTGCCGGCAAGGCCGCCAGCCCGGCCCGCACGCTGGCCGACTGATCGCCCCCCGGCGGGACCGACACGGATACCAGGCCCGCCGCCCGGGCAAGATCGGCCACACCGTCCCGTGCCGTCACCGCGATGGCCGCGCCTGCGCCGCAGGCGCCTGCCAGCGCAAAGGCATGGGCGGCCAGGGGACGCCCGCCGAGCGGCTCCAGCAGCTTGTCGGCCGCCCCGAACCGGCGCGAGGCGCCGGCAGCCAGAACGATCACCGCCAGCCGCTCAGCCAAGCCTTGCATCGGCCAGCACCTGGGCCAGAACGCCCGCCGCGATCGCCACCGGCTCGCGCGCATGGGGCACGATGCCGAAAGGCTGCGCCAGCCGCGCGATGCGATCCTGCGCCACCCCCGTTTCGGCAAGCGCCGCCACCCGCATCGCATGAGCGCGGGCGCTGCCCAGCGCCCCGACATAAAAGGCCGGGCTGTCAAGGGCGGCGGCCAGCAGCGGGGGTTCCCGGTCGTGATCGTGAAAGAACAGCGCGACGGCGGTGCGCGCATCCAGCCGCGCCCCCGCCGGCCAGCCTTTGCCCGACAGCGCCAGCGCCTCGGGCGGCACCTGCGGATCGGCGCTGTAGTATCGGGTTGCGATCCCGGCGGCACGGGCCATGCGGAACAGCGCCAGCGGCTCTGGCCCCCGCCCCAGGATCAGCAGCCTCAGCCGCGGCAGCAGCGTGACGGCCAGCAGCCCGGCCCCCGACGGCGCCGCGGTTGCGCCTTGGGCAAGCGGATCATCCGGGGCGATCAGCCCGGACCCGCCGATCAGGAAAAATGCCGGCTCACGCGCGGCCAGCCGCGATCGCGCGGCGGCGATCACCCTTGGGTCCGGTGCCGGAAACAGCGTGATCTGCAAGCCGCCCCCGCAGGGCAGCTCCAGATCGGCGGCCCGCGACCCGCGCCCGTATCGCAGCTGCCGCACCTTCCCGTCGGCCAAGGCGCGCCCGGCGTGCAGCGCGACATCCGCCTCGATGCAGCCCGATGACAGGGTGCCCCGCCGCATCCCTGCCGCATCGACAGTCATGGCCGCGCCCAAAGGCCGGTAGGACGGCCCCTCGACCTCGGTGATCACACACAGGCAGCAAGCCGGACCCGGCAAGGGAAAGTCCGTCTCGTCCAGACATGCCGCAGCGGGCATGGAAGGCTGCCTCAGGGACAAGGGCTGGGAAAACGGGGCGGTCATCGCCAAGCCAACCGCCGTCCCGGCGCTCGGGTTCCGCAGCGTTGCAACCGCTGAGCGGCTTGGCCCGTTCCCTTCCATCGGGGCCTGACCATCCTTAAGTTCGTATTATGTTCACAGCGACAAGGCTAAGCGTTATCCATGAAGCCTGATCTTGCCCGCAAGCTTGCCATCCTGTCGGATGCGGCCAAATACGACGCGTCCTGCGCATCCAGCGGAACGACACGGCGCGATTCGCGCAAGGGCGGGCTGGGATCGACCGAGGGATCGGGCATCTGCCACGCCTATACCCCGGACGGGCGCTGCATCAGCCTGCTGAAGATCCTGATGACCAATTTCTGCATCTTCGACTGCGCCTATTGCGTGAACCGGGTCAGCTCGAATGTCGAACGGGCGCGCTTTTCGGTCGAGGAAGTCGTCAGCCTGACGCTGGAGTTCTACAGGCGCAACTATATCGAGGGGCTGTTCCTGTCATCGGGCATCATCCGCAGCCCCGACCAGACCATGGCGGACATGGTGCGCATCGCCCGCACACTGCGGCAGGATCACGGGTTCAAGGGCTACATCCACCTCAAGACCATCCCCGACGCCGCGCCCGAACTGATCGATGCGGCGGGGCTCTATGCGGACCGGCTGTCGATCAACATCGAACTGCCGCAGGATGCCTCGATCCGCGCGCTTGCCCCCGAAAAGCGGCCCGAAACGATCCGCACCGCGATGGCGCGCGTCAAGGGCGGGCACGAGGCCAGCCGGGAACGCAGCCACAGCGGCAAGCGCCCTGCCCGCTTTGCGCCCGCAGGGCAATCGACGCAGATGATCGTGGGCGCCGATGATGCCAATGATGCGGCGATCCTGACGACCTCGGCGCGGCTTTATGCGGGCTATGGGCTGAGGCGGGTGTATTATTCGGCCTTCTCGCCCATCCCCGACAGCTCGTCCGTCCTGCCGTTGGTGCGCCCGCCCTTGCTGCGCGAACACCGGCTGTATCAGGCCGACTGGCTGATGCGGTTCTATGGCTTCGAGGCGGACGAGATCGCCTCGGCCACGCCGCAGGGGATGCTGGATCTGGCGGTCGATCCCAAGCTGGGCTGGGCGCTGGCCAACCGGGCGCAGTTTCCCGTGGACGTGAACCGGGCCGGGCGCGAGATGCTGCTGCGGGTGCCGGGTTTCGGCACGCGCACCGTCGATCGCATCCTCTCGGCGCGGCGGCACCGCACGCTGGGCTGGGACGATCTGGTGCGGATCGGGGCGCTGATGACGCGCGCCCGGCCTTTCGTCACGGTGCCCGGCTGGTCCCCCGGCGGGCTGACCGACAGCGAGGGCCTGCGCGCCCGCTTTGCCCCGCCCCCCGAACAGCTCAGCCTGTTCTGATGCACCGCGTCGTCCTGCCGGAAACAGGGATCTTCGCAGCCTGGCGCGATGCGGCCAGACCGCTGGCCGCCCACCGGGTGCCCGCCGCCGAGGTGGACTGGACGTTCGAGGGCGCGGCCGCGCCCCTGCTGTTCGACAGCGCGCCGCTGCCCCCCGGAACGGGGCGCGCGGTTGCTGTCCCGCGCGGGTTTCTTGAACTGGCGCAGCGGGTCGTCCTGCACCGCGATGCTGCGGGGGCCTCGCTGCTCTATGCCGCGCTGCTGGCGCTGCAGGATCGGCGCGGGCTGCTGGCGGATGAGGCCGATCCGCTGGTGCGGCGCCTTGGGGCGCTGGACAAGGCGGTGGCCCGCGACATCCACAAGATGCGCGCCTTTGTCCGCTTTCGCGAGTTGCCCGCCGCCGGGCCGCGCCGCCGCTTTGCCGCCTGGTTCGAGCCCGACCACCGCATCATCGAGGCGAATACGGGTTTCTTCTGCCGCCGCTTTGCCGACATGGACTGGGCGATCCACACGCCTGATCTGTCGGCCCTGTGGCAGGATGGGCAGTTGTCCCTTGCCCCCGGCGCCCCCCGGCCCGATCTGCCCGACGACGCGGCCGAGGTGCTGTGGGCGACCTATTTCGCCAACATCTTCAACCCCGCGCGGATCAAGCTGGGCTCGATGCGCCAGCACATGCCGAAGAAATACTGGAAGAACATGCCCGAAACGGGCCAGATCCCGGCGATGCTGAACGCAGCCGAAGGGCGGGTGCGGGCCATGCAGGAGGCCGCCGCGACGGATGCGCCCCTGCGCGCCGCCGCGATCACCGACCGCTATCGCGCCGCCATGCCGCGCCCGCCGGCGCAGATCGAAAGCCTGGCCGATGCGCGGGCCGCCTGCGCCCTCTGCACGCGCTGCGATCTGTGCCATGCCGCGACGCAGAGCGTCTTTGGCGAGGGGCCGGAGGATGCGCCGCTGATGATCGTGGGCGAGCAGCCGGGCGATCACGAAGACCTGGCCGGCCGCCCCTTTGTCGGCCCCGCCGGGCAGGTTCTTGACCGCGCGATGGCCGATGCCGGGCTGGACCGCGCCGGCGCCTGGATGACGAACGCGGTCAAGCACTTCAAGTTTGTCCCGCGCGGCAAGCGCCGCCTGCACCAAAACCCCGATGCAGGCGAGATCGCGGCCTGCCGCTGGTGGCTTGATCTGGAACGGCAATTCGTCCGGCCAAGGCTGACCATCGCGTTGGGGGCAAGCGCCGCGCGGGCGCTGACTGGCAAGGGCAACGGGCTGACCGCGCGACGGGGGCGGGTCGAGCAGACCCCGTCCGGTCCGGTGCTGATTTCCTGGCATCCCTCGCTGATCCTGCGCCGCTCCGATCCGGCCGCCGCCGAGCAGGCTTTGGCCGAGCTGACAGAGGATCTGCGCTTGGTCAGCCAGATGCTGGGCTGAAGGGCAAGGCAGCGCCTGCCGGCAGCCATGCCAGGGATGCGGCTGCGGCAATGAGCGCGGCACTGCCCCTTGCGCCGCCATCCGCATCTGCGGCCCTGCGCCAGCGCGGCACCCGTTGAAACGGGCTGCGCATTTCGTTAGGTAGCTAACCAACTATCCGGTGCCCGCCATGATCTTCAGCCGCCTTTCCCCGTTGCTGCGCGCCATGCACGCCTATTATGATGCCCATGCCAAAGGCGGGTTGACCTATGCCCAGGCGCGTGTGCTGGCCGCTGCGCTTGCCTGTCCCGGCGCAACTCAGGTGGAGCTTGCCGATGAGACCCGGATCGAGCCGCCTACGATGAAGCGCCATCTTGACGCCCTTGAACGCGCCGGATTGATCCGGCGCGGTTCCGTGGACGGCGACCGGCGCAAGCGGGCGGTGATGGCGACCCCTGCCGGCGAGGCGCTGGACCTGCTGCGGCTGCGCGACCAGCTTGAGGCGGTGTCGGTGCGGGGAATCGACCCCGGCGATCTGGCCATTACCGCCGCCGTCCTGCAGCGGATGGAGGAGAACCTGCGCGGGGGACCGGGTAAATGAACAAGGCGCGCGCCGCGACCGCCCGGCCCGGCGAGGGGGCTGCCCCTCCCCCGGCCCAGGCCCAGGCCCCGGCCCAGGCCCCGGCGCCTGCCGCCGGCGCCGCTGCGGCTGCACAGGCGCCCGCAATGGCGCGGCACCGGATTGCGGCCTATATGGCGACATCCATGTTCATCGCGCTGACGCAGGGGCTGGCCCAGGGCTGGACATCGGCGGTGCTGGGGCAGATTGCCGGACAGATCGGGGCGACCACCACACAGGCAAGCTGGCTCGTCGTCGCCTTCATGATCCCCAAGACGGCGCTGCCGATCCTGCTGATCAAGATCCGCACCCAGTATGGCCTGCGCCGCTTTACCGAAATCGGCATCCTTGCCCATGTGCTGGTCACGATCCTGAGCCTGTTCAGCCAGGATCTGCGATCGGCGATCACCGTGCAGGTGCTGGCGGGGATCACCTCGGCCCCGCTGTCCACGCTGGCGTTTCTATACATGCTCGAAGGGCTGTCGCCGCAGATGAAGATGCGCCTGGGCCTGCCCCTTGTGCTGACCTTCATCATGGTGGGCAGCCCGCTGGCCCGCGCGCTGGCGCCCCTGCTGATGGGGGACGGCGACTGGCAGGTGCTTCACCTGGTCAGCCTGGGAATGGCGCTTGCCTCGCTGGCGCTGGTGTTCCTGCTGCCGCTGAACCCGATGCCGCGCCAGAACGTGATCGCCCCGCTGGATCTGGTCAGCTTCGTGCTGATCGCCATCGGCGTTGGCGGGCTGACGGCGGCCTTCACACAGGGGCCGACCTACTGGTGGACCGAGGCGAGCTGGACGGGCATTCTCATGGCCTGCGCGGTTGCGGCGCTTGCGGCCGCCGCGGCGATCGAGCTGAACCGCAGCGCCCCGCTGATCGATATCCGCTGGCTGCTGACCGCGCCCGTGCTGCACCTGACGGGCGCGCTGCTGCTGTTCCGCCTGCTGCTGTCCGAGCAGGCGGCGGGCGCGCCGCGGATGTTCCAGGCCTTGGGCCTGTCGCCTGACCAGATGGTGCCGCTGTTCGCCGCCATAGTTGCGGCATCCATGCTGGGGGGGATGGCCTGTTCCCTTGTCATCAAGCCGGGCCGGGAATCGCAGATCCACCTGGCAGCCTTGCTGCTGATCGCCGCCGGGGCCTATCTGGACAGCCACTCGACCATCGACACGCGGCCGGCGCAGCTGATCGCCAGCCAGTCGCTGATCGCCTTTGCCGGGGCGCTGTTCCTGCCGCCGGCCATGATGGCCGGGCTGCTGCAGGCGCTGTCCAAGGGGCCGAACTACATCTTGTCGTTCATCATCGTGTTCCTGACGACGCAGGCCATCGGCGGCACGCTGGGCAGCGGCATCTTCACCACCTTCATCAACACCCGGCAGGCTTATCACCTGCATGCGCTTTCCGATCAGCTGTCCCAGACATCCTGGACGGTGCAGGCAGCCATCGGCCAGCGGGTGCAGGCCCTGGCCGCCTCGATACCCGACAGCGCGGCGCGGCGCGCCCAGGCCGTCTCGCAGATCGCGCAGGAGGCGTCGCAGCAGGCCTATGTCCTGGCCTACAACGACGCCTTCCTTGCAACCTTCCTGGGGGCCTGCGGCGCGATCGCGCTGCTGCTCCTTCACTGGACGCGTGACCACCTGGCGGGTTCCGCGGCCGTCAAACCCGTTCCCCCACCGGCAAGCTCCTCATGAATCGCAAGATCCTCTCCACCATCATCGTCGCCGCGATCGGCGTCGTGGGCGTCCTGGTGATCCTTTACGCCTGGCATCTGCCCCCGTTCGAGGCGGCCGTGCCCGCAACCGAGAACGCCTATGTCCGCGGCCGGATTACGTCGCTTGCGCCGCAGGTCGCGGGCTATGTCGCCGTGGTCGAGGTCACGGATTTCCAGACGGTCCACAAGGGGGACGTGATCGTCCGCCTCGATGACCGCCAGCCGCGCCAAAGGGTGGAACAGGCGCGCGCCTCTCTCGCAGGCGCGCAAGCGGCGCTGGCGATCGGGGAACAGTCGGTCGTATCGGCCGAGGCGGTCGTGGGCGCGCGCGAGGCGGCGCTGATCTCGGCCCGTGCCGCGGCCGATACGGCGCAATCCACGGCGGACCGCACCTCGGCCCTGCGCAAGCGGGGCATCGCGGCGGAAAGCACCGCCGAGGCCTCGGGCGCGGCACTGAGCCAAGCCCAGGCCGGCGTTGCGCAGGCGCAGGCGGCGCTGGCCACCGCGAAAGAGGATGTGCGCAGCGCCCGCGTGGCCCTGGATGCAAGGCGCGCCGATATCGCGGCCGCGCAGGCGGCGGTTGAACTGGCCGCCATCGATCTGGAAAATACCGTCATCCGCGCGCCCGAGGATGGCCGCCTTGGCCAGATCGGCGCGCGCAAGGGCCAGTATGTCACGGCCGGCAGCGCGCTGGCGGCGCTGGTCGGTCCCGATGTGTGGGTCATCGCCAACTTCAAGGAAACCAGTTTGCACGGAATGCGGCTGGGCCAGGTCGCCCGGTTCACGGTGGATGCGATGCAGCACCGTGAATTCACCGGCCGGGTCGAGGCGTTTTCCCCCGCGACCGCGTCCGAATTCAGCCTGATCAATGCCACCAACGCGACCGGTAATTTCACCAAGGTGGCCCAGCGCCTGCCGGTCCGCATCTCGATCGATCCGGGGCAGGAAATGTCGGAATATCTGCGCCCCGGCATGTCGGTCGTCGTCCGCGTGGACGTGCCCTGAAGGGAACAGGCGGCAAGGCCGGCTGGACCGGCCTGCGAAAAGGCACCCCCGGCGCGCGGCCGCCAGGGCGGATGCGGGGCGCTGTCCCCGGCCCGCAGCGCGCCGCGCCGGGGCGACGCCCGCCCGCCGAGCGGCAAGGGCGGCGCCAAGGCACCGCCCGCTGTCCTGGCCCGCTGTCCTGCAACCGGGTAGCGCGAAGGCCTTGCAGGGCACCGCCCCCGTCATGATATGCCGCACCGGCGGCCCTGTCCCTGCCATGGGCCGGGGCGCCTTCCGTCCCGCTGTTCCATCACGCCCGAGGCTTGCCATGCATGACCATCCGCCCGGCTGCGGCTGCTGCCCTTCCGGCCCCGGCTTGACTGACCCGCATGCGGCGCGGGCCGAGGGGCAGGTTTCGCTGACCCTCCGCCTCATGTGCCGGGACATGGCCGAGATGATGGCGGTGCTGGATCACGCCCCTGCCCATGTCGAGGCAAGCCGGGCCGAACCGGGCTGCCTGCAGTTTGACCTGCGACAGACAGACGAGCCCCTGGTGTTCGACATTGCCGAACGCTTTGCCGATATCGAGGCCTATCGCCTCCACCAGGCCCGCACCCGCGCCAGCGATTGGGGCAAGGCCACCGCCAGCATCGCCCGCGCGCAATACGACCGCCGCGGGGTGACGGACTAGGCACGGGCGGCCCCATCATCGCGGGGCCATGGTCCTCGCCATGCCTGCCCGCCCCTGTCCCGCCCTGGCGGCTGCAAACGCCCTGCCGCCGGTCTGCCGGCCTATCCGGCCTTGGGCGGTTCCATGTCGGGCAGCCGGGCGCGCACGCGCTTGATGCGGCGTGCATCGGCGTCAATGATCTCGAACTGCACGCCGCTGTCGTCGGTCACAATCTCACCCTGGGCAGGGACGCGGCCAGCGAGCATGAAGATCAGGCCGCCCAGCGTGTCGATTTCTTCCTCGTAGATCCCTGAGACGAGCTTGACGCCGATTTCCTGTTCCACCTGCGCGATGGGCGCGCGCGACAGGATCAGCCACTGGCCGGGCCGTTCCTTGACCCACAGCCCTTCCTCGCCTTCGTCATGTTCATCGTCGATGGCGCCGATGACCTGTTCGACCAGATCCTCGAGCGTCACCAGCCCGTCCACGCCGCCATATTCGTCGATGACCAGCGCCATGTGGATGCGCTTTTGCTGCATCTGCTGGAGCAGCGCGCCGATCGGCATGGACCCCGGCACATACAGCAGCGGCCTGAGCAGCGGGCGCAGCGCGAATCGCGGCACCGGGCCCTTGGCCGCAAAGCCGTGCTTCATCGCCAGATCCTTGAACAGCACAAGGCCCAGCGGCTGGTCCAGATCACCCCGGAACACCGGCAGGCGCGAATAGCCGTGCTCGCGGAACACCTCGACCAGCTCAGGCAGACTGACCGTCACCGGCACGGCAACGATGTCGGTCTTGGTCACCGCGACATCATCGACCGTCTTGCGCCGCAGGTTGAGGATCGAGGGTGCGGCGGCGGATGTCGCGGCCTCCATCATCGAATCGGGGGGCTCGTCGTCGCCTGCCGCACCCGCCGGGGCCAGGCTTTTCAGGATGCGCCCCAGAAAGCCGCGCAAAAGGGGCAGATCGCGTCCCTCGCTGCCGGTGCCATCGGCCCAACTGGCAGGGGGCTGGACCGCAGCGGGATCGGCGGCCTGATCGGCCCCGCGGCGTGTCTGTGATTCGTTCGTCACGATCGGATCTCGCGATAGGGATCGGGGATGCCCAGCCCGGCAAGGATCGAACGCTCGGCATCCTCCATGGTCTCGGCGTCGGCGTCGGCTTCGTGGTCATAACCGGCCAGATGCAGGATCGCGTGAACCACAAGATGCGTGACGTGATCGGCAAAGGGCTTTCCCTGCGCGGCGGCTTCGGCCGCGCAGGTGTCATAGCTGATCGCGATGTCGCCCAGCTCGCCCTCGGGCGGGACAGGGACGGCGCCCGGCGGGCGGGGGGGCGGCTCGACCGCGGGCCAACTGAGCACATTGGTCGGGCGCGGCTTGCCGCGGAAATGTTCGTTCAGGGCGCTGATGCGGGCATCGTCGCAGCCCATGACGACGATCTCGACCGGGTCGATGCCAAGATGCCTGACCGTGGCCTGCGCCGCCCGCGCGGCGATGCCGCCCAGATCGGCGTCAAGCCAGCGTTCATCCTCGATCACCAGATCGACAGGGTCCGAGACAGTCCCCAAGCCGGCGGAGGCGGGCGGCATGGTCATTGCGGCGCCTCGGGGCCGGGGGCAGCCCGGTCCTGCCCCGGCGCGGCCCCCTGCGTTGCGCCCCCCGCTGCGCTGGCCTCGCGCCCATGGGCCGCCTCGCCCGCGGCGTCATAGGCGTGGATGATCCGGGCGACCAGCGGGTGGCGCACCACGTCGGACGCGGTGAAATAGCTGAACGAGATGCCGGGCACGCCGGCAAGGATGCGTTCCGCATCGCGCAGGCCCGACTGCACGCCGCGCGGCAGGTCCACCTGCGTCCGGTCCCCCGTGACGACCATGCGCGAGCCTTCGCCCAGACGGGTCAGGAACATCTTCATCTGCATGGTGGTGGCGTTCTGCGCCTCGTCCAGCACGACAAAGGCGTTCGACAGGGTGCGCCCGCGCATGAAGGCGAGCGGCGCGATCTCGATGCGTTTTTCCTCGATCAGCTTCTGCATCTGCTTGGCGGGCAGAAAATCGTTCAGCGCATCATACAGCGGCTGCATGTAGGGATCGACCTTGTCCTTCATGTCGCCCGGCAGAAAGCCCAGCCGCTCGCCCGCCTCGACCGCGGGGCGCGACAGGACGATCCTGTCCACATGTCCGCCGATCAGCATGGTCACGCCCACGGCGACGGCCAGATAGGTCTTGCCCGTGCCCGCCGGGCCGATGCCGAAGGCCAGCTCGTTGGCAAACAGGGCGCGGACATAATCCTTCTGCGCCTCGGTGCGCGGCTCGACCGCCTTCTTGCGGGTGCGCAGCTCGATCGGCCCGTGGCGGAACATCTCAAGCTGCTCGGCGGGGCTGGCGGCCACCGTTTCGGGCTGAAGGCCCATCCGCAGCGCCGCATCGACCTCGGCCAGCTCGACCGGGCGGCCCTGTTCCAGCCTGCCGTAAAGACCGCGCAGAATGCGGGCGGCATCCTCCTGGGCCTCGGCCGGGCCGACAACCGCCAGCAGGTTCCCGCGCCGCAGGACATGGACGCCCATGGCCTGCTCGATCCGCGCAAGATGGCGATCATGGGGACCGCAGAGTGCGATCAGAAGGCGGTTGTCGGGAAATTCCAGCAATGTCTCGCCAGCGGCACCGGCAGAGGAGGAGGCGGAGGATGTCGTCGGGCTGAGAGCCAAGGAAGCGGATTCCTTTCGGGTGGGTTCGGTTCCATGTTGCAAGCGTGGGGGCCGATGGCAAGCAAGGCGCGCATGCGTCAGGCCCTTTGAGGCTGCAGGGGAACGCCGCGCCTGCCCCCGCCGTTCCGGTCAGTCAAGCGGGTGCCCCTCGACAAAGGCGCGCAGCCGTTCATCGGCGGCATCGTCCATCTGCGCGACGGTGCCCTGCCAGACGATGCGCCCCTCGGCCAGCATGGCCACCCGGTCGGCGATGGCGCGCACGCTGGTCATGTCATGGGTGATGGTGACTGCGGTTGCGCCCGTCTCGGTGACGATGCTGCGGATCAGGCGGTTGATGCCAGCGGCCCGGCGGGGATCAAGCCCGGTCGTCGGCTCGTCGAAAAAGATCACCCGCGGATCAGCGGCGATGGCGCGGGCCAGGCCGACGCGCTTGCGCATTCCGCCCGACAGCTCGGCCGGCATCCGGTCGGCGATCTCGGGACCAAGGCCGACGCGGGACAGCTTGTCCAGCGCGCGCGCGCGCGCGGCCGCGCGCGGCATGGCCTCCAGCAGGCGAAAGGCGACATTGCGCCAGACAGGCAGGCTGTCGAACAGGGCGGCGTTCTGGAACAGCATCCCGAAATCGCGCAGGAACGCGGCCCTGGCCGCGCGCCCGGCCGGCGCGCCGTTCAGGCGCACCGCGCCGGCATCGGGCTGGTCCAGCCCCAGGATGCATCGCAGCAGCACCGACTTGCCGGTGCCCGAGCCGCCGATGATGACAAGGCTTTCCCCCTGCCGGGCCGTCAGGTCCAGCCCGTCCAGCACCCGCCGCCCCGCAAATGACTTGACCAGCCCCCGCGCCTCGATGACCGGGACGCTCATGTGAAAAACAGCCCCGTCATGGCAAAGTTCGCCGCAAGGATGGCCACCGATGCGGCGACCACCGCGCTGGTGGCGGCGCGCCCCACCCCTTCGGCCCCCCGGCCCGCATGCAGGCCGAACCAGCAGCCGCACAGCGCCACGATGGCGCCGAAGGCCGCGCCCTTGACCAGCCCCGACAGCACGTCCCAGCTTTCCAGATAGGCCCAGGAACTGGCCAGATAGGCCTGCGAGGTAAAGCCAAGCGTGCTGGTGCCGACCAGCCAGCCGCCCATGATCCCGATGGCGTCGCCGACCCCGACCAGCAGCGGCACCGACAGGATCGCCGCCCACAGCCGTGGCGTGACCAGCCAGCCGACAGGATCGGTCGACAGCGTCACCAGCGCATCGATCTGCTCGCTCACCCGCATCGAGCCGATCTCGGCCGCGATCGACGAGGCAACGCGCGCCGCCACCATCAGCCCGCCCAGCACGGGGCCGAGTTCGCGCACCATGCCTATGGCCACGACAGCCGGAACAACATCGCCGGCCTGAAAGCGCTCGCCCCCCGCATTGATCTGGAGGGCAAGGGCGGCACCCGTGAACAGGGCGGTCAGCCCCACGACGGGCAGCGACAGCCAGCCGATTCGCAAAAGCTGTTCGGCCAGCAGGACGGGGCGAAAGCCGGGGCTGGCCAGCGCCCGCGCGGCAAAGATCGCGGCGCGCCCGACCCCCGCGACCAGCGCGATCGCCACCCGCCCGACTGCCCGGATCGGGGCGCGGATCATGGCAGCCGGGCCAAGGCGTACCGGCCGGCGCAAGGCGCAGCGCATGAATATTGGGAACACAGCCCGGTTCCGGTCAGCACGGCGGGCGTATCCGTAAGGGCCTGCCGGCAGCCGCCCCGCGCGCCAGGGCGCCCCTTGTCCGGCCAGCGCCGGCCAGACGGCAAGGACAAAGCGAGCCTCATTCCCCTACCCCGGCAGATAGTCGCGCCGATAGCGCGGGCCGAGCGCGGTCAGGATCTCGTAGCCGATCGTCCCGGCCAGAGCCGCCAGCGCATCGACGCCCTGCGCGGCATTGATGATTTCCATTTCGTCCGGCAGCTCCGGCAGATCGGTCACGTCCACGGTGATCAGATCCATCGATACCCGCCCGACCATCGGCGCCGCGGCCCCTGCGGCCCACAGCATCACCGGCTTGCCCCCCAGCGCCCGCAGCAGCCCGTCGGCATAACCCGCCGAAAGCGTGGCGATGCGCGAGCGGCGCGGCGCGGTCCAGGCGCAGCCGTAACCGACCGTCTCGCCCGGATCGACCCAGCGCGCCTGAATGACATCAAGCGAAAGCGTGACCACGGGGCGCGCGTCTGCGAAAGGCTCACCGCCATAAAGACCGATGCCGGGGCGGGTCACGCAAAAGTGATAGTCGCGCCCCAGCAGCACGCCCCCCGTGGCCGACAGCGACAGTGGCGCGGATACCCCTTCCGTCATCGCGCGGAAGGCCCGCAGCTGCGCGGCATTGGCCGGATGGCCCGGCTCATCCGCGCAGGCCAGATGCGACATGACCAGCGAAGGGCCGCGCCCGGCCGATGTGGGGGCGGCCAGCGCCTCGGCCCGGATCGCCGCCCATTCGGCCGGCTCAAGGCCCAGCCGGTTCATGCCGGTGTCAAGCTGGATCGCAAAATCGCCGCGCGGTCGCAGCGCGCGATCGCGAAAGAACTGCGGGGCACTGTTGAGCACCGGGATCAGCCCGTCCAGCCCCTCGCCCGGCATGTGCCCCGACAGCACGAAGATGCGGGCATCGCCCGGCAGCAGCGGCCGGATGGCCCGCCCCTCGGCGGCCTGGGCGACAAAGAAATCCCGTGCGCCTGCGGCATGCAGCGCCGGCGCGACCTGCGCCGCGCCCAGGCCGTAGGCATCGGCCTTGACCACCGCGCCCGGCCGAGCGCCAGGGGCGCGGGCGGCCAGCGCCCGCCAGTTCGCGGCCAGCGCCGCAAGATCGATCGTCAGTCCCATTCCGCAGGGCATGGCCCCGGTCCGTACCAAGGTCAAGGGCGCGCCGCGCCGACCGTGTGTTTCCGCTTTGCTGCGGCGCAGAGCGACCCTATTGTGCATCCGACGCGGGACGGAGGGAATGATGAAGGACATCAACGGACAGCTCGAAGAACGGCGCATGCAGGCGCGCCTTGGCGGCGGGCAGCGGCGCATCGACGCACAGCACGCGCGCGGCAAGCTGACGGCGCGCGAAAGGCTGGACGTGCTGCTGGACGAGGGGTCCTTCGAAGAGTTCGACATGTTCGTGCGCCATCGCTCGACCGATTTCGGGATGGAGGACGACCGCCCCTATGGCGACGGCGTCGTGACCGGCTGGGGCACGATCAACGGCCGCATGGTTTATGTCTTCAGCCAGGATTTCACCGTCTTCGGCGGCAGCCTGTCGGAAACCCATGCGCAGAAGATCTGCAAGATCATGGACATGGCGATGCAGAACGGGGCGCCTGTCATCGGTCTGAATGATTCGGGCGGCGCCCGCATCCAGGAAGGCGTCGCCAGCCTTGCGGGCTATGCCGACGTGTTCCAGCGCAATGTCCTTGCCTCGGGCGTGATCCCGCAGATTTCCGTCATCATGGGCCCCTGCGCGGGCGGCGCGGTCTATTCGCCGGCCATGACCGACTTCATCTTCATGGTTAAGGATACCTCCTACATGTTCGTGACCGGCCCGGACGTGGTCAAGACGGTGACGAACGAGGTGGTGACGGCCGAACAGCTGGGCGGCGCATCGACCCATACCAGGAAATCCTCGGTCGCCGACGGCGCCTTTGAAAACGATGTCGAGGCGCTGGTCGAAATCCGGCGGCTGTTCGATTTCCTGCCCCTGTCCAACCGCGAAAAGGCGCCGACGCGCCCCTTCTTCGACGATCCCGCGCGGATCGAGGAATCGCTCGACACGCTGGTTCCCGACAATCCCAACCAGCCCTATGACATGCAGGAGCTGATCGCCAAGATTGCTGACGAGGGGGATTTCTACGAAATCCAGCGCGATTTCGCCGGCAACATCATCATCGGCTTTGTCCGGATCGAAGGCCAGACGGTCGGCGTGGTCGCCAACCAGCCGATGGTGCTGGCAGGGGTGCTGGACATCGATTCCAGCCGCAAGGCCGCGCGCTTCGTGCGGTTCTGCGACGCCTTCAACATCCCGATCCTGACGTTGGTGGACGTGCCCGGCTTTCTGCCCGGCACGGCGCAGGAATATGGCGGCGTCATCAAGCACGGGGCGAAACTTCTGTTCGCCTATGGCGAGGCGACGGTGCCCAAGGTCACGGTCATTACCCGCAAGGCCTATGGCGGGGCCTATGATGTCATGGCCTCCAAGCATCTGCGGGGCGATTTCAACTATGCCTGGCCGACCGCGGAAATCGCCGTCATGGGCGCCAAGGGCGCGGTCGAGATCCTGTATCGGGGCGAGTTGGGCGATGCCGAAAAGATCGCGGCGCGCACCAGGGATTACGAGGAACGTTTCGCCAATCCCTTCGTCGCCGCCGAAAAGGGCTTCATCGACGAGGTGATCCAGCCCCGATCGACCCGCCGGCGCGTGGCGCGCGCGCTTGCCGGCCTGCGCGGCAAGCAGATGTCGAACCCCTGGAAGAAGCACGACAATATCCCGCTCTAGGCATGTGTCGGTGTCAACCTGCAACCCTGGTGGAGCGCCCGTGATCCCGATCTCGGCCGCAATCCTGTCCGCTGCGGCCACGGCTGCGCTTGCGGCCGAGCCGGCGCGCACCCTGATCCCCGTCCCCTCGGGGGCCGAGGTGTGGCTGCAGGAGGAACTGACCGACACGGTGCCGGGCATGGGGCTGGTCCAGCGGTTCCGCTTTGTCATGCCAGCCTTGGCCGAGCTTGTGCCAGAAGCGGGCAGCGCCGATGCCTCGGACAGCGTGCCGCCCGAAATGCTGGACGAAACCGCGCCCGATGATGCGCCGCTGACCCCTTCCGAGCAGGCCGAGCTGGACGAGGCGCTGGGCGATCTGGTCGTATCGGCGGTGCCCGATGCCGGAGCGGCGCCCCTGGACGAGGCCGGGGGCGAATTGTCGCTTTCCCCTGCCCTTCCGGGCGACGGCGACGGGGCGCATGCGCCGCTGCCCTCCCAGCTGTCCCCGCCCGACAGCCCGCCGCCCGGATCGGATCAGCCGTCCGACAGCGAGGCAACGGGCGATCTTGCCGCCGCCGGGCCTGCGCTGCCGGCCGCGCCCGACATTCTGATGCAGGATCCCGTTCACCGCGACATCGTGTGGCTGTGCGAACATTATGCGCTGCCGCGCCTGGCCGCGATGTCGCCGCGCCCGTCGCAGGTCGTGATCTCCATGGCCTCGGCCCCCAGCCCCTTCGGCAACTTCGATCCGGCCGTGGTGCAACTGTTCGAAGGCTTTTCCATCCCCCGTAACCGCGATGCCTGCATATGGGAGCCGCTTTGATGACCCGCGTGCCGGCCGCCGGCGATGATGCAAGCCTGCCACAGCGCGGCGCGCTCGCCGCCCCGCACCGCTGCCCTTTGCCCGAGGCGGGCATTAACATGGCCCATCGGCCGCATGACGCTGCCGTTGAACCCAGCAGCGGGGATATCGGATCCCTGCCTTACAGGAGCATTCCATGTCCAAGAAAATCGTTTTCCTGCTGGTCGCTGCCGCGACCACCAGCGTCCTGGCCGCCTGCCAGCCGCAGCCCTCGACCACGACGGTCGTGCAGCCCGCGGTCGTCACGCCCGAGCCGGTGTTCAAAGGCAAATACGGCAGGAACTGACCTGACCCGGCGCGGACCTTCGGGTCCGTGCCACCCTTGCGCGGGCGGCGCATCCGCCTTGGCCGCGCTGCACCGCGACCGTCCCTGCAGGAAAGCTGCGCCATGCTGAAACATCGTGGATTTCCCGGCCGGCTGCCTTCGTCCGACCACCAGTTCACGATCCGGCGCGCCAATGCCAAGGGCGCCACGCGGCTGACCCAGCGGGAACGCTTTCGCGACCGCTCGCCCGGCGACCGGCGGGCCGACGCGGCTTTTCTGGCGGCGCTGATCGAACATTTCGGCGACGAGCCCTTTGAACGCGGCAACCTTGATGCCGGCCGCCTGTCCTGGCTGCTGGGGCGCGAGGTCGTGGCGGTGGGCAAGCTGGACCCGGCCAGCTATGAACAGCTTCTGCGCGTGGACCTGGCGCGGGCCGAGGCGAGCTTTCCCGAACTGTTCGTCCCCGATGCCCCGCCCGATTTCGGCTGGGACGAGGACGGGCAGGACGATGAGGACGAGGATTGAGCCGACTGTCCCAAGCCTTGCCGGGGATGACCGCCATCCTTGTGCCGGCGGGAATCCTGCCGATGCGGCTTGCATCACCCCGTTGTCAGTTTGACGTTCAGGGGCTGCGTGCAATATTCAGCCGGAACGTCAAACCGGCCCGCAAACGGGTCCATCACACAGGCACGAACCAATGCACAAATCCTTTATGCTGCGCCTTGCCGGGGTCATCGCTCTTGCCGCCGGGGTTTCGGCCTGCGCTCCGGGTTATCAGACCGGGCTTTCCGCTGACACCCAGCGCGCCGCCGGGGGTGCCCTTGCAGGGGCCGTGGTCGCCAAGGCGCTGGACGAGAACATGGCCACCGGCGCGCTCATCGGCGGCGCGGCAGGGGCGCTGTGCGACGACGCGGGCGTGTGCGCCCAGTAACACGAAGGGCGGCGCGGCCAGCACCCCGGCAATGGGGCGCATGGCCCCGGCCATGGCCGGTGGCGGCATCCGCCCGCCCGATCAACTGACATTTGCAAGGAAGCTTTCCACATGTCCAAGACCATCCTCATCGTCGGCCTTGCCGCCGCGCTGCTGGCCGGCTGCACCCAGAACATTCAGCCGACCGAACTTGACCGCGCCATCATCGGCGCGGGCGCCGGGGCGGTCGTCGCCGACGTGGCAGGCAAGTCGGTCATCAAGGGCGCGGCCATCGGCGCGGCCGGCGGCGCCCTGTGCGACGACGTTCGCCTGTGCCAGTGACGTTCTGACCCCATCCGCCTTGCGGGCACCTGCCCGAACCATAACCGCCGCCTCGGTCTGACTGACCGGGGCGGCTTTTCATCATCAGCGCAGCCGGGAAATGTTCATGTTCAAGAAGATCCTTATCGCCAACCGCGGTGAAATTGCCTGCCGCGTGATAAAGACCGCCCGAACAATGGGTATCGCCACGGTTGCCGTCTATTCGGATGCAGACCGCAACGCGCTGCATGTCAGGATGGCGGACGAGGCGGTGCATATCGGCCCTTCCCCGGCCAACCAGTCCTATATCGTGATCGACCGGATCATGGATGCGGTCCGCCGCACGGGGGCCGAAGCCGTTCACCCCGGATACGGTTTTCTTAGCGAGAACATGAAATTCGCAGAGGCTCTTGAGAAGGAGGGTGTGGTTTTCATCGGCCCGCCTTCGACGGCCATCGAGGCAATGGGCGACAAGATCACCTCGAAGAAGATCGCCCAGGAGGCCGGAGTCTCCACCGTGCCGGGCTATATGGGCCTGATCGCCGATGCGGATGAAGCGGTTCGGATTTCGGCCCAGATCGGCTATCCGGTGATGATCAAGGCCAGCGCCGGGGGCGGTGGCAAGGGCATGCGCATTGCCTGGAACGACCAGGAAGCGCGCGAGGGTTTCGACAGCTCGCGCAACGAGGCCGCCAGCAGCTTTGGCGACGACCGCATCTTTATTGAGAAATTCGTAACTCAGCCCCGCCATATCGAAATCCAGGTTCTGGCCGATAAGCATGGCAACTGCGTCTATCTGCATGAGCGTGAATGTTCGATCCAGCGCCGCAACCAGAAGGTGATCGAGGAGGCGCCTTCGCCCTTTCTGGACGCCGCGACGCGCCGCGCGATGGGAGAGCAGGCGGTCGCCCTGGCCAAGGCGGTCGGCTATGCCAGCGCGGGCACGGTCGAGTTCATCGTCGACGCGAACAAGGTCTTTTATTTCCTTGAAATGAATACAAGATTGCAGGTCGAACATCCTGTGACCGAGCTGATCTCCGGGGTCGATCTGGTCGAACAGATGATCCGCGTGGCCGCGGGCGAGCGGCTGCCTTTTGCCCAGGATGATTTGTCCATCAACGGCTGGGCCATCGAGAGCCGGCTTTATGCCGAAGACCCCTATCGCAACTTCCTGCCCTCGATCGGCCGGCTGACGCGCTATCGCCCGCCCGTGGAAACCGCCGCAGGCCCGCTGCTGGAGGCAGGCAAGTGGGTTCCTGCCCAGCCCGGCGGCCAGCCTCCCGCCGCATCGACCGGGGTGCGCAACGATACCGGCGTCTATGAGGGCGGCGAGATCAGCATGTTCTATGATCCCATGATCGCCAAGCTGTGCACCTGGGCACCAACGCGCGAAGGCGCGATCGAGGCGATGCGCACCGCCCTGGACGGCTTTGAGGTCGAGGGGATCGGCCACAACCTGCCGTTCCTGTCAGCCGTGATGGACCATCCGCGTTTCGTGTCGGGCGACATCTCCACCGCCTTCATCGCCGAGGAATATCCTGACGGTTTCCAGGGCGCGACGCTGGCCGAGAGCGAGCTTGAGCGCATCGCGGCCGCCGCCGCCGCGATGCACCGCGTGGCCGAGATCCGGCGCACGCAGATCACAGGCCGGCTCGACAATCATGAACGGCGGGTGGGCGAGCGCTGGGTCGTGACGCTGAACGGGCAGGAATATCCCGTTCGCGTCCGGGCCGACAGGGCCGGCTCGACGGTCGAGGTGAACGGCCGCGATCTGCGTGTTGAATCGGATTGGCGGCCCGGACAGTCTCTGGCGCAGCTGATGGTGGATGGCGCGCCGCTGGCGCTGAAGGTCGATCGCATTCCGGCGGGGCTGCGGCTGCGCACCCGCGGGGCCGAACTGAAGACCCGCATCCGCCGCCCCCGTTCGGCCGAACTGGCCCGGCTGATGCCCGAGAAGCTGCCGCCCGACACCTCGAAGTTCCTGCTGTGCCCGATGCCGGGGCTGGTGGTCCGCATCAACGTGGCCGCAGGGGATGAGGTGCAGGAAGGTCAGGCGCTGGCCACCGTCGAGGCGATGAAGATGGAGAACATCCTGCGGGCCGAGCGCAAGGGCGTGGTCAAGTCGGTAAGCGCCGAGGCCGGGCAGAGCCTCAAGGTGGATGATGTTATCATGGAGTTCGAGTGAGGCTCACCAGCGCCTGCGGGGGTGGCAAGGACGCGCTTTCTGGCGCGGCCCTGTGCCATGCAGCGCGATACGGCGCGCATATTGCATCGCCGATCTGCCAACCTGAGCGTCAGGGCGCAGGCCCGCGCCGGGCGATCTCTTCCAGGCGGCTGGGAAATGTATCGATGATGCGGATGATCTCGCGCATGTCGCGTGGCTGGGGCTTGCGCTGTTTCACCTGCCCGTCCTTGTCGATGATGACCAGCGAAAACCCCTGCGGGGCCAGCCGCTGGCGCCAGACGCTGCGTTCCGCAGGGTCGGTGTCGGAAATCACCACCACGTCACGGTCGGCCAGTGGCCCGGCTTGCCCATGCAGCGCGGCCATCTGCACCGCAAAGGCGGGATCGGCGGGTGTATCGGCAAAGATCACGACCGCGCGGCTGCGATACAGCAGCTGTTCGGGCGTCACCTCACGCGCCAGCAGGTATGCCGGCTGCGGCCGCGCGGCCGGCGGGGCGGCCTGCGGCATGCGCGCCTCGGCCTGCGGGGCGGGCCGTGCGGGGGCGGCACGCTCGACCCGGACGGGCGGCGGGGGCGGGGCAGAGGCGCCCATGCCCAGCGCCGCCGGCGGCAGCGCAAGGACCAAGGCGGCCAATGCGGCAGAACGCGGGCTTTTGGAACGGAAAAGCCGCAAGGCACTGGCAATGGGCGTCATCATGCGCCTGAATATAGCGACTGCATCCGCACCGGAAAGGACTGAGCCATGATGAAAGCCGACCTGGACCAATGGCGCGCCCTTGCCAGCAAGGAACTCAAGGGCGCCGACCCGGACATGCTGAACTGGGACACGCTTGAGGGAATCACCGTCAAGCCGCTTTATACCGAGGCAGATACCGAAGGGCTGGACCATATGGGCAGCCTGCCCGGCATCGCGCCCTTCACCCGCGGCCCGCGGGCGACGATGTATGCCGGCCGGCCCTGGACGATCCGCCAGTATGCCGGCTTTTCGACGGCAGAGGAGAGCAACGCCTTCTATCGCCGCAATCTGGCCGCCGGGCAGCAGGGCGTGTCGGTTGCCTTCGACCTGGCCAGCCATCGCGGCTATGACAGCGACCACCCGCGCGTCGAAGGCGACGTGGGCAAGGCAGGCGTTGCCATCGACAGCGTCGAGGACATGAAGATCCTGTTCGACGGCATCCCGCTCGACAAGGTCTCGGTCTCGATGACCATGAACGGCGCGGTGATCCCGATCCTGGCGAACTTCATCGTCGCGGGCGAGGAACAGGGCGTGCCCCGCGCCGCCCTGTCGGGGACCATCCAGAACGACATCCTCAAGGAGTTCATGGTCCGCAACACCTATATCTATCCGCCCGAACCCTCGATGCGGATCATCGCGGACATCATCGGCTATACCGCGCGCGAGATGCCGAAGTTCAACTCGATCTCGATCTCGGGCTATCACATGCAGGAGGCCGGGGCGAACCTCGTGCAGGAGCTCGCCTATACCCTGGCCGACGGGCGCGAATATGTCCGCGCCGCGATCGCCGCGGGCATGGACGTGGACGAATTCGCCGGGCGGCTCAGCTTTTTCTTCGCCATCGGCATGAACTTCTTCATGGAAATCGCCAAGCTGCGCGCTGCGCGGCTGCTGTGGCACCGCATCATGACCGAGTTCGGCGCCAGGAAGCAGTCGTCCCTGATGCTGCGCACGCATTGCCAGACCTCGGGCGTCAGCCTGACCGCGCTTGACCCCTACAACAACGTCATCCGCACCGCCTATGAGGCGATGAGCGCGGCACTGGGCGGCACCCAATCGCTGCACACCAACGCGTTGGACGAGGCGATCGCCCTGCCCACCGACTTCTCGGCCCGCATCGCGCGGAACACGCAGCTGATCCTGCAGGAAGAAACGGGCATCACCCATGTCGTCGATCCGCTGGCCGGGTCGTATTACGTCGAATCGCTGACCGCCGAACTGGCCGACAAGGCCTGGGCGATCATCGAGGAGGTCGAGGCGATGGGCGGCATGACCAAGGCCGTCGCCACCGGCCAGCCCAAGCTGCGCATCGAGGAAACCGCCGCCCGCCGTCAGGCGATGATCGACCGGGGCGACGAGGTGATCGTCGGCGTCAACAAGTACCGCAAGGACAAGGAAGACCTGATCGACATCCTCGACATCGACAACATGAAGGTCCGCGCCAGCCAGATCGCCCGGCTGGAGAGCATCCGCGCCAGCCGCGACACCGCCGCCTGCGAACACGCGCTGGCCGAGGTCGAACGCCGCGCGCGTGAGGGCGGCAACCTGCTGGAGGCCGCCGTCGAGGCCGCGCGCGCCCGCGCCACTGTGGGCGAGATCAGCATGGCGATGGAAAACGTCTTTGGACGCCACCGGGCCGAGGTGAAAACCCTCGCCGGCGTCTATGGCGCTGCCTATGAGGGCGACGACGGCTTCGCGCAGATCCAGAAGGACGTCGAGGCGTTCGCCGCCGCCGAGGGGCGGCGCCCCCGGATGATGGTCGTCAAGATGGGACAGGACGGCCATGACCGCGGCGCCAAGGTGATCGCCACCGCTTTTGCCGATATCGGCTTTGACGTGGATGTCGGCCCGCTGTTCCAGACGCCCGAGGAAGCCGCGCAGGACGCGATCGACAATGACGTGCATATCATCGGCATCAGCTCGCTGGCCGCGGGCCACAAGACGCTGGCGCCCAAGCTGATCGCGGCGCTTGCGGCCAGGGGTGCGGACGACATCATCGTCATCTGCGGGGGCGTGATCCCCCAGCAGGATTACCAGTTCCTCTATGACGCAGGCGTTGCCGCCATCTTCGGTCCGGGCACCAACATCCCGGATTCGGCGCGCGAGATCATGCGGATCGTGCGGGCGCGGCGGGGCATCTGACGCAGCAGGGCCGGGGCGGCGCCTGCCGCCCCCCGGCGCCCCGCCTCAGCCCTCGGCCAGCAGCGCGCGCACGCGCGGGATAACCTGTTCGCCGTAAAGGCGCACACAATCCATCAGCGCCTCATGCGGCATCGGACCGGTGGCGTATTTCAGCTCGAAATGCGAGAGGCCCAGCGTCTTTACCGTGGCCGCGATCTTGCGGGCCACCGTCTCGGGCGATCCGACATACAGCGACCCGCCCCTGATCTCGGCAAGATAGCGGTCCTTGGTCGGGGCCGGCCAGCCGCGCTCGCGCCCGATGCGGGCGTTCGAATCGCGCCAGTGCGGCCAGAACGTCTCGACCGCCGCTTCGTCGGTGGCGGCGACAAAGCCGGGGGAATGAACGCCCACGGGGCGCGGATCGCGGCCCATCCGGCTGCAGGCATCCAGATACAGGTCGATGAACGGGCGGAACCGGGCCGGATTGCCGCCGATGATGGCCAGCATCAGCTGAACATCATGGCGCACCACCCTGATCACCGATTCGGGCGAGCCGCCCACCCCGACCCAGATCGGCATGCCCTGCGGCGCCAGCGTCGGAAACAGCCGCGCCTCATTCAGCGGCGCACGGGTCTGCCCCTGCCATGTGACGGATGGCTGGCGCAGCATGCGCACCAGAACGTCCAGCTTTTCCTCGAACAGCCGGTCGTAATCGGCCATGTCGAAGCCGAACAGCCCATAGCTTTCGGTGAACGAGCCGCGCCCGACCACCACTTCCGCGCGCCCGTCCGACAGCGCGTTCAGCGTCGAGAACCGTTCCGCCACGCGGACCGGATCATCGGTCGAAAGCACCGTGACGGCAGTGCCGAGGCGGATATGCGAGGTGCGCGCGGCGATGGCCGCCAGCACCATCTCGGGCGCCGAAATCGCGAAATCGGGCCGGTGATGTTCGCCGAGGCCGATGAAATCGACACACCCACCTGATCGGCCAGCACCGCCTGTTCCACCACGTCGCGCAGCACCTGATCCATCGGGCGGGGGGTGCCGTCGGCGGCCTGCGTGACATCCCCGAAGGTATCCAGCCCAAGCGTGATTGCGTCCATGTCGTCTCCTCTCGGGCAGGGCCCGCGCGTTCCGGTGTTTCCTGAAAGGTCGGCTGCGGGGCGGAAAGTTCAACCATCTGCGCCAGTTGGCAGATATGCGGCTGACGCCGAGGCACCCTGGGGTGACCGCCCGCTTGCCCCGCCGCGCACCTCGTGCGACCACCCGCGGCATGGACGGCATCAAACAGATCATCTGCATCAAATGGGGCACCAAGTTCGGCCCCCACTATGTGAACCGCCTGCGGGCGATGATCGCGCGCAACATCACCCCGCCGTTCCGGCTGATCTGTTTCACCGATGATGCCTCCGGGCTGCATCCCGACGTGGTGGTGCGCCCCCTGCCCGACTTTCACTATGAGGCGCCGCGCAACACGCTGGGCAAATGGCCCAAGTCGCGGCTTTGGGGCGATCTGGGCGATATCCGGGGGACGGTGCTTTTTCTCGATCTAGATGTCGTGATCACCGGAAATCTGGACGATTTCTTTACCTTCGGCGATCCGGCGGACACGGTGCTGGCGACCAATCCGCAGACGGTCAAGCCGTTCGAGCGGCTGGGGCAGACCTCGGTCTATCGGATGCAGGTCGGCAGGCTGGCGCCGCTGCAACGCATCTTTGCCGCCGACCCGCAGGGGGTGGCCGACAAATACCGGTTCGAGCAGCGATTCGTCACCCGCCGCGCGCCGGGGGGCGTGAAGTTCTGGCCGCGGGGCTGGGTCGTCCATTTCCGGCAGCACTGCGTGCCGCCCGTGCCGCTGCGCTATTGGCAGGAACCGCGCATCCCCAGGGGCGCGCGGATCGTGATCTTTGCCGGCAGCCTCAACCCCCCCGATGCGATCGCCGGCCGCTGGAGCGAGGATGACATCCACCGCCCGCCCGCCGAGCATCTGCGCGCCGCCCTTGACGGCCGCCGGCGCGAAGCCTTGGGCCGGCACCTGCGCCATTACCTGCGCCCGACCGGGTGGGTCGACCGGCTGTGGCGCGAATAGACGACGCGCCCTCCGCATGGCATCTGCTGCCAGCGGCGCTTGCGGCCGAGCTGGGCCTGACCATCGCCGCCTTCGGCCATCTCGAGGACATGCTCAAGCGCGCAATCTTCGCGCTGGATCGTCACCATCTGCCGGCGGGCATCAGCGAGCGGGATTTCAGGGAATGGCTGCGGCGGATGGACCATGTCGCCGCCGATTCGCTGGGCACCCTGATCGAACGGCTGGAGCGCACGCTGCTGCGCGAGGGCCGCGCCAACCCTGCCCTTGCCGCAGACCTCGCGGAAATCAGGGAATGGCGCAATCTGCTGTGCCATGCGGCCTGGAGGCCCGCCCTGGGCGGCGCCGGCTGGCAGCCCGTCTTTGCCAATACGAAAGGCGAGGTTTTCGATGGCATCCTTGCCGAGCCGGACCTTGCCGCGATCCGCGCGCTGACCCTTGATGCCGCCGCCCGCGCGCGGCGGATCATCGAGGGGCTGGACAGCGAGGGCAACGGGGCCGGGGACTGAACGCGCAGGCCCGGCGCGCATGCGGCCAACCGTTGCCAAGCCCCCGCGCGCCGCGCTAACACCGCCCGACCCAGACGCTGCGAGGCATTCCATGACCGCCCCCATCACCCCGGCGCCGCTGCGCCTTGGCATCGCCGGCCTCGGCACGGTGGGGATCGGCGTCGTCAGGATCATCCAGGCGCATGCCGACCTGCTGTCGGCGCGTGCCGGCCGGCCGGTGCGGATCACCGCCATCTGCGCCCGCGATCGCAAGAAGAACCGCGATGCGGATCTGTCGGGCTATGACTGGGTGGACTGCGCCACCGACCTGGCCCGGCGTGATGATGTCGATGTGGTCGTCGAGCTGATCGGCGGCGACGAGGGGATCGCCCGCCAGGCGGTCGAACTGGCGCTGGACAACGGCAAGGACGTGGTGACGGCCAACAAGGCGTTGCTGGCGATCCATGGGCAGGCGCTGGCCGAACGGGCCGAGGCCAAGGGCCGTCTGATCCGGTTCGAGGCCGCAGTCGCGGGCGGCATCCCGGTGATCAAGACCATGACCGAAAGCCTGGCCGGCAACCGCATCCGCCGGGTCATGGGGGTGATGAACGGCACCTGCAACTATATCCTGACGCGGATGCAGTCGGGCGGCCTGCCCTATGCGGCCGTGTTCGAGGAAGCGCGCAAGCTCGGCTATCTCGAGGCTGATCCGACGCTGGACGTGGGCGGCATCGACGCCTCCCACAAGCTGGCGATCCTCGCCTCGATTGCCTTCGGCACCCGCATCGCCTTTGACGGGGTCGAGATCGAGGGGATCGAGCGGGTGTCCATCGACGACATCAACCGCGCCGCCGACATGGGATACCGCATCAAGCTGCTGGGCGTGGCGCAGATGACCGGGCGCGGGCTGGAACAGCGCATGTCGCCCTGCCTCGTGCCCGCCGACAGCCCCCTGGGCCAGCTTGAGGGCGGCACCAACATGGTGGTGATCGAAGGGGATGCCGTCGGCCAGATCGTCCTGCGCGGCGCAGGCGCGGGCGCGGGGCCGACCGCCAGCGCGGTGATGTCGGACATCATCGAGATCGCCCGCGGCGTGCGCCTGCCGGTGTTCGGCCAGCCTGCCGGCAGCCTGGCCCGCACCCAGCCCGCCCGGACCGCGGTGCCGGCAGCCTATTACCTGCGGCTGACGCTGGCCGACAAGCCCGGCGCGCTGGCCAAGGTGGCAACCGTGCTGGGGGATGCGGGCATCTCGATCGATCGCATGCGCCAGTATGACGACGAGGACACGGGCGAGGCGCCGGTGCTGATCGTCACCCACAAGACCACGCCCGACGCCATCGACCACGCGATCGAGACACTGCCCTCGACTGGGGTGCTGGTCGGCGATCCCGTCGAACTGCGGATCGAGGAAGTCTGAGCGCAGCGCAGCCGCCCGGCCCCTGCCGTCGGAGCGGGGCGCTGCCCCGCACCCCGGGATATTTGGGGCCGCCCGAGGGGGCCGGCGTCAGCGCCGCTCGGGCGCGGGCAGCAGGTGGCGCAGCCCTTGCGTCACATCCGTGCGCACCGCAAGGCGCAGCCCCGGCTCGTCCCCCGCCCGCAGGGCCGCCAGGATCATGCGGTGATGGCGCGGCGGCTCGTTCCGGCGCATGCGCTGATAAACGGCGCGCATGGTCGGGCCCAGCTGTAGCCAGATCGTTTCCAGGATCGCCAGCATCGCCGGCGCCTGCGCCCGCAGATACAGTGTGCGATGGAATTCCAGGTTGCTGCGGATATAGCCGACCGCATCATGATTCTGCGCCGCCTCGCCGATGGCGCCGTTGATCGCCGACAGACGGTCGATCAGCGCGAAATGCGCCCGCGGCATGGCCCGCGAGGCAAGTTCCGGCTCGATCAGGGCGCGCAGCGCGGCCAGTTCCTCGATCCGCTCGACCGACAGCTCTGGCGTGGCCACCCGGCCCGAGGCGGACAGGGTCAGCGCCCCCTCGGCCAGCAAGCGGCGCACGGCCTCGCGCGCCGGGGTCATGCTGACGCGGTGCTCGGCCGCGATGCCGCGCAGCGTCAGGGCGCGGCCGGGGGGCAACTGGCCGATCATGATCTGCGTGCGCAGGCTGCGATACAGGCGTTCATGCGCGGCGGGCAGGACAGGCTGGGGGATGCGGCGGCCATCGCCCGATGTTGTGATCACGCAGCCCGCCGCTGTCAATTCGCCGCGGCCGTGCCGGGGCGAAACTGCCAGCGTTGCAGCGCGGCGCCATTGCGGCGCAGCCAGTCGCGATGCATCCGCCAGTCGGGGCACAGCCCCCCGACGGCGGCCCAGAAGCGGGGCGAATGGTCCATATGCGCCAGATGGGCGACCTCGTGCGCGGCGACATAGTCAAGCACCGCGGGCGGCGCCATCGCCAGGCGCCATGAATACATCAGCCGCCCGTCATGGGTGCAGCTGCCCCAGCGCGAGCGCGTGTCGCGCAGCGAAAGGGCACGAAAGCCCCGCCCCAGGGCCCCGGCATGCCGGTCGCTGGCCGCCGTCAGCCGCGCCTGCGCCAGCATCCGCAGAAAACCCGCGGCCGATGCGGCGGCGGGGCGGGCCTGCGGCAGCAGCAATGCCCCCCCGTCCACCACGGGGCTGCGCAGGGGCGCAGGGGTCAGGACCAGCGCCCTGCCCTCGACCGGCAGGGCCGCGCCAAAGACGACCGGCGCCGCCTGTGGCGCCTGGGCCAGGGCGCGGCGCAGCCAGGGGATGCGGCTTTCGGCAAAGGCGATCGCCTCGGGCCGGGGCAGATCGGGCGGCAGGGTCAGCGTCACCTGCCCGTCGCGGCCCGACACCCGCAGCGTCATCCGCCGCGCCCGCGGATCGGGCCTCAGCGTGACGGCGATTTCCCCCGCAAGGATCAGCCGATCTGCCACGCGCCATCCATCCGTCCTTAAGCCTTTACACCCCTGCCCGCCTGTGGCACGGGTGCGCCGATTTACCTGACCTTTGGCGAAAAGAGAACACCATGCCCAAAGAGGAATGGGGCACAAAGCGCCTGTGTCCCGTGTGTGCCGCACGCTTTTACGACCTTCGCAACGATCCGATGACCTGCCCCGCCTGCGGGTCGGAGTTTTCGGCCGAAAGCCTGACAAGCGCGCGCACCCGATCGATGATCGCCGAAAAGGCGGCCAGCCGCGATGCGGCGGATGAGGATGTCATCGACGACGATCTGGACAACGCCCCCGATGCGGGCGAGCTGGACGACGATCTGCTGGACGATGACGACGATGATGGCGACGTATCGCTGGATGACATCGCCGACGTGGCCGAATCCGACGAGGAATGACCTCTCCAGAGGGTCGGAGGCCGGCGAGCGCCCCGTGACCGCCTGCCCCCGCTCCTCATTTTCCTTCAGGCCCCCGCTCTGCGGGGGTCTTTTCGTTCCGGCGGGCGGCGCGCATCGGGCCGGATCATGCAGCGTGATTTTTCTGCTTGCAGCCCCCCCGGCCAGCCCCTATACGACCCCCCACGCGGGCGGCAGGTGCTGCTGCCCGGACCTCCGGTGGGGCCATAGCTCAGTTGGTAGAGCGCTTGAATGGCATTCAAGAGGTCAGGGGTTCGACTCCCCTTGGCTCCACCATTTCATTTCTGCCCTGATCCCCGGCCGCACTGATCAGGGCGGCATGTCGGGCGCGTGCGGCCGTGATCGCCCCCCCGGTTTCCTTGGTCTTCCATCTGCATCCGGGGCGACATTGAAACGCCGCGGCACAGCGGCTATGGCTCTGTTGCCCAAGGAATGAGAGCCTGATGCCCCGACACCTGACCTCGGATACCCGTATGGCGATCGGCGCGGTTCTGCGGGGCGAAGGACGGGGCTGGCGCAGCGGGCTGCTGTTCGCCGGGCCGGCGGTCATTGCCTCGATCGCCTATATGGACCCCGGCAACTATGCGACCAATATCCAGGCGGGCGCCGGCTATGGCTATGCGCTGCTGTGGGTCGTGCTGGCGGCGAACCTGATGGCGATGCTGTTCCAGGCCCTGTCGGCGCGCCTTGGGATCGTCACGGGGCGTAACCTTGCCGAGCTGTCGCGCGACCATTTCCCCCGCCCCCTTGTCCGGGTGATGTGGGTGGTCAGCGAGATCGGCGCCATCGCCACCGACCTGGCCGAGTTCCTGGGCGGTGCCATCGGCCTGTCGCTGCTGTTCGGGCTGCCGCTGATGGCGGGGATGACGATCACCGCCATCGTGACCTATGGCCTGCTGATGTTCGAACGCTGGGGCTTTCGCCCGATGGAACTGGTGATCGGCGCCTTTGTCGGGGCGATCGGCCTGTGCTATCTGGCCGAAATGCTGATCGCGCCGGTCGATTGGGCGGGTGCGGCGCGGGGGGCGGTGACGCCCTCCTTGCCCGATCACGGGGCGCTGACAATCGCGGTCGGCATCATCGGGGCGACGATCATGCCCCATGCGATCTATCTGCATTCTGGGCTGACGCAGAACCGCGCGCCCATCCGGGGCGATGCCGATCGGCGGCGGCTGCTGCGCTATTCCAATATCGAGGTGGTGCTTGCCCTGGGCGTCGCCGGGCTGGTCAACCTGGCCATGGTGATGATGGCGGCGAGCGCCTTTCATCAGGGCCATGCCGAGGTGGCCGAGATCGAGACGGCCTATCACACCCTGACCCCGCTGCTGGGCGGGGCTGCGGCGGGGATCTTTCTGGCCTCTCTGATCGCATCGGGCATCTCCAGCTCGGTGGTCGGGACGATGGCAGGGCAGATGATCATGCAGGGGTTCTTGCATGTCCATGTTCCCGTCTGGCTGCGACGTCTGGTCACGATGGTGCCCGCCTTCCTGGTCGTCGCTTCGGGGCTGGACAACACCCGCGCCCTGGTGCTCAGCCAGGTGGTGCTGTCGGCTGCGCTGCCGGTGCCGATGATCGCGCTGATCGTGTTTTCCGGGCGGCGCGACGTGATGGGCGATTATGTCATCCCTGCGCCGCTGCTGATGCTGGCGGGGGCTGCGGCCTGTGCGGTGCTCGTCCTCGACGGGGTGCTGCTGGTCTCGGCGCTGGGGCTGGACGTTCCGTTCCTGGCGCCCTGAGGGGCCGCCCCCCGCCGATTGCGGCGTTACCGCTAACCCGCTAGGCTGACCGGGCCGCCCCGCACGGGCAGACAATGCCGGAGCTTTCGCCAATGGCCATTCATCCCGTCATCGAGCGCGTCACCGATCGCATCCGGGCGCGCTCTCACGCGCGCCGCAGCGCCTATCTGGCCAGGATCGCCCGCGCGGCCGAGGATGGGCCGCGCCGCGCCCATCTGTCCTGCGGCAACCAGGCCCATGCCTATGCGGCCATGCCCGACAAGGCCGACCTGGCCCTGACCGCGCACCCCAATATCGGCATCGTGACGGCCTATAACGACATGCTGTCGGCCCACCAGCCTTATGAACGCTATCCTGACGTGATCCGCCGTGCCGCCCAGGCCGCGGGCGCGACCGCCCAGGTGGCGGGGGGCGTACCCGCCATGTGCGACGGCGTCACGCAAGGGCGCGCCGGGATGGAGCTGTCGCTGTTCTCGCGCGATGTGATCGCGCTTGCCTCGGGGGTGGCGCTCAGCCACGACACCTTCGATGCTGCGGTGTGGCTGGGCATCTGCGACAAGATCGTGCCGGGGCTGGTGATCGCCGCGGCAAGTTTTGGTCATCTGCCCGCGGTGTTCCTGCCGGGCGGGCCGATGCCCTCGGGGCTGCCGAATGACGAAAAGGCCAGGGTCCGGCAGGATTTCGCTGCCGGCAAGGTCGGACGCGAGGCGCTGATGGCGGCCGAGATGGCCAGCTATCACAGCCCCGGCACCTGC
This sequence comes from Paracoccus contaminans, assembly GCF_002105555.1. Lineage (NCBI taxonomy): Bacteria > Pseudomonadati > Pseudomonadota > Alphaproteobacteria > Rhodobacterales > Paracoccaceae > Paracoccus > Paracoccus contaminans. The sequence goes on from NZ_CP020612.1 coordinate 2,872,342, forward strand.
ACGTTCTACGGCACCGCGAACACCAACCAGATGCTGATGGAGTTCATGGGCCTGCAGCTGCCCGGATCGAGCTTCGTCAACCCCGACACCCCGCTGCGCGAGGCGCTGACCGTGGCCGGCGTGACCCGCGCGGCAGCGATCACGCGCCTTGGCAACGATTATACCCCCGCCGGGGCGGTGCTGGACGAAAGGGCCTTTGTCAACGGGCTGGTCGGGCTGATGGCGACGGGCGGATCGACGAACCTCGTCATCCACCTGCCCGCCATGGCGCGGGCGGCGGGAATCGAGCTGGACATCCAGGATTTCCACGACATCAGCCAGGCGGTTCCGCTGATGGCGCGGGTCTATCCGAACGGGCTGGCGGATGTGAACCATTTCCATGCCGCCGGCGGTATCGGTTTTCTGATCGGGCAGCTGCTGGATGCCGGCCTGCTGCACGAGGATGTGCGCACCATCGCCGGCCCCGGCCTTGGCCGCTATACCGCCGAGCCGCGCCTTGCCGAGGACGGCCTGACCTGGGTTCCCGGAACGTCGGTTTCGCTGAACGATCGCATCCTGCGCCCCGCAGCCGATCCCTTTGCCGCCACGGGCGGGCTGAACATGCTGTCGGGCAATCTGGGGCGGGCCGTCATCAAGATCTCCGCCGTCAAGCCCGAGCTGCACCGGATCGAGGCGCCGGTGCGCGTCTTTGCCAACCAGAGCGCCGTCAAGGCGGCCTTCCAGGCCGGCGAATTCACCCAAGACACCATCGTGGTCGTCCGTTTCCAGGGGCCGCGCGCCAATGGCATGCCTGAGCTGCATTCGCTGACGCCGACGCTGTCGGTGCTGCTGGACCGGGGGCTCAAGGTCGCGCTGGTCACGGACGGGCGGATGTCGGGGGCCTCGGGCAAGGTGCCTGCGGCGATCCATCTGTCGCCCGAGGGGGCGACCGGCGGGCCGATCGCCCGGCTGCGCGATGGGGACATCGTGCGGCTGGACGCGGCGGCCGGCACGCTCGACTGCCTAGCGCCCGACTTTGCCGCGCGCGAGCCGGTGATCGCCGACCTGACGGCCAATGGTGAAGGCATGGGGCGAGAGCTGTTCGCCGCCTTCCGTGCCCATGCCGCCCCGGTCGATCAGGGCGCCGGCATCGTGGTCTAGGCTGCGCGCCACGGCCCGATCCGGCAGCCTATCTGGCGAGGGGACCGGCCTTTGGGCAGGCATGGCGCCCCGCCGGGTGCCGCGGGCACTTTTCCCCGCGCCGACCCTGTGGCAAGCCCCCCCCAACCCTGCCTGACGGAGCCGCGCCATGATCCTTTACCCCGCCATTGATCTCAAGGACGGCGCCTGCGTGCGGCTGCTGCGCGGCGACATGCAGGCAGCGACGGTTTTCGGCACCGACCCGGCCGCGCAGGCCCGCGCCTTTCAGGATGCCGGCGCCGAATGGCTGCATCTCGTGGACCTGAACGGCGCCTTTGCCGGACAGCCCGTCAACGGGGCGGCGGTTGCCGCCATCCTGGACGCGGTGACGATCCCCGTGCAGCTGGGCGGTGGCATCCGCGACATGGACACGGCGGCCCGCTGGCTTGAAGGCGGGGTGGCGCGGGTGATCCTGGGCACCGCCGCGGTCGAGGATCCTGCTTTCGTGGCCGAGGCGGCGCGCCGCTGGCCGGGCCGGATCGCCATCGGCATCGACGCCCGCGGCGGCCGCGTCGCCACGCGCGGCTGGGCCGAGGAAACCGCCCTGACCGCCAGCGGACTTGCCGCCCGATTTGAGGGCGCAGGCCTCGGCGCGATCATCTATACCGACATCGACCGCGACGGCGCGATGGGCGGGCCGAACATCGAGGCGACCGAGGCGCTTGCCCGGGCCGTGACCATCCCCGTGATCGCCTCGGGCGGGGTGTCCTCGCTGGCCGACCTGGTCGCGCTGCGCGACACCGGGGTCATTGCGGGGGCAATCTCGGGCCGGGCGCTGTATGACGGGGCGCTGGATCTGGGCGAAGCGCTGGCCGCCCTGCGCTGAGCCGCGCGCGGCGGGTTGCCAAGCAACCGCCCGGTGACTAGATGGGCACGTTCGGAAAGCATAAGGCCAAAGCCCCGTGGAAAACGTCGTCCTGACCGTGCATCTCATCCTCGCCCTTCTGCTGATCGGCGTGGTCCTGTTGCAGCGGTCCGAGGGCGGCGGCCTGGGCATGGGCGGGGGATCGGGCGTGATGACGGGCCGGCAGGCGGCCAACGCGCTGACCCGCGCCACCTGGACGCTGGCCATCGGCTTCATCCTGACCTCGATCACGCTGACGGTGATTGCGGCGGGGGCAGGCGGCGGATCGGTCGTTGACCGGCTGGGCGGGGGCGCCGCACCTGCGCCCACAGCCCCGGCCTCCAGGCTGCCCACCCTGCCCGCCTATGCACCCCCGCCTGGCAGCGGCCAGCCGGTTCTGCCGCCAGGTGCGGCAGGCAGCACGCCCCCGGCGCAGCCGGCTGCGGGCGCAGCCGCGCCGGTTCCTGCCACCCCGGCCGTTGCTGACCCCGCCCCTGCGGGCGGCGTCCCTGCTGCGCAGGCGCCGGCCGCCCCTGTTCCGGCCGGAACGGCGGCGGAACCCGCCGTCAAGCGGACGACGGTTCCGATCACCGCGCCCGGCACGAACTGATCGACCACCCCATGGGGGCCGCCCGGCCCCTGTCCTATCACACGTGCGGTCATTGCCGTTGCGTCGAGAATCGGCTATTTGCCGACTCCCGTGCTGGCGGCGCTGTTCGCGGACCGGCCTTGGCCGACTATCACGGGAAACTCCATGGCGCGTTACATCTTCATCACCGGCGGCGTGGTGTCCTCGCTCGGCAAGGGGCTGGCCTCGGCGGCGCTCGGGGCGCTGCTCCAGGCGCGGGGCTATACCGTCCGCCTGCGCAAGCTGGACCCTTATCTGAACGTCGATCCCGGCACGATGAGCCCGTTCGAACATGGCGAGGTCTTCGTCACCGATGACGGGGCGGAAACCGATCTGGACCTTGGGCACTATGAACGCTTCACCGGCGTTTCGGCGCGGCGCACCGACACGGTCAGCGCCGGGCGCATCTATTCCAATGTGCTGGAAAAGGAACGGCGCGGCGAATACCTGGGCAAGACGATCCAGGTGATCCCGCACGTCACCAACGAGATCAAGGACTTCCTGGCCATCGGCGAGGATGAGGTCGATTTCCAGCTGTGCGAGATCGGCGGCACGGTCGGCGACATCGAGGGTCTGCCCTTCTTCGAGGCGATCCGCCAGTTCATGCAGGACCGCCCGCGCGGCCAGTGCATCCTGATGCATCTGACGCTGCTGCCCTGGCTGGCCGCCAGCGGCGAGCTGAAAACCAAGCCGACCCAGCATTCCGTCAAGGAACTGCGCACGATCGGCTTGCAGCCCGATGTGCTGGTCTGCCGGTCGGAACAGCCCATCCCCGACCGCGAGCGGGCCAAGATCGCGCTGTTCTGCAACGTGCGCCCCGATTCGGTGATCCCGGCCTATGATCTCAAGTCGATCTACGAGGCGCCGATGGCCTATCACCGGGCGGGGCTTGACCGTGCGGTGCTGGATGCCTTCCAGATCAGCCCCGCGCCCAAGCCCGACCTGCGCCGCTGGGAAGACGTGATGGACCGCCTGACCCATGCCGAGGGCGAGGTCCGCATCGCCATCGTCGGCAAGTACACGCAGCTTGAGGACGCCTACAAGTCGATCTCGGAGGCGCTGACCCATGGCGGCATGGCCAACCGCGTGAGGGTGCGGCCCGAATGGATCGCGGCCGAGGATATCGAGGCGGGGAACGGTATCCACCTGCTGGACGGCTATCACGGCATCCTCGTGCCGGGCGGCTTTGGCGAACGCGGCACCGAGGGGATGATCGCGGCGGCCCGCTATGCGCGCGAACGCAAGGTGCCCTATCTGGGCATCTGCCTGGGCATGCAGATGGCCGTGATCGAGGCGGCGCGCAACCTCGCGGGCATCGCCGATGCCGGGTCCGAGGAATTCGACCATGAGGCGGGGGCCGAACGCTTTACCCCCGTGGTCTATCACCTCAAGGAATGGGCGCAGGGCAACCAGCGTGTCGAGCGCAAGATTTCCGATGACAAGGGCGGCACGATGCGGCTGGGTTCCTATACCGCCATCCTCAAGCCCGGATCGCGCATCAGCACTGTCTATGGCGGAGCGACCGAGATCGAGGATCGCCACCGCCACCGCTACGAAGTGGACGCCCGCTATCGCGAACAGCTTGAGGGCTGCGGGCTGATCTTTTCGGGCATGTCCCCGGATGGCCGCCTGCCCGAGGCCGTCGAGGCCGAGGATCACCCCTGGTTCATCGGTGTGCAGTCTCATCCCGAACTGAAATCCAAGCCCTTCGCACCCGCGCCGCTGTTTGCCGATTTCGTGCGCGCGGCCAAGGATCAGGAACGGATGGTATGATCCGCGCTGCGGCACTGGCGGTCTTGCTGCCCGGCGCCGCGCTGGCCGATGCGGCGCTGTTCGTCGTCGAACCCTCGCAGATGCCCTTCGACCTCGGCCCCGGCGCGCCGGCCAACCAGCCCTCGCGCCGGGGCAACGCCCCCTTTGCCGCCGGCAATTCGGGCAGCGCGCCGGGGAACGGCTCGGCCATTCACGCCAATTCGCCCCGCAATCCGGCGAATGGTCCCGGTGGCGGCCGCGCCATCATCGCCGATGGCGAGGCGGTGGGCTATTACACGACCAATAGCGGAACGCTGAACCTGTTCACCGCATCCGGCCGCCGTGTCGCCTATCGCCCCGCGCATGGCACCCGGTCGCTGTTTTCCACCGACGGGCGCTGGTGCGGAACGGTCGCGCAGACCGGCGGCGGCTTTGCTCTGGGCATGACGCGCGAGTGTCTGCAGCGGTTCTTTCAGTAAGGCCCCGGCGCGCCTCGGTTGTTTGCCCGCTCTGCCCGGCTGCCCCCCGTCAGGGGACAGCGTGGCGCATGTTTTCCGGCAGCCAGGTCGCCAGTCCGGGAAAGGCGATCAGGATGAACACCATCACCACCATGATCGCGAACATGGGCAGGGCAGCGCGGGCGATATAGGCCATGCTGTGCCCGGTCATCCCTTGCAGCACGAACAGGTTGAACCCGACCGGCGGCGTGATCTGCGCCATTTCCACGACCACGACCACGAAGATGCCGAACCAGATCACGTCGATGCCGGCCTGCCGGATCATCGGCTCGACCACCGCGATTGTCAGAACCACGGCCGAGATGCCGTCCAGAAAACAGCCGATGACGATATAGAACACCAGCAGCGCCATCAGCAGCTGGAACCTGCCCAGCTCCAGCGCCCCGATCCATTCGGCCAGCGCCCGCGGCAGCCCGGTGAAGCCCATCGACAGCGACAGGAAGGATGCCCCCGCCAGGATCAGCGCGATCATCGCCGAGGTGCGCACCGCCCCCATGAGGCTGGAGATGAAGCTGGACCATGTCAGCGACCGCTGCGCCGCGGCCAGCATCAGCGATCCGACGACGCCGACGGCGGCCGCCTCGGTCGCGGTGGCGATGCCGGTATACATGGACCCGATGATCGCCGTGATGAGGATCAGCACCGGGATCAGGAAGCGGGAGTTGCGCACCCGCTCGGCAAAGCTCATCACCGGCTCGGGCGCGGGGCGGAAATCGGGGGCGATGCGCGAGATGATGGCGATATAGCCCATGAACAGCGCCGCCAGCACCAGCCCCGGCACGATGCCGGCCATGAATAGCTTGGTGATCGATTCATTGATGGTCACGCCATAGACGATCAGCGTCAGCGAGGGTGGGATCATCAGCCCCAGCGTCGCCGCCCCGGCCAGCGTGCCGATGACCAGACGCTCGGGATAGCCGCGGCGGCGCAGCTCGGGGACCGACATCTTGCCGACCGTGGTCAGCGTCGCCGCGGACGAGCCGGACACCGCGGCAAAGACGGTGCAGCCCGCGACATTGGTATGCAGCAGCCCGCCCGGCAGCCGGGCCATCCAGGGCGCCAGCCCGCGGAACATGTCCTCGGACAGGCGGGTGCGATAGAGGATCTCGCCCATCCAGATGAACAGCGGCAGGGCCGTCAGCGTCCAGGACGACGAGGACCGCCAGATCGTGGTCATCATGGCGTCGCCCACGGGGCGGGTGGTGAACATCTCCATCCCGAACCAGGCAACGCCCATCAAGGCAAGGCCGACCCAGACCCCCGCCCCCAGCAGCGAAAACAGGACCAGCAGGAACAGGGCCACGGGGATCAGTTCGGACATGGGCGGATCATCACTCGGCGTGGCTTTGTTCGGGATCGGTGCGGATATTGTCGCGCCCCGACAGCAGCATGGTCACGAGGTTGTCGGCAAAGGCCAGCGCCAGAAGGGCCGCACCCACCGCCACCGGCAGCTGCGCGATCCACAGGGGCGTCGCATCCTGCCCCTGGCTGACATCCCCCAGCGCCCAGGACCAGCGCACCATCTGCGCGGCATACCAGGCAAGATAGACGGCGATCGCCGTGGCAAGCGCCAGGCACAGGGTTTCCGCCGCCCGCCGCCGGCGCCCCAGCGCCTGCAGCAGCAGTTCGACCCGGATATGGGCACCGCGGTTCAGCGTATGCGCAAAGGCCAGGAACGAGGCCGCCGCCATCAGGTATCCGGCATAATCCGCCCCCCCGCGGATCACATGACCCGTCCAGCGGGCGATCATCTGCGCGACGATCATCCCCAGCAGGGCGATCATGCACAGCGCGGCCAGCACGGCCCCGCTGTCATAAAGCCCGTCCAGCCCCCGGCGCAGGGCAGACCGCCGGGCAGCGCCCTGCTGCCCGGCCCCGGTCCCCTGGACTGCGCCCCGATCACTGCCCCCGATAGGCATCGATGATCGCCTTGCCCGGCTCGCCGGCGGCGGCGATGAAGTCCTGGGTCATGGTGGCGCCGAACCCTTCGAGATCCGCCTTCAGCTGCTCGCCGGGGGGGCTGACCTTCATGCCATGCTCGGCCAGGGTCTTGAGATATTCCGTGGCCAGTTCCTGCGAACGCGCGGTTCCGCGGCTGCGCGCCTCTTCCGCGCAGGCGGACAGCGCGCCGCGCGACGCCTCGTCGAGGCCGGCCATTGCATCGGCATTGGCGAACACCACGTTGCGCGGCAGCCAGGCGGACACGTCATAGAAATGATCGACGCTTTCCCAGACCTTGCTGTCCACCCCGGTCGAGCCGGAGGTGATCATCGCCTCGGCCACGCCCGTCGCGAGCGCCTGGCTCAGTTCGGCCGCCTCGATCTGGACGGGAATCATGCCCACCAGTTCGGCCAGCCGCGATGTGGCCGCGTTGTAGGCCCGGAACTTGAGCCCCTTGAGATCGGCGGCGCTGTTGATGTCCTTCTTGGTGTAAAGACCCTGCGGCGGCCAGGGCACCGAATAAAGATAGGTCAGCTTCTGCTTGGCCAGCGCGTCCTTGATCGGCCCCTGCGCCGCATTCCACAGCTTGTCGCTGGCCTCATAGGAGGTGGCCAGGAACGGAATCGCGTCGATGCCGAACAGGCGGTTCTCGTTCTCGTGGGCGGAAAGCACCCGCTCTCCGATCGGGGCCTGGCCGGTCTGGACGGCGCGCTTGATGTCGCTGCCCGAAAAGAGCGATCCGTTCGGATGCACCACGATTTCCAGTGACCCGTTCGATTTCTCGCCGACGCATTTGGCGAAGGCGACTGCGTTCTCGGTATGGAAGTTGGTCGCGGGATAGGCGACCGGCATGTCCCATTTCTCGGCCGCGCCGGCGCCCGTGGCGGCGGTCACGGCAAGGGTCAGTGCGGCAGTCACGGCGGTTGCGGCAATCGCCTTCGGCATCGGCTTTTTCTCCCTTGCATGCGCGGGGTCTCTGGCGGGCCCCTCAGATCGCGGCAACCTTACGGGCAGGCCCGCGGCACTGTCCACTGGGCATGTGAACATGCGCCCGCCCGCACCCTTGGCAAGCGCGCCCCGGCGCGTTCATATGCCCAAAACCGAAGCGGGGGCAGGACATGGCGGCAAGGATCGGGCAGATCGATCTCAATTCCGATCTTGGCGAGGGGTTCGGCCCCTGGTCGATGGGCGATGACAAGGCGATGCTGGACATCGTGACCAGCGCCAATATCGCCGCAGGCGGCCATGCCAGCGATCCCGAGACGATGTTTGCGACCTTGGGCACCGCTGCCGCGCGCGGCGTCGTCGTGGGCGCCCATCCCGGCTATCCTGACCGCGAAGGGTTCGGCCGGCGGGTGATCCCCATGGCCCCGGCCGAGATCGGCCGCATGGTGGCCGCCCAGACAGGGGCGCTGTCGGCGCTGGCGCAGATGGCGGGCACGGCGGTGCGCTATGTCAAACCGCATGGCGCGCTGGGCAACCTGGCCGCCGCCGATCCGGCGGTCGCCCGCGCCATTGTCGCGGCGGTGGCGCAGCTGTCGCCGCGTCTGGCAATCCTGGCGATCTCGGGCACCGCGCTGGAACAGGCCGCGCGCGCCGAAGGGGTCGAGGTGTTTTCCGAAATCTTCGCCGACCGGGCCTATCTGCCGGACGGCCAGCTTGTCCCCCGTTCGCGGCAGGGATCGGTGCTGCATGATCCGGACGCCATTGCCGAACGGCTGATCGGCTTTCTGGAAAGCGGCACGATGCCGACCATCGATGGCGGGACGGTGACGCTCGCCGCGCAGTCGATCTGCGTTCACAGCGACACCCCCGGCGCCGTGGCCATCGCCCGCGGCCTGCGCACGCGGCTGACGGCCGCCGGCGTCACGATTGCGCCTTTCCTGTGATGGCCGATACTGCCGCCCCGCGCTTTGTCCCCGTTGCCGATCACGCGCTGCTGGTCGAATTCGGCACCGTCATCGACGATGCCGTGACCGACCGCGTGCATGCGCTTGACCGCACCTTAGCCGCCGCCCCCTTTGCCGGCCTGCGCGAGACGGTGCCGGCCTTCGTCAATCTGCTGATCGACTTTGATCCGCTGGCAACCGACCATGCGACGGTCGAGGCGGCAGTGCGCGACCGGCTTGCCCGCCCGGCCATCGCTGCGCGCCCGGCGGCAACGCATGTGGTCGAGGTCTGCTATGATGCCGAGCTTGCCCCGGATCTGGGGGCGGTGGCCGAGCAGACGGGGCTGACAACCGACGGGGTGATCGCGGCCCATCTGTCCGGGCGCTACCGCGTGGGGATGTTCGGCTTTGCGCCGGGCTATGCCTACATGTCCGGCACCCCGGCCGAAATCCGGCTGCCGCGCAAGACGGCGCCGGTGCGGGGCGTGCCTGCGGGGCAGGTCATCATCGCCGGCGCGCAGTGCATCGTCACCACGTTGGAGATGCCGGCAGGATGGTGGCGGATCGGCCGGTCCCCCACCCGCATCCTGCGCGACGACCCGGACCGCCCTTTTCTGTTCGATGCGGGCGACATCGTGACCATGCGGCGCATCGACCGCGCCGCCTATGACCGCGCGATGGCGGCCCATCATGGCTGAGGCGCGGCTGAAGGTCATCCAGGCCGGTCCGCATGTCTCGTTCCAGGACGGGGGGCGGCCGGGGCTGATGCGCTATGGCGTCACCCGTTCGGGCCCGATGGACCGGCTGGCCCATGCGGCGGCGAACCGGGCGCTCGGCCGGGCCGATGATGCCACGGCGATCGAGATTTCGCTGGGCGGGCTGGTGCTTGAATGCACGGCCGGGGCGCTGTCGCTCTGCGTGGCGGGCGGGGGCTTTGTCGTATCGGCGGCCGGCGCCGCGGTTCCTGCCTGGGGCGTTCTGACGCTGCGCGCGGGCGAGCGGCTGGTCATCCGCCCCGGCCACTGGGGCAGCTGGTGTTCGCTGGCGCTGGCGGGCGATCCGCAGGTGCCGTCCTGGCTGGGCCACACCGCCACCCATACCCTGTCGGGCCGGGGTGGCGGGCTGCTGAAGCCGGGCGCCGAGATCGTGGTCGAAAACGCACGGGTGATCGGCAACCGGCCCATCCCTTGCCCTGTCTTTGCCCGGCCCCTGCGCATGGCGGCGGTGGTGCCCGGTCCGCAGGACCACCACTTTCAGCCCGGCGCGATCGGGGCGCTGGTTTCGGCCCCCTGGCGTGTCAGCAGCGCCTATGACCGCATGGGGATGCGCCTCGAAGGGCCGCCGCTCGCGCTGGGGGATGCCCTGTCCATCCCGTCCGAGGCGATCGTCGCGGGGTCGATCCAGGTGTCGGGGGACGGCGTGCCGACGCTGCTGCTGCGCGATCACCAGACCACGGGCGGGTATCCCAAGATCGCCACGGTGCTGGGCTGCGACCTGGACCGGATCGTGCAGCTGCGCCCGCGCGATGTGCTGCGCTTCATTGGCGTCACCCCGGCCGAGGCGGTGGCGCGTGCCCGCCGTCAAACGGCGCAGACCCGGCAATGGCTGGAGCGGCTGGACAGCGGCGGCAGCGGGGCAGAGCCCGCCGCCCCCTGATCGGCCGCCGGTCAGCCAAGGCCCCGCCAGGCCCGCATCCGCGCACCGCCCCGGCCAGAGCCGCTGCCCCGGGCGGGCCCGACGCTGATCGCTGCCTTGCGCGGCGACCATCCGCAGCGGCCAAGACCTGTCCGGGGCGCCGCGGGATGGCAGGCCGATCCCGACAGCGCGGGCATACCCTGCCCGGCATGCGGCATCCTTGAACGACGGCCGCCGCTGCCATGCACCCGGCTGGGCATGCCATCAGGGGCGAGGCTCCGCCCCCGCGGTCAGCGTGATCCCTGCCGCGCCGCCCCGGCACCGGCGCCCTTGCGCCGGCCGCCATCGCGCGCCGGGGGGGGCGGCTTTTCCGCCGCCCCCTTATCGGCGCTGCCGGGTTGCGCCCGGCCTGCCTCGCGGATCTTGAGCGCAAGGTCCTTGGCGATGGCAAAGGCGCCCTTGATGCGATCGGCATCGGTCGGCCACGGGGCGCTGACGACCAGCTTGTTGTCGGAAATCCGCGCCGCGCCCTTCTGTTCCTGCAGATATTCGACCAGCCCGCCAGGGTTGGGGAACTTGTCCTGATGAAACTGGATGGTCGCGCCCTTGGGGCCGGCGACCAGCGAGGCGATATTGGCCTTTTTCGCCATCGCCTTGATGCGGATGACCAGCAGCAGCGTGTTGACCTCGCGCGGCAGCGGGCCGAAGCGGTCGATCAGTTCGGCGGCAAAGCCTTCCAGCTCGACCTTGGTGGTCAGCTGCGACAGGCGGCGATACAGGTCCAGCCGCACGTCCAGATCGGGGATGAAGCTTTCCGGGATCGTCACCGGCACGCCCAGCGTCAGTTGCGGCGCCCATTCATCGTCGGGGGTGCCCTCGATCTCGCCCGATTTCAGCTTGGCGATCGTCTCCTCGAGCATCGCCTGGTAGAGCTCGAAGCCGACCTCCTTGATATGGCCGGACTGTTCCTCGCCCAGCAGGTTGCCGGCGCCGCGCAGGTCCAGATCCTGGCTGGCGAGGTTGAACCCCGCGCCAAGGCTGTCGATGGACCCCAGGAACTTGAGCCGCCGCATCGCCTGCGGCGTCAGCGGCACGCGCGGCTTGGTCGTCAGATAGCAATAGGCGCGGGTGCGCGAACGGCCCACCCGCCCCCTGATCTGGTAAAGCTGCGCCAGCCCGAACATGTCGGCGCGCCAGACGACCATCGTGTTGGCGCGGGGGATGTCGAGCCCGCTTTCCACGATGCTGGTGGCCAGCAGCACGTCATGGCCGCCATCGTAAAAGGCGTTCATCCGCTGGTCCAGATCGCCCGCCGCAAGCTGGCCATGGGCAACCAGATAGCTGACCTCGGGGACATGCTCGCGCAGCCAGTCCTCCACCTCGGGCAGGTCGGACAGTCGCGGGACGACCAGGAAGGACTGGCCGCCCCTGTATTTCTCGCGCAGCAGCGCCTCGCGGATGGTGACGCTGTCGAATTCGGACACATAGGTGCGGATCGCCAGCCGGTCCACCGGCGGCGTGCCGATCACCGACAGATCGCGCACCCCGGTCAGCGACAATTGCAGCGTGCGCGGGATGGGCGTCGCCGTCAGCGTCAGGACGTGAATGTCCGAGCGCAGTTCCTTCAGCCGTTCCTTGTGGGCGACGCCGAAATGCTGCTCCTCGTCGATCACCAGCAGGCCCAGATCCTTGAAGCGGACCTGCTTGGCCAGCACCGCATGGGTGCCGACGACGATATCCACCGAGCCGTCGGCCAGCCCCGCCCGTGTCGCCGCTGCATCCTTGGCGCTGACGAACCGCGACAGGGGACGAACATTGATCGCGGTGCCGCGGAAACGCTCGGCAAAGCTGCGGTAATGCTGGCGCGCCAGCAGCGTCGTCGGGGCGACCACCGCGACCTGCTTGCCCTGGCTGGCAGCCAGGAAGGCGGCGCGCATCGCCACCTCGGTTTTGCCAAAGCCCACATCGCCGACGACCAGCCGGTCCATCGGGCGGCCCGCCGCCATGTCCTCGGCCACGTCGGCGATGGCGGCGGCCTGATCGTCGGTTTCGGTCCAGGGGAAACGGGCGGCAAAGGCCTCCCATTCGTGGCGTTCGGGTTCCAGCACCGGGGCGGCGCGCAGCATCCGTTCGGCGGCAACCCGCATCAGCCGGTCGGCGATCTGGCGGATGCGCTCCTTCAGCCGCGCCTTGCGGGCCTGCCAGGCCCCGCCGCCCAGCTTGTCGAGCAAGCCTTCCTCGTGGCCGTAACGGGTCAGCAGCTCGATATTCTCGACCGGCAGATACAGCCGGTCGCCGCCCGCATATTCCAGCGCCACGCAGTCATGGGGCACGCCCAGCGCGCGGATCGTCTCGAGCCCCGTATAGCGGCCGATGCCGTGTTCGACATGAACGACCAGATCGCCCGGCGTCAGCGAGGTGGTATCCTTGAGGAAGTTTTCCGCCCGCCGCCGCTTCCTCGCGCCCCGCACCAAGCGGTCGCCCAGAACATCCTGTTCCGAGATGACCGCGAGCGGCCCGGTTGCCTGCCCATCCGCGACGAACCCTTCCTCGAGCGGCCAGACGGCCAGCCCCAACGCGCCTTTCGCATCAGGAAGGGCGCGGATGTCGTCGATGGGCGCCCCGGTCAGCCCCTCATCGGCCAGCAGCCCGGCAAGGCGTTCGCGTGCGCCCTCGGAGAACGAGGCGATGACGACGCGGCGGGTTTTCTGCAATTCGCGCACATGGGCGGCCAGCGCGCCGAACAGGTCGGCCTTTTCAGCCTGCCGTTCGGGGGCAAAGCTGCGCCCCGCCCCGCCGCCCGCGTCCAGCACCCCCGGCCCCGGCGGGCGTGCCAGCACCGACAGGCGGATCACCCGGTGCGCACCCAGCCAGCGGTTCCATTCCGCCTCGTCCGCGAACAGGGCCTGCGGCTCGACCGGGCGATAGACGGTGTCGGCGGCGCCCTTGCGGCCCATCGCCTCGCGCCGGGCATCGAACTGTTCGGTGATCGTTTCCCAGCGGGCGGCGCGGTGCTGATCAAGATGATCGTCCAGCATCACCGCGGCGCCGGGCAGATAGTCCAGCAGCGTGTCCAGCCGTTCGTGAAACCATGGCAGCCAGTGTTCCATCCCGGCGACCTTTTGGCCCGCGCTGACCGATTCATACAGCGGATCGTTGCCGCCCCCGCCATAGGCGGCGCGGTAGTTCTGGCGGAAACGGGCGATCGCATCCTCGTCCAGGACAACCTCGGACATGGGCGCGATCTCGACCCGGTCGCGTTCGCCGGTGGAGCGCTGGGTCTGGGGGTCGAACCCGCGGATGCCGTCCAGCACGTCCCCGAACAGGTCCAGCCGCACCGGACCGGACCCGCCGGGGGGATAGATGTCGATGATCCCGCCGCGGACCGCGTAATCGCCCGGCTCGGTCACGGTCGGGGCCTGGGAAAAGCCCATGCGCGCCAGAAAACCGCGCAGCTGCGCCTCGTCCAGCCGCTCGCCCTTGCGGGCGATGAAGCTGGCCGCGCGCACCGTATCGGCGGCCGGCACCCGCTGCAGCGCGGCGTTCACGGTCGTCAGCAGGACGAAGGGGGGCTTGATGCTGCCGCTCGCCAGCGCGGCCAGCACCTGCAGACGCTGCGCCATGATCTCGCCCGAGGGCGAGACGCGGTCATAGGGGGTGGTGTCCCAGGCGGGGAATTCCAGCACGGCAAGCTGCGGGGCAAAGAAGGCCAGCGCCGCGCGCATCGCGGCCATGCGGCGGTCGTCGCGGGCGACATGGATGACGGGCGCGCCGCGCGCCGCCTCGCGCGCGAGAAGGGCGGCGTCGAAGCCTTCGGGCGCGCCGGACAGGATCAGGGTTTCGGCCATGCGCGGTGAGGTAAAGCGCCCAAGGCCAGAGTCAAGCGCCCCTTCACAAGCCGTTCGGATGCAGCGCCAGCCAGCGCGTGCCCCAGATGGCCGCCGCCGCGACAGACACCGCCGACAGGATCATCGTGGCCCGCAGATGCCGCGCAATCGCCGCAGCCGCATCTGCCGCGGCGGCATCGGGCGCAAGGCGGCCCTCCCCCGCCGCCCCCACGATCCGGTCCAGCCGCCCGGCCAGCCGCAGCCGAAGCGCCGCCAGCAGCGCCAGCGGCCCCAGCAGCAGGACCAGCGCCTGCGCGAACTGCCGGTCGAACAGAAACCCCAGCGCCGCCAGGGAACTGAGCGCAAAGGCCGCCGCCGCCGTGAGGATCGCCCCATCGCGCGGCGCAATCCGCCAGCGCGGCGCGGTCAGCGACACCCAGTCCAGCAGCGCCATCCGCGCGGGCCCGTCCGACCCGCGCCCCCGCACCCTGCGCACCAGATCGGACGGCACCCCCAGCGCCCCGCGCCCCAGCCATGTCCAGAGCCCGGCGAGCAGCAGCCAGTACCACACCGAGGCGAAGGACCGCGTGTCCATAACCGCCATCAGGCCGCTGATGCCCGTCATACCCGCCTCATGTCCCGGTTGGCCGGCGGGCATCCTAGCCGCGCGCGCCTGCGCGCGGCAAGCGGTCCTCGGTTGCGCCGGCCCGGTGCGTCGTGCCAGTTGAGGCAAGTCAATCCAAGGTGCCGCCATGCCCGCCACGCCGATCGTCGCCCCCTTTCCCGCCGCCCGCCTGCGCCGGCTGCGCCGCACGCCCGCATTGCGCGCGCTGACGGCCGAACATCGCCTGTCCGTCCAGAACCTGATCTGGCCGATCTTCGTGACCGAGGTCGCGGGCGGCGAGGGCGAGATCGCCTCGATGCCCGGCGTCGAGCGGCTGACGCTGGACGGCGCGCAGCGCGCCGCCGAACGGGCGGCGCGCCTTGGGATTCCGGCGGTCTGCATCTTTCCCCACTCGGACCCCGACCTGAAGACCGACGGGTGCGAACGCGCCTGGGACCCCGAGAACATCGGCAACCGGGCGATCCGCGCGATCAAGGATGCCGTGCCCGATCTGGCGGTGATGACCGACATCGCGCTCGACCCCTACAACGCCAGCGGCCATGACGGGCTGGTGCGGGATGGCGTGATCCTGAACGACGAAAGCGTCGAGGCGCTGGTGCGCATGGGTCTGGCGCAGGCCGAGGCGGGGGCCGACATCCTCGGCCCCTCGGACATGATGGACGGGCGCATCGGGGCGCTGCGCGGCGCGCTGGAACGGGCCGGCCACGGGGATGTGGCGATCCTGTCCTATGCGGCGAAATACGCGTCGGGGTTCTACGGCCCGTTCCGCGATGCGGTTGGCGCCTCGGGCCGGCTGGTCGGCGACAAGAAGACCTATCAGATCGACCCCGCCAACCGGGACGAGGCGCTGCGCTGCGTGGCGCGCGATCTGGCCGAGGGCGCCGACATGGTGATGGTCAAGCCGGGGATGCCCTATCTGGACCTGTGCCGCGAGGTCAAGGATAGCTTCGGCGCGCCGACCTATGCCTATCAGGTCAGCGGCGAATATGCGATGATCGAAGGCGCGGTGCGCGCCGGCTGGCTGAAACCCGAAGTGGTGCTGGAAAGCCTGCTGTGCTTCCGCCGCGCCGGCTGTGACGGCATCCTGACCTATTACGCCCCGCAAGTGGCCGCGCTGCTGGCGCAGGGCTGAGGCGGGCGGCGCATCTCGCCTCGCCAAGTTGCCCGCTGGCCGATCAGCGCCCGGCCCTTGTGGGGCGGGGAACAGGATACCGCCGTTCGGTGCCGGCGGCGCGCGCAGGCCGAAGGGCCGAGATCGCGCCCCTTCATGCGGCACCCGCACCGGCCGGGAACAGAGGCGCCCCAGGGAAGGTGCCTGCCTGCGGACAGCGCGATAGCCCCTTCCGGCAAGGCAAGGGGGCGGGCCACCGGCACCGCCCCCAGCATGCCCTGTCATGCGGGCCGTTCAGCTGCCGTGGATGACCCGGACATAATTGGTGGTTTCGCGATAGGGCGGCACGCCCCGATACTTGGCCACCGCGCCGGGGCCGGCATTATAGGCCGCAAGCGCGAGCCGCCAGTCGCCGAAGGTGTTGTACATCATCCGCAGATAGCGCGCGCCGCCTTCGAGGTTCTGGACCGGATCGGCCGGATTGACGCCCAGCTTGGCCGCGGTGCCGGGCATCAGCTGCGCCAGACCCTGCGCCCCCTTGTAGGATCGCGCCCCCGCGTTCCAGCCCGATTCCTGCTGGACCAGCCGCAGGAACAGATCCTCGGGCACGCCATGCTTGCGCGCCATTGCGCGGGCATGGGGCAGATACTTGCTGCGCTGGTTGCCGCTATAGCGGGGGATCATGCCGCCCGCGCTGGCGATGCGGCCGTCCAGATTGATGATGGTGACGGTCTTGACCCTGCCCCCGGCATCCGGGCGCAGCCGCTGCGAGCGCTGGTACTGGGCAGCGAGGCGGGAATCCATCAGCTGGGTCTGCCGTGCGAACTGCGCCGCGCGCGATTTGGACGAAACGCCCCCCAGCATCAGCCCCTCGGCCTGCGCGGGTGCCGCGGCGCCAAGAACCGCGCCCGTCGCCCCGACCAGCGCCGCAAGCCGGGCCACGTTCAGAAATCCAGTCGCCACCGCACGCATGAATGTCCCTCGCCGGTTTTCGGTTTTGCGGGACGATAGCTCAAAAACCTCCTGCCGCCATAGCGCGCGCCGCGGCGGCAGGACAACGGGGCCAAGGATCGGCGACATTCCGCCGAAGGCCGGCGGGATGCCTGCCGGATCAGAACGGGATCTCGTCGTCGAATTCCGATCCGCCGCTGCGCTCGGGCGCGCCGCCCCCCTGGCGTCCGCCCTGGCCCCCCCCTGATAGCCGCCCGATGCGCCGCCGGCCGAGCCGCCCCGGTCATAATCGCCATAGCTGTCATCATAGCCGCCCCGTCCGCCGCCCTGCGCGCCGCCCTGCCCGCCAGGGCCGCCGCGTCCGTCGAGCATGTGCAGTTCGCTGCGGAAGGGGCGCAGCGCGACCTCGGTGGAATAGCGGTCGGCGCCGGACTGGTCCTGCCATTTGCGGGTTTCCAGCTGGCCTTCGATATAGACCTTGGAGCCCTTTTTCAGATACTGCTCCGCCACCCGCACCAGCGGTTCGCTGTGGATGACGACCGTGTGCCATTCGGTCCGCTCGCGCCGTTCGCCCGAATTGCGGTCCTTCCACTGTTCCGATGTGGCGATGCGCAGGTTGGCGATCTTGCCGCCGTTCTGGAAGGTGCGGATTTCGGGATCCTGACCCAGATTGCCGACCAGAATGACCTTGTTGACACTGCCTGCCATGAGCGGCTCCTTGGGGTGCTGGGGCGGCTTTTATCCGCCTTGGGTTGACAAAGGGTTTAGAACGGCCTGCGCGCCGCCGCCAGAGTCGCCGCGATGGCGGCGGGGGGCACGTCATCGGCGACGAAGGCTTGGCCGATCCCGCGCGCAAGGATCAGCCGCAGGCGGCCGGCGACGACCTTCTTGTCCTGCCTCATCAACGCGATCAGGGCGGCATCTTCGGGCAGATCGCCCGGCACGTCGGCCAGGGCGCGGGGCATGCCCATGGCGGCAAGATGGGCCGTGACGCGGCCCGGATCTTCCTGCGAACAAAGGCCGAGGCGCGCGGACAGGTCGAAGGCCAGCGCACAGCCGATCGCCACCCCCTCGCCATGCAGAAGCCGGCCCGAATAGCCCGTCGCCGATTCGAGCGCATGCCCGAAGGTATGCCCCAGGTTCAGCAGCGCCCGTTCGCCCTGCTCGGTCTCGTCGCGCGCGACGATGCCGGCCTTCATCGCCACGCAATGGGCGACGGCATGCTGCAAGGCGGCCCGGTCCGTGCGCAGGCGCGGCCCGTTGAGCTCGAGCCATTCGAAAAAGCCCGCATCCCCCAGCAGCCCGTATTTCACCACCTCGCCATAGCCGGCAAGGAAATCCCGTTCGGGCAGGCTGGCCAGCACATCGGTGTCGGCCAGCACCAGGGCGGGCTGGTGGAAGGCGCCGATCAGGTTCTTGCCCTGCGGCGAATTGATCCCCGTCTTGCCACCGACCGAGCTGTCCACCTGGGCCAGCAATGTCGTCGGGATCTGGACGAAGCGAACGCCCCGCCGCAGGATCGCCGCGGCAAAGCCCGCCAGATCGCCGATCACCCCGCCGCCCAGCGCGATCACGATGTCGGCGCGCTCGATCCGTTCGGCAAGCAGCCATTCCACCGTCCGGCCAAGCTGGTCCCAGGACTTGCTCGCCTCGCCTGCCGGCAGGGCAAGGGCGCTCGCGGCGATGCCGGCGCGATTCAGGGCGGCGGCAAGGCGCGGCAGGTGCAGCGCGGCCACATGCTCGTCGGTCACGATCGCGGCGCGCGGCCGCGCCAGCAGCGGCGCGATATGATCGGCCGCGCGCTCGATCAGGCCGGCGCCGATGCGGACATCATAGGACCGGGCGCCCAGGGGGACGGAAACGGTGCGGGTCATCACGGCTCCAGCAGGTCGGGGTGGCGGTCGCGCAGGGCGTCGAGCACCCGCAGGGTGGTATCCTCGACCGAATCGCCCGCGCCCACGGGAACGGTGATGTCGGCAAGGGCATAGCTGGGCGCGCGCCCGGCCAGCAGCCGTTCCATGGTGCCCCGCGGATCGGGCGTGCGCAGCAGCGGCCGGCCGGGCCGCTGGCGGACGCGGTGCCACAGGACCGGCAGCGGCACGTTCAGCCAGACCGAAACCCCCGCGCGGGCCACCGCTTCGCGGTTGGCCGGGTTCATCCAGGCGCCCCCCCCGGTCGAGACGACGGCAGGCGTGCCCCCCAGCACGCGCGCCAGCACCTCGGATTCGCGGGCGCGGAAGAACGCCTCGCCGTCGCGCGCGAAGATCTCGGGGATGGTCATGGCGGCGGCGCGCTCGATCTCGGCATCGGTATCGCGCAACGGGGCATGGAGCCGGCGGGACAGTTCGGCCCCCACAGCCGACTTTCCCGCCCCCATCATGCCGACGAGCACGATGCTGCGTCTCACCTGGGCTGCCCCCTCTTGCCTTGTTCAGGGCCTGCTGATGCCGCGAAGCGGGCGCAAACGCCACAGCAAAATGCCCCGCGTCGGCCTGCGCGGGCCATGCGGCTTTTCCCCCGGGGCGCGGCGCGTTACAGCAGAGCCGACCGGGCAGCCGGTAACAGGCCGCCCGCCCGTCCGGCCCGTCAGGAAGGAACCATCGCCATGCGCCTGCTGCGCGTCATCGTCGTCTTGCTGGCTGTCGCGCTGATCGCGCTGGCAGGCTATGCCTATTTCGGGGATATGCGCGCCGATCCTCAGCATATGCGGGTTCCGGTGCAGATCGACCTGGGCGGGCTGCCAGCCGGTGCGCCTGCCCCTGCCCCCGCCCCTGCCGCGCCCGCAACCCCCGCGAACGACGGCGCGGCGGCAGCGGGCCGGGACAACGCCGGGGCGCCCGGCAACCAAGGCGGCGGGACGGGCAATGCGTCGCTGGATTGATCTGGCGCTGGCCGGGGCGCTGTTGCTGGCGGCCCCGGCAGGGGCGCAGGATTTCGGCGTGGGAATGCCGCGTGCGGCCAGCGACTGGCTGGCCGGCAAGGCGCCCCCGCCCCCCGGCCCCGTCTCGGCCTGGCGGCCGGGCGAGGACAAGCCCGCCGACGCCCAGCGCCGCCGCAGCGCCAAGCCCCCCCCGGCGCGCCCTGCCCAGAGCGCGGCCTCACGCCGGGCGGTGGCGAGCACGGCCTCGGTTCCGCGCGTCGGGGTCACGCGGCTGGCCGAGGGCAATCCCGATACCAAGGGCGTGATCCCGGCGGGGGCGGCGGGCCTGCCGCGCGATCTGTGGGGCCCTGCAAGCGCGGCCGACCTGTCCCAGGCGATCGCCGCGGCCCAGCCGCGCCTGCAGGCGACACGCGCGCTGCTGGTGCGGATGCTGGCCGCGCAGCTTGCGCCCCCTGCGGGCAGCGCGCCGGGCGACGAGGGGCGGCTGTTCCTGGCCCGGCTGGACCGGCTGATCGGGCTTGGGCTGCTGGACGAGGCGCGCGCCCTGCTGCAATCGGCTGGTGCGCCGAACGCCGAGGTGTTTTCCCGCAGCTTCGATCTGGCGATGTATGAGGGCGATGCGGGGGCCGTCTGCGCGCAGATGGCGCAGCGGCCTGGCCTTGCCCCCGGCCTTGCGGCACGGGTCTATTGCCTGGCGCAGGCGGGCGATTGGTCGGCGGCGGCCCTCACCTTGCGGGGCGCGCGGCAGGAACGGCTGATCCCCGATCAGACGCTGGCATTGCTGGAGCGGTTCCTCGACGACAGCTCGGCCGATCTAGGCGATGCGCTGCCTGATCCGCACACGGTCACGCCGCTGGAATTCCGCCTGTCCGAGGCGATCGGACAGCCGCTGGCCACAGGTGATCTGCCGGTCGCCTTCGCCTGGACCGACCTGGGTCCCGAGGCGGGGTGGAAGGCGCAGATCGAGGCGGCCGAAAGGCTGGCGCGCGCAGGCGCGATCGACCCGGCGCGCCTTGCCGCGGCCTATGCCGAACAAAAGCCCGCCGCCTCGGGCGGCGTCTGGGACCGCGCGGCGCTCTATCAGCGGCTCGACGCGGCGCTGGTTTCGGGGGATACGGCGGCGCTGTCCTCGGTCCTCGTCGCGGCCGAGCCGGCCTTTGCCAGGGCGGGGCTGCTGGCGGCGCTGGCGCGGCTGATCGGGCCGCGCCTGCCCGGCGCGGTGCTGGACGGGCCGGCGGCCGAGACGGCCGCGCATCTGCGCCTGCTGGCCGCGATCCCAGTGCCCGGCGCGGCCCGCCTGCCCGGGGCAGACCGGGCGCTGGTGAACATCGTCGAGGGGACGGCGCCCGTTGCCGGCGACGCGGGTGCCACCACCACCCCGGACGCTGACGCTGCACCTGCGCCATCCGCCGCAGGCGCCCCGGCACCTGCTACGGCGCCAGGCGCCGATGCCTCGCCCGCCCTGCCATCCGGGCCGGGCGGGACCGCGCCCTATCCCGCTGCGGCGTTCCCTGCCGGCAGTCCGGGCGCCGCCTTTGCAGGGGCGCTCGGCGCCGTGCCGGTGCCGCAGGCCCCGCCCGAGGGGCGGGGCATGGCGCTGCTGCGCGCAATGGCCGATGCCGAGGCGGGGCTGGACGGCGATGTGCAGCGCGCCGCCGCCGGCCTGCGCCGTCTGGTCGAACTGGGGCAGCCGGACGCGGCCCGCCGCACGGCGGTCGAGCTGCTGCTGGCCGATCACCTCGGCCTGCGGCGTTGACAAAGGCATCCGCCCGACAGCCCGACGATCTGCGCCGCATCAGCGCCTTTCTGGATGCACGCGCGGCCGAGACCGGCGCGGCGCGCAACACGCTGCTGGCCTATGGCCGCGACCTGGCCGATCTGGCCGCCTTTGCGGCCGCGCAGGCGACGCCCCTGGCGGCGCTCAGCCGCGAGCAGATCGAGGATTACCTGGCCCGCTGCGAGGCCGAGGGCCTGTCCACCGCCACCCGCGCCCGCCGCCTGTCGGCGATCCGCCAGTTCACCCGTTTCGCGCTCGAGGAAGGCTGGCGCGAGGACGACCCCGCCATCCGCCTGTCCGGCCCGGGCCGCAGCAAGCGCCTGCCCAGGGTGCTGGCCCAGGACGAGGTCGGGGCGCTGCTGGCGGCTGTGCCCGACCACGGCCCGACGCCCGAGGACCGCCTGCGCAACACCGCCGCGATGGAACTGATCTATGCCACCGGGATGCGCGTAAGCGAACTGGTCAGCCTGCCGGTCGCGGCCGTGCGGGGCAATCCCGAGGTGATCCTGATCCGCGGCAAGGGCGGCCGGGAACGCATGGTGCCGCTGACCGATCCGGCGCGGCGGGCCGTCCTGGCGTGGCTGGCCGTGCGCGACGGGGCGGGGGCGGACAGCCCGCTGGGCCGGCTCGTGCGGGGCAACGGGGCGCGCTGGCTGTTTCCGGCGCGCGGCGCGGCTGGGCACATGACGCGGCAGGCGTTCCACGGCATGCTGGCCGATCTGTCCGCGGCGGCCGGCCTGCCCGCAGGCAAGGTCACGCCCCATGTGCTGCGCCATGCCTTCGCCACCCACCTTCTGGAAGGCGGGGCGGATCTGCGCGCCATCCAGGCGCTGCTGGGCCATGCCGATCTGGGCACCACCGAAATCTACACCCATGTCCTCGATACGCGGCTGCGCGAGCTGGTCCTGACGCGCCACCCCCTGGCCCGGCCGCCTCAGGGCGACTGACGCCCCCGCCCCCGCCCCCGCCGCCTTGCAACCGCGGCAGGGTCTGCCTATCACCCCAGCAAGCCGCCCGTTCCATCCCGAGGATCCATCCGATGCCCCTGACCAAAGCCCGTCTTGCCGATCCCGACCACTGGAGCCTCGCCAGCGCCATCCGCGCGCTGTCGATGGATGCGGTCGAGGCCGCCAATTCGGGCCATCCGGGGATGCCGATGGGCATGGCCGATGTCGCCACGGTCCTGTGGGGCAGGCACCTGAAATTCGACGCGAGCGCCCCCAACTGGTTCGACCGCGACCGCTTCATCCTGTCGGCGGGCCACGGGTCCATGCTGATCTATTCGCTGCTGCATCTGACCGGCTTTGAACAGATGACGCTGGACCAGATCAGGAACTTCCGCCAATGGGGCGCCGTCACGGCCGGCCATCCCGAATACGGCCATGCCGAGGGGGTCGAGATGACCACCGGCCCCTTGGGTCAGGGGCTGGCATCCTCGGTCGGCTTTGCCATCGCCGAGGCCAAGATGCGCGCCGAGTTCGGCGAGGAACTGTGCGACCACCGCACCTGGGTCATCGCCGGCGACGGCTGCCTGATGGAAGGCATCAGCCAGGAGGCGATCGCCCTGGCCGGTCATCTGCGCCTTGGCCGCCTGATCGTGCTGTGGGACGACAACGGCATCACCATCGACGGCAAGGTCTCGCTGTCGGACGCCACCGACCAGATCAGGCGGTTCGAGGCGTCGGGCTGGCGCACGATGGTCTGCGACGGCCATGACGCCGCCGACATCGACCGCGCCCTGACCGCCGCCAAAGAGGATGACGGCCGCCCCGTGCTGGTCGCCTGCCGCACGACCATCGGCTATGGGTCGGCAAAGAAGGGCGGCACGTCGGGCGTCCACGGCTCGCCCTTGGGCGCAGACGAGATCAAGGCGACGCGGCTGGCCTATGCGTGGGAACACGGCGATTTCGAACTGCCCGACGATCTGATCGCCCGCTGGCGCGAGATCGGCCGCCGCGGGGCGCCGCTGCGCGAGGCATGGGCGGCGCGCGTCGATGCGCTGCCGCAGGACCGGCGCGATGCCTTTGCCGCGCGCGTTTCGGGCGAGGCGAACCCCGCCCTTGCCCCCGCCATCGCCGATTTCAAGCGCAAGGCCAGCGCCGACAAGCCCAAGGTGGCAACCCGCAAGGCGTCTGAAATGGTGCTGGCCGCGGTCAATGCGGTGCTGCCCGAGACCATCGGCGGCTCGGCCGACCTGACCGGGTCGAACCTGACCAAAACCGCCGATCTGGGCATCTTCGACGCCCAGAACCGGGCCGGGCGCTATATCCATTACGGCATCCGCGAACACGGCATGGCGGCGGCGATGAACGGGCTGGCGCTGCATGGCGGCTTCCGTCCCTATGGCGGCACCTTCCTGTGCTTTGCCGACTATGCCCGCGGCGCGATGCGCCTGTCGGCGCTGATGGGGGTGCCGGTCGTCTATGTAATGACCCATGATTCCATCGGCCTGGGCGAGGACGGCCCCACCCACCAGCCGGTCGAGCATCTGGCGATGCTGCGCGCGACGCCGAATACCTGGACCTTCCGCCCCTGCGACGTGGTGGAAACCGCCGAGGCGTGGGAACTGGCGCTGTCCACCGAAACCACGCCCTCGGTCCTGGCGCTGTCGCGGCAGAACCTGCCGGTGCTGCGCACCGACCACACCGACGAGAACCTGTCCGCCCGCGGCGCCTATGTACTGCGCGAGGCATCCGCGCAGCCGCAGGCGATCCTGCTGGCCTCCGGCTCCGAGGTGGAGATCGCCGTGAAGGCTGCCGAGACGCTTGAGGCGGACGGCATCCCCGCCCGCGTCGTTTCGGTTCCCTGCATGGAGCTGTTTGCCGGCCAGCCCGAGGACTACCGCCAGCAGGTGCTGCCCGAGGGGCCTGTCCGCATCGCCATCGAGGCGGCCCTGCGCCAGCCCTGGGACTGGCTGCTGATGGGCGAGCGGGGCGATTGGCGGCGCTGCGATTTCGTCGGCATGACCGGCTTCGGCGCTTCCGCCCCGGCCGACCGCCTTTACAAGGAGTTCGGCATCACTGCCGAAGACACCGTGCAAAAGGTCAAGGCGCTGCTGTGAGCGGCGCCCTGCGCGGGCGGCTCATGCCCCCCGCCGCGATCCTGCGCGCCGCAATGCATCCTGGCTTTTCCCGCCTGCTGCCGGCCGTTCCGGCCGCATGGACGGCCCCCTGATGGCCGGGCCATTGCAACCGGGGGCAGGACGCACGGTGGGCAAGGGCCGCGCTGCGGCAATGCCTGCACTGACGGCGCACCAGACGGGCGGCATCCTGATGCTGCTTGCCTCGGTGTTCCTGTTCACGCTGATGGACGCGCTGGGCAAGCATCTGACAGCGCGCTATCACCCGGCGCAGGTGATCTGGATGCGCATGGCGATCAATCTTGCCATCGTGCTGGTCGTCCTGGCGCCCCGGCTGCGTTCGCTGGCGCGCTCGTCCGCGCCGCTGCTGCAGGTGGGGCGGGGGCTGACGCAGGTCGGCTCGATCGGTCTCTTCTTCGCCGCGCTGCAGTTCATCGGGCTGGCCGAGGCGACGGCCATCATGGACTGCAACCCCGTTCTCATCACGCTGGCCGCGGCGGTGTTCCTGGGCGAGCGTATCGGGATCCGCCGCATCGCGGGGATCGCGGTGGCGCTTGCGGGGGCGCTGGTCATCATCCGTCCGGGGACCGGGGTTCTGCATCCGGCCGCGATCCTGCCGCTGCTGGCGGCCTTCAGCTATGCCGCCGGGGCGATCATGACGCGGATGGTGCGGGGCGATTCCACCGCGACCTCGATCCTGTGGTCCACGACGGTGGCCACGCTGGCGGCATCCACCGTCGTCCCCTTCGTGTGGCAGCCCATCGCGCCGGGCGATCTGTGGGCCTTTGCGGCGATGGGGATGATCGGCACGGTTGCGCAGACCCTGCTGATCCGGGCCTTTTCCCTGGCCGAAGCGGCCGCCATCGCGCCGTTCGGCTATACCGGGCTGATCTGGGCCGGGCTGTGGGGGTGGCTGTTCTTCGGCGCGGTGCCCGATCTGTGGACATTCGTGGGCGCGGCGATGATCGTGGGTGCGGGCCTTTATGTCTGGGCGCGCGAGGCGCAGTCCATGCGCGCCGCCCGGCGATGAGCGGGCGGCCCCCGGCCGCGCTGCCCGACCGCCTGGCCAGCGCGGCATTCCGCCTGCTGGTCGCGGTGCTGGGCCTGCTGCCCTATCCGCGCCGCATCGCCGCGATGGGCTGGCTGTTTGCCCATGTGGCCGGCCCGCTGGCGGGGTGGCGGCGGCGCATCCGCGCCAATCTGGCGCTTGCCCGGCCCGACCTGCCCGCGGCCGAGATCCGCCGCCTGACCCGCGCGGTTCCCGACAATGCCGGCCGCGCCCTGATCGAGATCTATTCGGGGTCTGCGTTCACCGCACGCATTACCGCCAGCGATCCGCTGACCGGCCCCGGTCTGGGCGCGCTCGAGGCGGCGGCGGCGGCGTGCCGGCCGGTGATCCTGGCCTGCGCGCATTTCGGCAATTACGACGCCATGCGGACCGCCATCGCCGCGCGCGGCTGGCCGGTCGGGGCGCTTTACCGCCCCATGAACAACGCCGCCTTCAACGCCCATTACATTCCGGCCATGCAGGCGATCGCCCAGCCGCTGTTTGCCCGCAGCGGCCGGGCCGGCCTGACGGGCATGATCCGCTTTCTGCGCGGGGGCGGCATGCTGTGCCTGGGCTTTGATCAGTATGACCGCCACGGCGCGACGCTGCGGCTGTTCGGGCTGCCCACGCAGACGGTGCTGACCCCGGCGGAACTGGCGCTGAAATATGGCGCGCTGCTGGTTCCCATCGCGGCGATCCGCCAGCGCGACGGGCTGTCCTTTCGCGTGCAGGTCGGCGCCCCCGTCGCGCCGGGCGATCCGGCCGCGATGATGCAGGCGCTGAACGACGATCTGGAAACCCTGGTGCGCGCCCATATGGACCAGTGGTTCTGGGTCCACCGCCGCTGGAAGAACCTCGGGTTTCCTTGCCCCGCACCAGCGTCTATAAGCGGCCCCGACAGCGCCCCCGCGAGAACGGCCCAAGGCAGAGAGACCGATGAGCGACACCCACAAGACCCGTCCGCATGACAGCGACGCAGCCTTCATCCAGGCGCTCGCCGAACTGCTCAACCGCAACGAGCTGACCGAATTGTCGGTCAAGCGCGAATACGGTGAAAACGACAAGCTGACGGTCGCGCTGTCCAAGCATGGCAGGCAGGTGCTGGTGCAGGCCGCCCCTGCCGCCCCTGCCCCTGTCGCCGCGCCCCTTGCCGCGCCGGCACCCGCCGCGGCCGCCGCGCCGGCGGTTGCCACCGATCCGGCCAGCCTGCCGGGGGCCGTCACCTCGCCCATGGTCGGGACCGCCTATCTGGCCGCCGAACCGGGGGCCGCGCCCTTCGTCACGCTCGGCCAGCAGGTGGCCGAGGGCGACACGCTGATGATCGTCGAGGCGATGAAGACGATGAACCACATCCCCGCCCCGCGCGCCGGCACGGTGCGCCGCATCATGGTCGAGGACGGCACCCCGGTCGAGTTCGGCACCCCGCTGATGATCGTCGAATGAGGCACCCGCGATGTTCGACAAGATCCTGATCGCCAACCGCGGCGAAATCGCCCTGCGGGTGATCCGTGCCTGCCGCGAGATGGGCATCGCCTCGGTCGCGGTCCATTCCACCGCCGACAGCGACGCCATGCATGTCCGCATGGCGGACGAATCGATCTGCATCGGGCCGGCGCCCTCGCCGGCATCCTATCTGAACATGCCGGCCATCGTCTCGGCCTGCGAGATCACGGGCGCGCAGGCGATCCATCCCGGCTATGGCTTTCTGTCCGAAAATGCCCAGTTCGTGCAGATGGTCGAGGATCACGGCCTGACCTTCATCGGGCCGCGCGCCGAACATATCCGCATCATGGGCGACAAGATCACCGCCAAGGATACGGCCCGCTCGCTGGGCATCCCGGTGGTGCCGGGATCGGACGGGGGCGTGCCCGACGTGGACGCCGCCCGCCAGGTCGCAGGGGCGATCGGCTATCCGGTCATCATCAAGGCGACTGCCGGCGGCGGCGGCCGGGGCATGAAGGTCGCCCGCGACGAGGCCGGGCTGGAGGTCGCCTTCCGCACCGCCCGGTCAGAGGCCAAGGTCGCCTTCGGCAACGACGAAGTCTATATCGAGAAATACCTTCAGCGTCCGCGCCATATCGAGATCCAGATCTTCGGCGATGGCCGCGGCAAGGCCGTTCATCTGGGCGAGCGGGACTGCTCGCTTCAGCGCCGCCACCAGAAGGTTCTTGAGGAGGCCCCCGGCCCCTCGATCACGCCCGAGGAACGCGCCCGCATCGGCGGCATCTGCGCCGACGCGATGGCACGGCTGAAATACGCCGGCGCCGGCACCATCGAGTTCCTCTATGAGGACGGCGCCTTCTATTTCATCGAGATGAACACCCGCCTGCAGGTCGAGCATCCGGTGACCGAAGCGATCTTTGGCGTCGATCTGGTGCGCGAGCAGATCCGTGTCGCCGCCGGCGAGCCGCTGAGCTTTGCCCAAGGCGATCTGGTGATCCGCGGCCATGCGATCGAGGCCCGCATCAATGCCGAACGCCTGCCGAATTTTTCCCCCTGCCCCGGCAAGGTCACGCAATACCACGCGCCGGGCGGGCTGGGGGTCAGAATGGACAGCGCGCTCTATGCCGGCTATTCGATCCCGCCGAACTACGACTCGCTGATCGCCAAGCTGATCGTCCATGGCCGCGACCGGGACGAGGCGCTGGCGCGGCTGAACCGCGCGCTGGGCGAGCTGATCGTGGACGGGGTGGACAGCACGATCCCCCTGTTCCGGCGCCTGCTCAAGGATCCAGAGATCCAGCGCGGCGACTATTCCATCCACTGGCTGGAACGCTGGCTTGAGACGGCCGAGTTCTGATGACGGGGTAATGGGCCGAAAGCCGGCGGCTGGGCCTTACGCCCGACCCTTCGCGGCGGCCGGGCATGTTCCGGCCCGCCTGCGCCTTGACAAGGCGAGCGCCGCGCCGGTGCCGTCGGGGGCGCCCCCCTGCCGGGGCAAGGGCGGCGCGGTGGTTGCACGGCAGGGCCTTGCAAGGCCGGGCGGGGCGCCAGGGGGCGCGGGCGCGCCTTTCCCTATTGATGCCCCTGTCCCATATGCCGGAAGGGCCCGTGCCGCGGCGGGTCAGCCGGCCAGACAATTCGCGCCGCCCCATCAGGGCGGTGATCTGCGCAGTGGAAACGGTGATGACAACGACACGATCAGGCGGGCATCCGTCCGGCAATGACCATGGGGGCGCCAGTGCGAGGCCCCGGCCGCCGGAGCTGCCCATGATTGCGTCAACCCGGCTTACCCCTGCGGAACTGCTTGCCGGCTATGCGAACGGCATCTTTCCGATGGCCGGCTCGGCCGGTGATCCGGGGCTGTCATGGTTCAATCCGCCGCGGCGCGGCATCCTGCCGGTCGGCGGGGTTCACGCCTCGCGCTCACTGCTGCGCGAACTGGCGCGGGGGGGCTGGACGGCCGATGCCGCGCCCCGTTTCGACCTGATCGTCGATCACTGCGCCAACCGGCCCGAGACTTGGATCAACGCCCCCCTGCGCGCGCTTTATGCCGCCCTGCACGAGGCCGGGCATGCCCATGCGCTGGCCGTCTACAAGGGCGGGGTTCTGGCGGGCGGCCTGTTCGGGGTCAGCCTCGGGGGTGCGTTCTTCGGGGAAAGCATGTTCTCGACCCAGGCCAGCGGATCGCGGATCGCGCTGCTGTGGCTCTCCGATCATCTGGACCGATGCGGCTTCACGCTGCTGGACACGCAATACCGCTCGGCCCACCTGGCCAGCATGGGCGGGCTTGAAATCCCACGCCCCGTCTATCAGGCGCGTCTGGCCGAGGCGCTGCAGCTGACCGTCCGGTTCGACGAAAGGCCGCTGCAGGACGCGGCCGGGCTGCTGGACACGCTGCGGGCGCGGCGCGCCTAGCGGGCAACCTCGTCCGTGCCTGCGGCGGCTGGGGCCGGGGGGATGGCGTCTGCCGGGGCATCGCCGGGCGATGCGTCCGGCGCGGCGTCAGTGCCCTGGTCGCCGGGCATGTCATCCTCGCCCTCGCCGCCGGTTCCCTGCACCGGGGGGGCGCCTTCGCCATCCGGGCCGGCGCCTTCGCCGCCCTCGGGCACCGCGGTATCGGGCACATAGGTCAGGTCAGGGCGCGCCGTGGCCGTGCCGTCGGTGCAGGCGACCACCCATACGTCATAGCGCGCATCGTCCAGTGCCGACAGCGCCGGCGACGAAGCGATCATCCAGCCGGCGAACAATGTCTTGCGCGCCGTGCGATCGGTGATGGTCAGTTGGGCAAAGGCATCCGATTCGGGATCGGCGGCGGGATAGCGGCATTCGCCCAGGCGCACCTCGAGCCGGCCGAACTCGACCGCATCGCCAGTATTGACCGGCAGGTCGGTGCTTTGGCCCGATACCTTGTCCAGGCCCCGCAGCAACGCCCCCTGCCCCCGCGCAACGTCCCCGTCCACCAACGGCGCGACAGTTTCGGCCCGCGTGCCGGGCGCCACATCGGTGCTGGCGCGCGTCTGGGCCGCTGCAGGCAGCGCCTGCACCAGCACCGCGGCCACCATTGCAGGACGGATCATGGCGCCCCCTTGTCAGCGGCATCGCCCTTGCCGCCCTGGGAATCCAGAAACTTCATCATCAGCGCCAGCAGGCTGACCGAGCCCTGCACATCCTCGATCTCGTCACCGGGCCTGAGCATGTCGGCAGCGCCGCCCGGCCGCAGTTCGATATAGGACCCCCCCAGCAACCCGTCCGACTGAATCAGCGCGGCGCTGTCGGTCGGCAGGGCGATGGTGTCGGGCACCTGCAATTCCGCCTCGGCATAATAGGTCTGGGGGTTCAGCCTGACATCGGACACGCGCCCGACCCGCACGCCGGCCAGCCGCACCTCGGTGCCCTTCTCGACCCCGTCCACATTCGGAAAGGCGGCGCGCAGGGAATAGCTGCCCCCGGCTGCCCCGCCCGGTCCACCCGTGGCCCAGACAAGAAAGCCCGCCGCCACCGCCAGAACGAAAGCGCCGACGACCAGCTCGACGCGTTCAGCCGCCTCGGCCATCTATTCCGGCTGCCAGGCGTCATAGTCGCGCCGCGGCTTGGGCGCGGCGCGATAGAGCGATCCCGGCGGGTGATAGGCCCCCGGCATCCCGGTGAGGTTCGGCACATGAGGCCGTTCCCACGGCTTGCGCGGCAGCGGCACCTGCGAGGGCGCGGCGTCGATCGTGAAATGCAGCCAGCCATGCCATTCGGCCGGAACCCGGCTCGCCTCGGCCTCGCCGTTGTAGATGACCCAGCGCCGCTTGCCGCCGGCGGTCTGGTAATAAATGTTGCCGAAGCTGTCCTCGCCGACCCTGGTGCCGTTGCGGGCGGTCCACAGCTGCGTTCCCAGCGTCTGGCCGTTCCACCAGGTCAGCAGGCGATCGACGATCCACATGGGCAGGCTCCCGCAAAATCCGCTCCTCGTATCGCTCATCGTCGCGGCAAGGTCCAGCGCCTTGGGCGGGTGCGCCCGCGGCCCAACGCAGCCCCTTGCGCAGTTCTGCGCCGCGCGGAAAGCTGATCGGGCCGAATGGGGGGTTGAAGGGAATGACCGAGGTTCTGATCGCAGGCGGCGCCGTGATGGGCGCGTCCGTGGCCTTCTGGCTGACCCGGATGGATCCCGGCATCAGCGTCACGGTGATCGAGCCTGATCCGGGCTATGCCACCTCGTCCACGGCGCTGTCGGCGGCCGGTATCCGGTCGCAGTTCACCAACCCCGTGAACGTCGCCATCAGCCGCTTTGGCATCGCCTTCATCCGCGACTTTGCCCGCCATACCGGCCCGGCCGGCGGGGTGCCCGATCTCGGCCTGCGCGAGAACGGCTATCTTTTCCTCACCGAGACCGAAACCGGCGCCGCCCAGCTTGAATCGCTGGCCGCCATGCAGCGCGGCCTCGGGGCGGGCACGCAGGTGCTGGGCCCGGCCGAACTGGCCGCCCGCTTTCCTTGGATGACGCTGGACGGGATCACCGCCGGTTCCTTCGGCCCGCGCGACGAGGGGTTCTTCGACAATATGGGCCTGTTGTCGGGGATGAAGAACGCCGCCCGCGCCGCCGGCGCGCGCTGGATCACCGACCGGGTGGACAGGTTCGAACGGGACGGCGACCGGATCACCGCCGCCGTCTTGGCATCGGGCGCGCGCCGGGGGGCCGATGTGTTCGTGAACTGCGCCGGTCCCCGTTGCGCCGGCCTGATGCGCAGCGTCAACCTGGATCTGCCGGTCGAGCCGCGCAAGCGCACCATCTTTGTGGTCGATGCCCCCGCCGCCCGCCAGCCGGACGCCCCGCTGGTCATTGACCCTTCGGGGATCTGGATGCGCCCCGAGCATGGCCAGTGGCTGGCCGCCACCGTCCCCGCCACGGACGGCCCCTGCGCCGAGGATGACTTCGCCCCCCAGTCCGAACTGTGGGAGGATCACGTCTGGCCGGCCCTCTATGAGCGCTGCGAGGGGTTCGAGGCGGCCAAGGTCGTGCGCGAATGGGCGGGGCACTATGCCTTCAACACCCTGGACCAGAACGCGATCCTGGGGCGCAATCCGCAGGTGCCCAATCTTTACCAAGCCAACGGATTTTCCGGGCACGGATTGCAGCAGGCCCCCGCCGTGGGCCGCGGGGTGGCCGAGCAGATCGTCCATGGCGACTGGGTCACGCTCGACCTCAGCGAGCTTGGGATGCAGCGGGTGCTGGACGGCCGGCCCTTTGCCGAAGCGGCGATCGTGTGAGGCGAGGCGAACCATGGCCGCCCTTGCACCGGGCGGCTTGGCGTCCGGGGGGCGGACGCACCGGCCCGCAGGGCGGGGCCGCCGGCGGATGCGCGGCAAGGATGACCTTGCAGGCGGCGAGCCATGGGCGCAGAGGGGCGGCCATCGCAGAGGCATCTTGTCTAAGGGTGCCGCCTTGTGATCTGCATGGCCTCTCGAACCCTGGTCACGACACCGCATGCCCTTCACCATCGCCATCGACGGACCTGCCGCCTCGGGCAAGGGCACCATCGCCCGCGCCCTCGCGGAACGATTCGGCTTTCATCATCTCGACACCGGTCTGCTCTATCGGGCCGTGGGGGCGATGGGCGGCGATCCGATCGCCGCGGCGCAGGCGCTGAGCGCCGACGACCTCGCCCGTCCCGACCTGCGCAGCGCCGAGGCCGGTCAGGCCGCCAGCCGCGTTGCCACCATCCCCGAGGTGCGGGCCGCGCTGGTTGACTTTCAGCGCCGCTTTGCCGCGCGGGCGCCGGGGGCGATCCTTGACGGGCGCGACATCGGCACCGTGATCTGCCCGCAGGCGGCGGTGAAGCTGTTCGTGGTCGCGGCCGATCTGACCCGCGCACGGCGCCGCGCGGCCGAGTTGGGCACGGATGTGGAGGAGATGCTGGCCCAGCTGCGCGAACGCGATTCCCGCGATGCCGCCCGCACCACCGCGCCCCTGCGCCCGGCCGAGGACGCCGTCACGCTCGACACGACCGCGATGAGCATCGAGGACGCCGCCGCCGCCGCCGTGCGCATCGTGCAATCCCGCCTTTCGTGAAGGGCGGGCACCTTGCCCGGTGCCCGCCCGACGGCGCTGCCCGAACGCGGGGCGAATCGCCGCACCAGCGCGGCGGCTGCCTTTTTGCGTCTCAGCTCATCAGCCGCGATTTCACCAGCGCACCGGCGGCGCCAAAGTCCATCTGCCCCGCATGGCGTTCGCGCAGGGCCGCCATGACGCGCCCCATGTCGCGCACCGATGCCGCGCCCAGATCAGCAACCGCCCGGTCGATCGCATCCGCGATCTCGGCCGGGTCGAGCTGGCGGGGCAGGAATTCCTGGATGATCCCGATTTCCTGCGTCTCGCGCTCGGCCAGCTCCAGCCGCCCGCCTTCCTCATAGGCGCGGGCCGATTCCTGGCGCTGCCTGACCATCCTGGACAGCAGCGAGGTGATGTCCTCATCGGCCAGTCCGGCCTGCCCTGCCTCGCCGCGCAGGGCGATC
This sequence comes from Paracoccus contaminans, assembly GCF_002105555.1. Lineage (NCBI taxonomy): Bacteria > Pseudomonadati > Pseudomonadota > Alphaproteobacteria > Rhodobacterales > Paracoccaceae > Paracoccus > Paracoccus contaminans. The sequence goes on from NZ_CP020612.1 coordinate 2,905,968, forward strand.
TCGCGGTCCTTGATCGCCGCCCCGATCAGCCGCAGCGTCGAAAGCCGCACCTGATCCTTGGCGCGCATCGCTTCTTTCGTCGCGTGCTGGATTTTCTCGCGCAGTTCCATGCCGTCCTCGCTGTCTGTCTGCGGTGGGCTTGCCCCCAACCTCGCGCGATGGTCAAGCCACCTTGACCGCGCCGCCCGCTTCCCTTAGCCATCGACCGATTTTTCCAGGGGTAGTCGATGGAACAGAAACCCACCGCGTGCCTAGCACTGGCCGACGGGACGATCTTCTATGGCCAGGGCTTCGGCGCGACTGGCGCGGTGGTGGCCGAGCTGGTCTTCAACACCGCCATGACCGGCTATCAGGAGATCATGACCGATCCCTCATATGCCGCGCAGGTCGTCACCTTTACCTTTCCGCATATCGGCAACACGGGCGTCACGCCCGAGGATGACGAGGCGTCAGATCCTGTCGCCGCCGGCATCGTGGTCAAGTGGGATCCCTCCGAGCCGTCCAACTGGCGGGCGGCCGGCGATCTTGCCGGGTGGATGGAACGGCGCGGGCGCATCGGGATCGGCGGCATCGACACGCGCCGCCTGACCCGCGCCATCCGCCAGCAGGGCGCCCCGCATGTGGTTCTGGCGCATGATCCGCAGGGCAATTTCGATATCGAAGCGCTGGTCGCTCGCGCGCGCGCATGGCCGGGCCTGGTGGGCATGGATCTGGCCCGCGGGGTCAGCTGCGCGCAGAGCTATCGCTGGGACGAGGGCCTGTGGCGATGGAACGAGGGTTTCGGCGCCCGCGGCACGGGCACCCCTTTCCGCGTCGTTGCCGTCGACTACGGGGCCAAACGGAACATCCTGCGTTCGCTCGCCGAAAGCGGCGCCGATGTGACGGTGCTGCCCGCGACGGCGACGGCCGATGAGATCATGGCACACCAGCCCGAAGGCGTCTTCCTGTCGAACGGGCCGGGCGATCCGGCCGCGACCGGGGCCTATGCCGTCCCGATGATCCGAAGCCTGCTGGACCATGATCTTCCGATCTTCGGCATTTGCCTCGGCCATCAGATGCTGGCGCTTGCCCTGGGGGCCAGGACGGTCAAGATGAACCATGGCCATCACGGCGCCAACCACCCCGTCAAGGATGTGGAAACCGGCAAGGTCGAGATCACCTCGATGAACCACGGTTTCGCGGTTGATGCCCAGACCCTTCCCGAGGGCGTGATCGAAACCCATGTCAGCCTCTTCGACGGCTCGAATTGCGGGCTGAGGGTGGCGGAACGGCCGGTCTTTTCGGTCCAGTATCACCCCGAGGCAAGCCCCGGCCCGCAGGACAGCGCCTATCTGTTCCAGCGCTTCGCCGATGCCATGCAGGCGCGCCGCGGGGGCTGACCATCCGGCAGGATTAACCTGACCTTAAGGTTTGGGCGCCATCACGGGGGGCATGCGTCCGCCCGAGGTGCCCCATGTCTGTCACGAGGATTCGCCGCACCGTCCGGGCAGGCGAAGATCATGCCATGCAGGCCGTTCCGGGTGCCGCAGCGCCGTTCCGGCCGCGGCCGGCGCAAGGCGGCGACCGCGCCGCGCCCCCCCGCGCCGATGGCCGTGATCACCGGGCGCTGGGCCAGATCCTGCTGGATGACGGGGCGGTTGATCCGGGCAATCTGCTCAAGGCCCTGATGCTGCACCGCCGTCAGACGGCCAGGCTGGGGGAAATCCTGCTGGCCCATGGCTGGGTCAGCGAAGCGGCGCTGGGCCGGGCGCTGTCGCAGCAATGGCGCACCAGCCTCATCGACCTTGCCGCGGTGCCGCCCGATACGCGCCTGATCGACCAGGCGGGGGCCGAGTGGTGCCTGTCGCACAGGCTGGTGCCGTGGCGGCGCACCGGGGGCGTGGCATTCGTCGCCGCAGCCCGCCCCGATGAATTCGAAGCCCTGCGCCCCCAGCTTGAAGCGCGGCTGGGCCCGGTGCGGATGCTGCTTTGCGGGGAGACCGACTGCACGCGCGCCCTGCTGGCGACGCGCGGGACGGCGCTGATCCGCCGGGCCGAAACCTGCGTCGCCCCCGACATGTCATGCCGCACCCGCAACGAATTGCGGCTGGGGGCGATCCTGCTGGCGCTGATGGCGGTGCTGGCCATCGGCCTGTGGCTTGCCCCCGTTGCGGTGCTGGCCGCGCTCAGCGCGCTGACGGTCGGCACGCTGGCCGCGACGACGGCGCTCAAGGCGCTGGCCTTCCGGGCGACGCTGCGCCTGCCGCCGGCGGCCCGGCCAGGCAGCAGCCGAAAGGATGGGGAACTGCCGGTCATCTCGGTCATGGTCCCCATGTTCCGCGAGGAAAACATCGCCGACCGTCTGGTGGGCCGGCTCGCCCGGCTCGATTACCCGCGCGAGCTGACCGATATCCTGCTGGTCGTCGAGGAAACCGACCAGGTGACGCGCAACGCGCTGTCAGGCGCGAGGCTGCCGTTCTGGATGCGGATCGTCACCGTGCCGGACGGGCCGATCCGCACCAAACCGCGGGCGCTGAACTATGCGCTGAACTTCTGCCGCGGCCCGATCATCGGCGTCTGGGATGCCGAGGACCGGCCCGAGGCCGACCAGCTTCACAAGATCGCCCGGCATTTCGACCATGCCGGGCCCGAGGTTGCCTGCGTGCAGGGGGCACTCGATTTCTACAATCCGCGCACCAACTGGCTCGCCCGTTGCTTTACGCTGGAATACTCGGCCTGGTTCCGCGGCGTGCTGCCGGGCCTTGCGCGCATGGGGCTGGTCGTGCCCTTGGGCGGGACGACCTTCTTCATCCGGCGCAGCGCGCTTGACCATGCAGGCGGGTGGGACAGCTGGAACGTGACCGAGGATGCCGATCTGGGCATACGCCTGGCCCGCCTCGGCTATCGGACCGAGATCGTGGACACCACCACCCATGAGGAGGCGAACTGCCGGACCGTTCCCTGGATCAAGCAGCGGTCGCGCTGGCTCAAGGGATTTGCGATGACCTGGGGCGTGCATATGCGCGATCCGCGGCGCCTGTGGCGCGAAATCGGCCCGGCCCGGACGATCGGCTTTCACCTGCAGATGTTCGCGACCGTGCAACAGTTCCTGCTTGCCCCGGTGCTCTGGAGCTTTTGGCTGCTCACGCTCGGGATCGGGCATCCTCTGGGCGCCATGATGGACGGGCCGGCCGGCATGGCCGTGATCGGCCTGTTCCTTGGGTCCGAGGCGCTTAACCTGTCGATTGCATGCTGGTCGGTGCGCAGGACGCATCGCCCGCTGATGCCCTGGGCGCCGATGCTGCCGCTGTATTTCGCGCTGGCCTGCCTTGCCGCGTGGAAGGCCGCCTATGAGATCGTGGTCAAGCCGTTCTACTGGGACAAGACGGTGCATGGCGTCTTTGACCAGACCGCCGACGAGATCGCAGAGCCGCAGGCCCCTGCGGCGGCCATGATCCCGGTGCTGGCAGTTGCAGGCGGGCACGAGGCGGAAGCCGTGCAGCGCGGCCTGCGGGCGCCTGACGGGGGCCTGATCGTCTCCTTGCCCGGCACAGCCGCGGGGTATGGAACGGCCCCGGCGGCGATGCAGGTGCCTTTCGCCGGGCGCATCGGCTGATCCGCGTTCAAGAGCCGGCCGTCAGAATATCGCGCCAGCCGAACAGAAAAAATGCCTCTGCCTGCGCCGGCGCCGTTCCCTCTTGCCTGCCGGACCGGCTGATCCGCGCCCGCCAGCCGTCAGAACAGGGAACCCTGGTCGGGAGGCGAGGAGGTCCTGGCCCGGCGGCGCGGCAGGGGTGCAGGGGGATGCGCTGCCGCCCCCCGCCCCGGATCGCCGCCACTTTGCCCAGCGGCGCCCTGCTCTGGCCCAGCCTTATCCCCTCGTCCGGCAGCACGCTGCGTTGACCCCGCCTCATCGCCACGCCCGGCAGCACGCTGCGTTGACCCCGCCTCATCCTCACGCCCGGCGGCACCCTGCCTTGGCCACGCCCCATCGCCCGGCCCGGCAGCACCCTGCTCCGGCCGTGCCGGCTCATCGTTTGGCAACACCGCATCGTCCTCTGGCGTTGCCGCATCATCCGCCGGCGGCCCGCCAGGGTGGCCGGACCTTGCCGACCCGCGGCCCGGCGCCCGATCGCTCTCTGCAAAGGCTGCGGCGCCGCGCTCCGCTACGGCCCCGCGCTGCCGCCGGGCCGTGCGGCCATTTCCCGGCACGCCCGCCTTTCCGGCCGGCGCAGGATCGCCTGCTTCTTGGCCTGCCTTGCCGGGCTGCACCTTCTCGGGCGCAAGGGGCGGAGCAGGGTCGGGCGCGCCCGTGCCACCCGCCGGTCCATCGGCCGGGACAGGGATCGCGCGAACCTGTCCGCTCGCGAACTCGATATCCAGCCATGGCTGGCCCGCCGCAGCACTGGCCGACGTGACCAGCCCCTCGCGGCCGCGCACGATGGCAAAGCCGCGGCGCAACGTCTCGGTATGGCCCAGCGTCTGGCGCAGCCGATCCAGCCGGTCCACCGCATCGCGGCGCCGGGTTATGATAACCTGCGCCGCGGCGGCCAGTCGGCGCGAGACTGCCGCCAGCGCCTTGCCGGCCTCGGCCAGATCGGCCTGCGCCTCGCGCTCGGCCCGGCGGCGCGCGGCCGTCAGGCGGCCGTTCAGGCCGTCAAGGCGCAGGCGGCCCGCCTGCACGCGCCGTCCCAGGGCCGGGGCCAGCCGTCCCGACTGTCCCTCCAGCCGCCGGCCGGCGGCGCTTACGGCCAGCCGGACCGCCGCGGGCCGCACCGCTGGAAGCCTGTTGTGCCGGGCCTGGGCAGATCTGCGGATCGCCTGGTCCAGCGCCAGGCCAGAACGGCCAAGCGCCGCTGTCCGGTCGGCCATGAAGCTGCGCAGGGCATAAAGCGGCAGGCTCTGCGCCTCGGCCTGGCGGCGGCGGTCGCGCACAAAGCCGCGCAGCACCGGCTCCAGCCGGGGTGCCGTCAGGTCAAGCCGCTGCCGCGCCGCCTCGGCCGCCGCCTGCGGCCGCCCCAGCGCCCGGCCCAGATCGCCCAGCCGCTGGGCGGGGCGGTCGATGCGCGCCTGCATCGAGCGCCACAGCCGCGCCTGGCTGTCGGCAAGGCGCGCCCCCAGTTCGGCCAGCACCGGCACCGCCATCTCGGCCGCCGCCGTCGGTGTCGGGGCACGCAGGTCGGCGGCATGGTCGATCAGCGTCGTATCCGTCTCATGCCCCACGGCCGAAATCAGGGGGATCGTCCCCGCCGCGACCGCGCGCACCACCGCCTCGTCATTGAAGCCCCACAGATCCTCGACCGACCCGCCGCCCCGCGCCACGATGATCAGGTCGGGCCGCGCCACCGGCCCGCCCGCAGGCAGCGCATTCAGCGCACGGATCGCCTGCGCGACCTGGGGTGCCGACTGCGGCCCCTGCACCGCCACCGGCCAGATCAGCACCCGGCTGGGAAAGCGGTCGCGCAGGCGGTGCAGGATATCGCGGATCACCGCACCCGAGGGCGAGGTCACGACCGCGATCACACCCGGCAGATAGGGGATCGGGCGCTTGCGTGCGGCATCGAACAGCCCTTCGGCCGCCAGCAGGCGCCGCCGCTGGTCCAGCATTGCCATCAGCGCGCCAAGGCCGGCCGGCTCAATCGATTCGACGAGCAGTTGATACTTGGACTGGCCCGGGAAGGTCGTCAGGCGGCCGCTGACGATCACCTCCAGCCCTTCCTCGGGCCGATGCGGCAGCTTGCCCGCGACATCGCGCCAGCAGACTGCCGCCAGCACGGCACGGTCGTCCTTGAGATCGAAATACAGATGCCCCGACGAGGGGCGCGACACCCGCCCCACCTCGCCGCGCACCCGGACGCGCCCGAACTCGCCCTCGACCATCCGGCGGACCGCGCCCGACAGTTCGGACACGGTCATCGCGGGCGCATTGCCCGGACCCGGCGCGCTATCCTCGAAAAGCTCCATGCCCAAGGATGTCGCCCAGCGGCGGCGCGGGTTCAAGCGGCTTCTCGGGGGGCGCAAAGCCTTGCCGCAGGGCCGGCGGCATCCTAAAGCCCTGCTGCGGCACGGAGGCGGCAATGAACATCCTGATCCTCGGAAGCGGCGGGCGCGAACACGCACTCGCCTGGGCGATCCGCCAGAACCCCAAATGCGACCGGCTGATCGTCGCGCCCGGCAATGCCGGGATCGCCGCCCTGGCCCGTTGTGCCCAGCTTGCCATCACCGACGGGGCAGCGGTCACGGCCTTCTGCGAGGGCCATGCGATCGACCTGGTCGTGATCGGCCCCGAAGGGCCGCTGGCCGCGGGGGTCGCGGATACGCTGCGCGCCGCAGGGGTGGCGGTTTTCGGCCCCTCGCGCGCGGCCGCCATGCTCGAGGCATCCAAGGCTTTCACCAAGGAGATCTGCGACGCCTGCGGGGCGCCTACCGCCGGCTGGGCGCGTTTCACCGACGCCGCCGCCGCCCGCGCCCATGTGGCCCGCACCGGCGCCCCCATCGTGATCAAGGCCGACGGCCTGGCCGCCGGCAAGGGCGTGACCGTCGCCATGACCCTGCCCGAGGCCGAAGCTGCCATCGACGCGGCCTTGGGCGGCGCCTTCGGCGCAGCCGGCGCCGCGGTCGTGATCGAGGAATTCATGCCCGGCGAGGAAGCCAGCTTTTTTGTGCTGGTCGATGGAACGACCTGCCTCGCCATCGGCACCGCGCAGGATCACAAGCGCGCGGGCGAAGGCGACACCGGGCCCAATACCGGCGGCATGGGCGCCTATTCCCCCGCCCCCGTCCTGACCCCGGCCATCCAGGCGCAGGTCATGGACGAGATCATCCGCCCCACGGTGGCCGAAATGGCCCGCCGCGGCACCCCCTTCCAGGGCGTCCTTTACGCCGGGCTGATGATTGAGGACGGGCGCGCCCGGCTGGTGGAATACAATGTCCGCTTCGGCGATCCGGAATGTCAGGTGCTGATGATGCGGCTGGGCGCGCAGGCGCTTGACCTGATCCATGCCTGCGCCGAGGGAAGGCTGTCAGAGCTTTGCGTCACCTGGGCCGATGATCATGCGCTGACGGTGGTGCTGGCCGCGCAGGGCTATCCCGGCGAGTATGCCAAGGGCAGCGTCATCGGCGGGCTTGCCGAGCTGCCGGAAGACTCGGCCCGGATGATGTTCCATGCCGGCACAGCCGAACGCGACGGGCAGATCGTGGCAGACGGGGGGCGCGTGCTGAATGCAACGGGCCGGGGCGCGACCCTGGCCGAGGCGCGGGCGCGCGCCTATGATCTTGCCGGCAGGGTGGACTGGCCGCAGGGCTTCATGCGCCGCGATATCGGCTGGCGCGCGCTATAGCGCGCCGGTCACGCGGGCGGGGCCGGATACCCTGTGCCAGCCATCCCGCGGCCCGCGGGCGGCCCCGGCTATGTCAGACGGCGGCATACATGCCTTCGTAAACCGGCTGCAGCGTATCCAGCTCGAACAGCGATGAAACCGAGGTGCCGTTCCAGATCGACATGATCGCCTGCGCGAACAGGGGCGCGGTCGGCACCACGCGGATATTGCGGGCGTTGCGCACCGGCTCGGGCTGATGGATCGAATCGGTGATGACCAGCGATTTCATCGCCGAAGTCTCGATCCGCTCGACCGCGGGGCCGGACAGCACGCCATGGGTGATATAGGCGTGAACCTCGAGCGCGCCGTGATTGACCAGCAGTTGCGCGGCCTTGACCAGCGTGCCGGCCGTGTCGCAGATGTCATCGACGATGATGCAGGTCTTGCCCTCGACATCGCCGATCACGGTCATCTCGGCGATCTCGCCCGCCTTTTCGCGCCGCTTGTCCACGATCGCCATGGGCGCGTTGATGCGCGTCGCGATCTCGCGCGCGCGCGCGACCCCGCCTACATCGGGCGAGACGACCATCAGATCATCGCCCCGGCCTTTGAACTGGTGGAGGATGTCCAGCGCGAACACCGGCGCGGCATAAAGATTGTCCACCGGGATGTCGAAGAAGCCCTGGATCTGCGCAGCATGCAGGTCCAGCGTCAGCACCCGGTCCACGCCCGCCTCTGTCAGCAGATTGGCGACCAGCTTGGCGCTGATCGGGGTGCGGGCCTTGGCGCGCCGGTCCTGACGGGCATAACCGAAATACGGGATCACCGCCGTGATCCGGTTGGCCGAGCTGCGCCGCAGCGCGTCGGCCATGATCAGCAGCTCCATCAGGTTGTCATTCGCCGGGTTCGATGTCGGCTGGATGATATACATGTCCTCGCCGCGCACGTTTTCATACACTTCGACGAAGATTTCCTGGTCGTTGAAGCGTTCGACCCGCGCATCCACGGGCGTGACGTTCATGCCGCGATGCATCGACATCCGCCGCGCGATGGCCAGCGCCAACGGGCGGTTGGCGTTGCCGGCGATCAGCTTGGGTTCAGTCATGGCGGGCATGTCGTCCTCGGGCGCAACAGGCAGGGAACAGGGCGGGATTCGCCTGATTGCGCCCCGCTTAGCACCGCGCTAGCGTCCCGGCAAACGGCCCGGCGGGCCGACGGGGGCGACATGGCCGCGATCGACTACTACTTCGGCACCTTCAGTTCCTATGCCTATCTGGCCGGCGACCGCCTGGAACAGATCGCGGCGCGGCATGGGGCGCAGATCACCTATCGGCCCGTGGATCTGTTCCAGCTGTTCGACCGGACGGGGGGCCAGCGGCCCGCGGACCGGCACCCGGCGCGCCTTGCCTATCGGCGCCAGGAACTGAGCCGCTGGTCGCGGCTTCTGGGGATGGAGCTGAACATCGACACACCGCCTGCCAACCCCGCGCCCTCGTCTTACGCCATCATCGCCGCGCAGGAACAGGGCGGCGGCGATGTGGGCGCGCTGGTGCGGGCGATCCTGCGCGCCCACTGGGCCGAAGGGCGCGACATCGCCGACGATGCCGTCATCGGCGATGCGCTGGCCGGGGCGGGGTTCGATCCCGCACTGGCCGGCAGGGGCCTGTTCACAGGGGCCGAGATCTATGCCCGCAATCTCGACCGGGCGGTGGCGGCGGGGGTGTTCGGCTCACCCTTCTATGTCGTGGCCGATAGCGGGCAGATGTTCTGGGGACAGGATCGGCTGGACCTTCTCGACCGGCATCTGGCGGGCCTGTGACGGGGCTGTATCTGCGGCGTTTGGGCAGCGGGGCCGGCCGCCCGGCCCTCGCGCTGCATTGCATGATGGGGACCGGGGCGACCTGGCAGCCGATCGCGGAACGGCTGGGGGGCCGTGTCGATCTTGCCGCGCTTGACCTGCCGAGCCACGGCCGCAGCCCGGCATGGCGCCCCGGTGAAGGCGGCTTTTTCGACAAGGCCCTGACCGGCGCTGCCGGGGTGCTGGACGATCTGGCGCAAGGCACGGCGGATGGCCGCGTCGATCTGATCGGCCATTCGCTGGGCGCGGTCGCCGCGCTGCGGCTGGCGGTCGGCGCACCCCAGCGCGTCCGCAGCCTGTCCTTGGTCGAGCCGGTGCTGTTCGCCGCCCTGCCGGCGGCGGCGCGCGACCCTGATGGGCTGCTCGTCCGTCTTGCCAGCCTGACCGCCAAAGGTGCGCGGGAGGAGGCGACCGCCGCATTCCTGCATTACTGGGACGGGCCTGTGCTGGCCGCGCTGCCCGCCCCTGCCCGCGCGGCGATGGTGGACCAGATGGCGGCCGTCATGGACAGCATGCCCGATCTGTATGAGGATCGCAGCGGCATCCTGACGGCCGGAGGATTGGAACGGATCGGGGTTCCGGCGGTGCTGATCGCGGGGGCGCGCTCGCCCGCATTGATCGGCGCGATCGCCGAGGTGCTGGCCGGACGGCTGCCCGATGCGGCGCGTGCCGTGGTGCCAAAGGCCGGGCACATGGCGCCGCTGACGCAACCTGCGGCAGTGGCCGGCCTGATTGCCGCCAATCTTGATCGCGCCTGAGGCGGCGGTCAGTCAGGATCGAAATCATCCGGGTGACCGGCAGCCCCGATCGCCAGCCAGCTGACCCGGACACGGGCCACCCGCGTGTCGCCCCAGGTGGCGAAGACGATGGTGAATCCCTCGGCGCTCACCCCCTCGGCGCCGACCTCGACGCGCTGGTTGGTGTCACCCGCGATGTCCCACATCGACAGCCCCAGATGGACCAGCGGCTGATCGCGGAACGGGGTGGAAAAGGCAACCGCGCGCCGTTCCTCGCGCGCGCCGGCGCCGGTCCACATGGGGCCGCCATCCTCGAAGGCCGAAAACATCAGCTCGGTCCCTTGCTGAATCCCGACGGCTGTGTGGCTGAAGCAGAGCATGGGTCCGTCCGGGTTCGCGCGGCGGGGTCGGGCTGATGAAAAGCCCTGCCCCCATGACAGGGACAGGGCTTTTCAGGCTGGCAGGCGCCCTGCCGTCAATCGGGAACCGTGGCCTGGTTCGGGTCAAGCCCGATATGGGTGCCGAGGGCTTCCATATCGCCCAGCATCCGGGCGGCCGAGGCGACGAAATCGTCACCGGCCGCCTCGCGCCGGGATTCGGCCGAGCGATGGGCGCGGCGGGCGCCGCGGATCATTTCGTTATAGATGTCCTGCGTCATCTCGGACCGGGCATGCCCGCGTTCGGCCAGCAGGCTGACCGAGTCGGCGGTGATTTCGGCAAAGCCGCCGGTGATGGCGAATTCGGTCGCCGTCCCCTGCCCGTCCACCACCGTGACCAGCCCGGGCCTCAGGGTGACGATGGTTGCCGCATGGCCGGGCATGGCGGTCAGATCGCCTTCCGTGCCCGGCAGGCGAACCTCGCGCGCCGCGACGGAAACAAGGTTCCGTTCCGGCGAGACGAGGTCGAACTGCATCGTGTCGGCCATGTCGCCCCCTTACGCCGCGTCGGCGGCAAGGCGCTGGGCCTTGGCCTTCACGTCCTCGATGCCGCCCACCATGTAGAAGGCCGCCTCGGGCAGGTGGTCGTATTCACCGGCCACGACCGCCTTGAAGGAACGGATGGTATCCTCCAGCGGAACCTGCACCCCGTCCGAGCCGGTGAAGACCTTGGCAACGTCGAAGGGCTGCGACAGGAAGCGCTGGATCTTGCGGGCGCGGGCCACGGTCAGCTTGTCCTCCTCGGACAGCTCGTCCATGCCGAGGATGGCGATGATGTCTTGCAGCGACTTGTATTTCTGCAAGATGCCCTGAACGTCGCGGGCGACCTGATAATGCTCTTCGCCGACGACGCCGGGATCGAGGATCCGGCTGTTCGAATCGAGCGGGTCCACCGCCGGGTAGATGCCCAGTTCCGAGATGGCGCGCGACAGAACGGTCGTGGCGTCCAGGTGGGCAAAAGTCGTGGCCGGGGCCGGGTCGGTCAGGTCGTCGGCCGGGACATAGACGGCCTGGATCGAGGTGATCGAGCCGTTCCTGGTGGAGGTGATGCGTTCCTGCATCGCGCCCATGTCGGTGGCCAGCGTCGGCTGGTAACCCACGGCCGACGGAATACGGCCCAGCAGCGCCGACACCTCGGAACCCGCCTGGGTGAAGCGGAAGATGTTGTCTACAAAGAACAGAACGTCCGTGCCGGTCGAATCGCGGAACTGCTCGGCCAGCGTCAGGCCGGTCAGCGCGACGCGCATCCGCGCCCCGGGCGGCTCGTTCATCTGGCCGTAGACCAGCGCCACCTGCGACTTGGACAGATCGTCTTCCTTGATGACCCCCGATTCCACCATCTCGTGGTAAAGGTCGTTGCCTTCACGGGTCCGTTCGCCCACGCCGGCGAACACGGAATAGCCCGAGTGCACCTTGGCGATGTTGTTGATCAGTTCCATGATCAGAACCGTCTTGCCCACGCCGGCGCCGCCGAACAGGCCGATCTTGCCGCCCTTGGAATAGGGGGCCAGCAGATCGATGACCTTGATCCCGGTCACGAGGATTTCCGAGCTGGTCGCCTGCGCCGCGAATTCGGGCGCGGGCTGGTGAATTGCCCGGCGTTCGGTCGCCTCGACGGGGCCGCGCTCGTCCACCGGCTCGCCCACGACGTTGAGGATGCGCCCCAGCGTCGCATCGCCCACCGGCACCGAGATGGCCGATCCGGTATCGGTCACGGCGGCGCCGCGCACCAGCCCTTCGGTCGCATCCATGGCGATGGTGCGCACGGTGTTCTCGCCCAGGTGCTGGGCCACTTCCAGAACCAGCTTGCGGCCGTTGTTCTCGGTCTCCAGCGCGTTCAGGATCGCCGGCAGGTGATCGTCGAACTGCACGTCCACGACCGCGCCGATGACCTGCGTGATCTTGCCCCTTGCGCCTGCGCGCACCGGTTCGTCGGCCAGGATGTTGCGATCAGCCACGTGACCGCCGGCCTGGGTCCAATCCTGTTCTGCCATTGTCTTTCCCTTCGTATCCAGCGGTCAGAGCGCCTCGGCGCCCGCGATGATTTCGATCAGTTCGGTGGTGATCGCGGCCTGACGCGAGCGGTTGTATTCGGTCGTCAGCCTGTCGATCATGTCGCCCGCGTTGCGGGTCGCATTGTCCATGGCCGTCATCCGCGCACCCTGTTCGGACGCCGCATTTTCCAGCAATGCGGCGAACACCTGCGTGGTGACCGACCGGGGCAGCAGGTCTGCAAGGATCGCCTCCTCGCCCGGCTCATAGTCATAGAGGGCCGAAGGGGCGCCCTGCCCTTCCTCGATCACCGCCGGGATGATCTGGCGGGCGGTCGGCACCTGGCTGATGACTGATTCGAAGCGGCTGTAGAACAGCGTCGCCACGTCGAAATCGCCACCATCGAACCGGCCGAGGATCTCCTCGGCGATCTCGCGCGCGTTTTCATAGCCGACGCGCTTGACCTCGGACAGATCGACATGGTGGACGAAACGCTGCCCCATGTCGCGGCGCAGCTGCTCGCGCGCCTTCTTGCCGACGGTCATGATGGCGACCTGCCTGCCCTGGCCCAGCAGCTGTTCGGCATGCTGGCGGGCCAGCTTGACGATCGAGCTGTTGAACCCGCCGGCAAGGCCCCGTTCCGAGGTCAGCACCACCAACAGGTGGCGCTGATCCGATCCCGTCCCGGCCAGCAGCCGGGGCGCCCCGTCCGAGCCTGCGGCCGCGGCCGTCAGCCCGGCCATGACCGCAGCCATGCGTTCGGCATAAGGCCGCGCGGCCTCGGCGGCATCCTGGGCGCGGCGCAGTTTCGCGGCGGCCACCATCTGCATCGCCTTGGTGATCTTCCGCGTGTTCCGGACGCTTCCGATCCGGTTCTTGAGTGCCTTGAGGCTGGGCATCTGTCCCCCCTGCTCAGGCGTAGGTCTTGGCGTAGGCGTCCAGCACCGATTTCAGGCGGCTTTCCGCTTCGCCCTTGATCTTGGGATCCTCGCGGGTCAGCCAGTCCAGAACGTCGCTGTGCTGGTTGCGCAGGAGGCTGATCAGCCCCTGTTCCCAGCGGCCGACCTCGGCAACCGGAACGCTGTCCAGATAGCCCTTGGTGCCGGCATAGATGACGGCCACGATTTCGGCATTGGTCAGCGGCGAATACTGCGGCTGCTTCATCAGCTCGGTCAGGCGCGCGCCGCGGTTCAGCAGCTTCTGCGTCGCGGCGTCGAGGTCCGAGCCGAACTGCGCGAAGGCGGCCATCTCGCGGTATTGCGCCAGTTCCAGCTTGACCGGGCCGGCGACCGATTTCATCGCATTGGTCTGCGCGGCCGAACCGACGCGGCTGACTGACAGGCCGGTGTTCACGGCCGGACGGATGCCCTGGAAGAACAGGTCGGTTTCCAGGAAGATCTGCCCGTCGGTGATCGAGATCACGTTGGTCGGAATATAGGCCGACACGTCGCCCGCCTGCGTCTCGATGATCGGCAGCGCGGTCAGCGAGCCGGCGCCGAAATCCTCGTTCAGTTTGGCCGAACGCTCCAGCAGGCGCGAATGCAGATAGAACACGTCGCCCGGATAGGCCTCGCGCCCCGGCGGGCGGCGCAGCAGCAGCGACATCTGGCGATAGGCGACCGCCTGCTTGGACAGGTCGTCATAGATGATCAGCGCATCCATGCCGTTGTCGCGATAGTATTCGGCCATCGCCGTCGCGGCATAGGGGGCCAGATACTGCATCGGCGCGGGTTCCGACGCGGTGGCGGCGATCACGGTCGTATAGGCCATGGCGCCGGTTTCTTCCAGCTTCTTGACCAGCTGGGCGACGGTGGACCGCTTCTGCCCGATGGCGACATAGAAGCAGTGCAGCGTCTTCATCCCCTCGGCCTCGCGGCCGTTGTAGTTCTTCTGGTTGAGGATGGTGTCCATCGCGATCGCCGACTTGCCCGTCTGGCGGTCGCCGATGATCAGCTCGCGCTGGCCGCGCCCGACGGGGATCATGGCGTCCACCGACTTCAGGCCCGTCGCCATCGGCTCATGCACCGATTTGCGCGGCATGATGCCGGGGGCCTTGACGTCGGCCACGCGGCGCTCGGTCGCCTCGATCGGGCCCTTGCCGTCGATGGGGTTGCCCAGCGCGTCCACGACGCGGCCCAGCAGCGCGGGGCCGGCCGGCACGTCCACGATGGACCGGGTGCGCTTGACAGTGTCGCCTTCCTTGATGGAACGGTCGTCGCCGAAGATCACGACCCCGACATTGTCCGTTTCAAGGTTCAGCACCATGCCCCGGATGCCGCCGGGAAACTCGACCATCTCGCCGGCCTGAACCTTGTCCAGACCATAGACGCGCGCGATGCCGTCGCCCACCGACAGCACCTGGCCGACCTCGGCCACTTCGGCGTCCTGACCGAAATTCTTGATCTGATCCTTGAGGATCGCCGAAATCTCGGCAGCCTGGATAGCCATTAGCGGACCTCTTTCATGACATTCTGCAGGGAGGCGAGCTTCGAGCGGATCGAGCTGTCGATCATCTGCGAGCCCAGCCTGACAATCATTCCGCCGATGAGCCGCTCATCGACGCGGGTGTTCAGCCGGACGGTCTTGCCCGACTTCTGCGCCAGCGTCTCGGTCAGCCGACGCTCCTGCTCGGCCGAAAGGGGCGCTGCGGCGGTGACTTCGGCAGTGACCTCGCCGCGCGCATCCGCGATCCTGCGCTCAAGCGATTCGATCAGTTGCGGCAGGGCGAACAGGCGGCGGTTGCGCGCCATCAGGCGCAGCGTGCTGCTCAGCGTCGCGGACAGGCCCATCGCGCCTGCGATCGCGGCGATGGCCGATTCTTGCTGCTCGCGCGTATAGATGGCCGAGCCGATCAGCGTTTTCAGATCGGCACTGTCCCTCAGCGCGGCGCGCAGATCCGCGACCTCGCGGCCAAGCCCGTCAAGGGCGCCCTGCTCCCTGGCAAGGTCGAACACGGCCTGCGCATAGCGCCCCGCGATATTGGCGGAAATCGAAGCGGTATTGGCCACGGACACCCCTTTTCTTTGCGCATAGCCCCGCAGGCCGGGCCGGCACCGGGGCCGGTCAGTCGCGGGGCGCGGACGGCGGGGCCTCGCCGTCCTGCGAAACCCCCGTGAAATCTGCGGCGTCTCTATCAGCACTCAGGCGCGGTGTGCAACTGCCATGGCTGCGAAAAGCACCCGTTTTTCTGCCTCTCTGCCAAGGCCCCAAGGATGCGTCGCGCGGGCGGCGGGGCGGCGCGCGCACAAGGCTCGCGCAGGGGCTGCCCTTTCAGGAGCCGCCCGGGGGGCGGGCCTTGCGCGCCTGCCCCTGCGCGCCGGGCGCCGCGCCCCTGCGCGCGCCCTGACCGGCCCCGGCGCCCGTCCCGGCAGGCTGGGGCGCGCGGATGCCTTCCAGCACCTCCAGCGGGCTGGGAACCAGAACCGGCCGTCTGCGGCCGACCGGCGCGACGACCTGCTTGGTGAACTCGGCCACCACCACACCGGCGATCAGCAGGCGGGCGATACGGGTGCCGGTGCGTTCCCACAGATGCGCGCTGCGCAGCCAGAAGCGACGATCGGACGGAGGAATATACAGCGCCGCCCCGCTGCCCAGGCAGACGAATCCGGCCGCCCGCGTCTGCGCCTCAAGCTGGCCGCGGGTATAGCTGCGCCCGTTGCCGAAGGGCGTCGTCTCGCTTTGCGCCCACAGGCCTGCCCGGTTTGGAACCATGACGACCATGCGCCCCCCCGGCCCCAGCACGCGCCATGCCTCGGCCAGCAGGCCTGCCGCGTCATCGGCCGTTTCCAGCCCGTGCAGCAGCACCAGCCGGTCGATGCTGCCGGTGTCGATGGGCCAGGCATCCTCGTCGCACAGCACGCTGTGGTTCGGCAGCCCGGCCGGCCAGGGCATGGCCCCTTGCGCGGCGGGCATCAGCGCCGTGACCCGGCGCGCAGGCGCGATATAGGGCCGCAGCATTGGCGCGGCAAAGCCATAGCCCGCCACCGTCATGCCGGCGCTGTGCCCCGGCGGCCAGATGGCCGTCAGCCGGTCGCGCAGCACCCGCTGCACGACCCGCCCCAGGGCGCGTTGGTAATAGAACCGGCGCAGATCGACGACATCATGATGCATCCTGCGCAATGGGCCGCGCGGGCGCGCCAAGGTCAAGGACAAGGTCGGACAAGGCCCATTTGCCCCCCGCCGCCGCACCGCCTAGCCTGCCCGTGCAAGCAACCGGAGATGACGATGACCGACGCGCTGGTGACGATCCGATGCCTTCAGGACAACTATGCCTATCTGATCCGTGCGGGCGGGCAGACGGCGCTGGTCGATGCGCCCGAGGCCGCGCCCATCCTTGCCGAACTGAAGCGGCGCGGCTGGCGGCTGGACATGATCTGGCTGACCCATCATCATGACGACCACATCCAGGCGGTGCCCGAGATCGTCGCCGCCACGGGTGCCGCGGTCTGGGGCAACGCCGCCGACGCGGCGCGGCTGCCGCCGCTGGACCGCCCGCTGACGGCGGGGACCAGCGTCCGCATCGGCGGCGAGCGGCTGGACGTGATCGACGTGCCCGGACACACGGTCGGCCATGTCGCCTATCATCTGCCGGACGCGGGCATGGTGTTCACCGCCGACAGCCTGATGGCGATGGGCTGCGGGCGGCTGTTCGAGGGCACGGCGGCGCAGATGTGGGACAGCCTGTCGCGCCTGGCCGCCCTGCCCGATGAGACGCTGGTCTGTTCGGGCCACGACTATGCCGCCGGCAACGGCGCCTTTGCCCTGGCGGTCGATCCTGGCAATGCCGCGCTGCGCGCGCGGGTGGCGGATACGCGGGCGGGGCGGCGACCCGCCTCTCCGGCAAGCCTTGCGGAGGAAAAGGCGACCAACCCGTTCCTGCGCGCGCCGCTGCTGGCCCGGCCGGGCGAGGATGGCCTGGCCGCCTTTGCCCGGCTGCGCAGGGAAAAGGACGGCTTTCGGGGTTAGGGCAGCGCGGCGCGGCCGCCTTGAAAAGGACGGCGCGCGCGCTCACATCCTCATCAACAAACGCATCCGGGCGCTCGCATCGGCAAAAACCGCTTGCACCCGGCACGGATGCACCGAACCTTAACCCGTATCGTGACAGTCTGGTCAGGTGGACCAAGCGTCCAGACCGCCAGCCGACTGACAGGAGCTCGTCAAGTGCCGTCATTCTCGACCACTCTGGAACAGGCGATCCATGCCGCCCTGTCGCTGGCCAACCAACATCGGCATGAGCTGGCGACGCTGGAACATCTTCTTCTCGCGCTGACCGAGGAACCGGATGCCGTGCGCGTCATGCGGGCCTGCAATGTCGATCTGGACGAGCTGCGCCGCCTGCTGAACGATTTCATCGAGGACGACCTGTCCACCCTGATCACCGATGTCGAAGGCTCCGAAGCGGTGCCCACCGCCGCCTTTCAGCGGGTGATCCAGCGCGCCGCGATCCATGTGCAAAGCTCGGGCCGCAACGAGGTCACGGGCGCCAACGTGCTGGTGGCCATCTTTGCCGAACGCGAATCGAACGCTGCGTTCTTCCTGCAGGAACTGGACATGAGCCGTTATGACGCGGTGAACTTCATCGCGCATGGGGTGGCCAAGAACCCGTCCTTTTCCGAGCCGCGCAGCGTGCAGGGCGCCGACCGGGGCGAGGACGGGGCCGAGGAAAAGGCGTCTGCCAAGGACGATTCGGCCCTGGCCAAATATTGCGTCGATCTGAACGCCAAGGCCCGTGAGGGCGGGGTTGACCCGCTGATCGGCCGCGCCGACGAGGTCGAGCGCTGCATCCAGGTCCTGTGCCGGCGGCGCAAGAACAACCCGCTGCTGGTGGGCGATCCGGGCGTGGGCAAGACGGCCATCGCCGAAGGGCTGGCCCTCAAGATCACGCGGGGGGAAACGCCCGAGGTGCTGAAGGGGGCGACGATCTATTCGCTCGACATGGGCTCCCTGCTGGCAGGCACCCGCTATCGCGGCGATTTCGAGGAACGGCTGAAGGCCGTCGTGAAGGAACTGGAAGAGCATCCCGACGCGATCCTGTTCATTGACGAGATCCACACGATGGTCGGCGCGGGCGCGACCTCGGGGGGGCGATGGACGCGTCGAACCTGCTCAAACCGGCGCTGTCGGGCGGCAAGCTGCGCTGCATGGGGTCCACGACCTACAAGGAGTTCCGCCAGCACTTCGAGAAGGACCGCGCGCTGTCCCGCCGCTTTCAGAAGATCGACGTGAACGAGCCTTCGGTGCCTGACGCGATCAAGATCCTGATGGGTCTCAAGCCCAGCTTCGAAAAGCACCACGAGCTGCGCTATACGTCTGAGGCGATCAAGACGGCGGTGGAACTGGCCAGCCGCTATATCAACGACCGCAAGCTGCCCGACAGCGCCATCGACGTGATCGACGAGGCCGGAGCCGCGCAGCATGTGGTTTCCGAAAGCCGCCGCAAGAAGGTGATCTCGCCGCGCGAGATCGAGGCCGTGGTCGCCAAGATCGCGCGCATCCCGCCCAAGAGCGTCAGCAAGGACGATGCCGAAGTGCTGCGCGATCTGGAAAAGACGCTCAAGCGGCTGGTGTTCGGGCAGGACAAGGCGATCGAGGCGCTGGCCTCCTCGATCAAGCTGGCGCGGGCGGGCCTGCGCGAGCCGGAAAAGCCCATCGGCAACTATCTGTTCGCCGGCCCCACCGGCGTCGGCAAGACCGAAGTCGCCAAGCAGCTTGCCAACACGCTTGGGGTCGAGCTGCTGCGCTTTGACATGTCGGAATACATGGAAAAGCACGCCGTCAGCCGCCTGATCGGCGCGCCGCCCGGCTATGTCGGCTTTGACCAGGGCGGGCTGCTGACGGACGGCGTGGACCAGCACCCCCATTGCGTGCTGCTGCTGGACGAGATCGAGAAGGCGCATCCGGATGTGTTCAACATCCTGCTGCAGGTGATGGACCACGGCAAGCTGACCGACCATAACGGGCGGCAGGTCGATTTCCGCAACGTGATCCTGATCATGACCTCGAATGCGGGGGCGGCGGACCAGGCCCGCGCGGCGATCGGCTTTGGCCGCGACCGGCGGACGGGCGAGGATACCGAGGCGATCGAGCGCACCTTCACGCCCGAGTTCCGCAACCGGCTGGACGCGGTCATCAGCTTCGCACCCCTGCCGCGCGAGGTGATCGTGCAGGTAGTCGAGAAATTCATCCTGCAGCTCGAGGCGCAGCTGATGGACCGGGGCGTGCATATCGAGCTGTCGCCCGAGGCCGCGCACTGGCTGGCGGAAAAGGGCTATGACGACCGCATGGGCGCCCGCCCCCTGGCCCGCGTCATCCAAGAGACGATCAAGAAGCCGCTGGCCGAGGAGCTGCTGTTCGGCCGGCTGACCAAGGGCGGCCTCGTCAAGGTGCGGATCGAGGACGACAAGCCCGTCTTCGACATCGAAGGCCCCGGCACCCCGCGGCTGGGCCGCGATACGACACCGCTGCTGACGGCGGAGTGATCGCCCCCTACTGGCGCAAGGCCCCGGCAGGTCCGGGGCCTTTTGCTGACGGTCCGGTCCTCTGGCGGCCGGCCCGGCTTGGCTGCCGGGCACGGCAGGGCCGCCTCGCTCCGCGCCCTTTGGGCTGACCTTCAGGCCATGGCCGCAGCGGCTTCTGTGCCGTTCGGGGCCGCTGCTGCGCGGCCGCCCCGCAGCGCAACCTGCCGCCTTGGCACGGGGCAGTCGCGCCAAAGGTGGTGCAATCGGGCCGAAGCACCCCAAGCCGTTTCGCAGCCAAAGCCTGCCCTTTGCGCCATGCCTTGGGGGTGGCGGATCAGAAAACGCTCTCGTGATCCTGCCGCAGTTCGCACTTCGCCTTAGAGCAATTACCTGCGGCTTGAATGCGCTTTGCCTCTCTAGGTTGCGCCGGCGCACAGCCGGGGAGGCTGCGGGTCTGCTCTCGGCGCATCCTGCCAGCCTCGCGGGCCGTCAGGTTTCCTGATCCGCGTCACTTGGGGCTTTTCGCGGTGTGCCCACGTCCTGCGCTGCATGGGACAGCGACTTGACGATGGCCGTCAGCGGCTCGCCCGGCCTTGCGGCCAGGCGGCCCGCTGATCGCTGGGTGATCCGCGACAGGATCGGGCCGGCGGGGGTCGCCAGGCGCACCAGAACGCCGCCCGGCTGGTCGCTGACCGCCTCGACTGTTCCGGGCAGGATATTGAGTGCCGATATCCCCTCGGGAACCGTTCGGGCCAGCATGACATCGGCCGCGGCGATCCGCAGGCGCAGGCGGTCGCCCGGCGCGGCTGCCAGCGCGGGCAGGAACAGCGGCAGCCCCCCGGCGATCAGTTCGGTCAGCCCGTCGGGATGGCGGGCGACGACCTGCGCCTCGATCAGCGCGCCCGCATCCCGCCCCTGCCAGGCCAAGGCCGGATCGGCCAGCACCTCGGCTGCCGGCCCGATACGGCGCAGGCGGCCCTTCTCGATCAGGGCGATGGTGGTCGCAAGGCGCGCCACCTCGGCCGAGGCGTGGCTGACATACAGCATGGGCACGCTGAGCCTGTCCCTGACCCGTTCGAGATAGGGCATGATCTCGGCCTTGCGGGCATCGTCGAGCGCGGACAGCGGCTCATCGGCAAGGATCATCCGCGGGTTGGACAGGAGCGCCCGGCCGATGGCGACGCGCTGGCGCTCGCCCCCCGAAAGGCGGGCGGGCATCCGGTCCAGCAGCGGCCCGATCCCCAGCATCTCGATCACGTCGGCGGCGGGCGGCGAGCCGCCGCGCGGGGCGAACCAGCGGCCATACAGCAGGTTCTGGCGCACGCTCAGATGCGGAAACAGCCGCCCATCCTGGAACACGATCCCCAGCCGGCGCCTGTGCGGGGAAAGATGCACCCCCCGCGCCGTGTCCGTCAGCACCGTCCCGCCCACCACGATCCGCCCATGGCGGGGGCGCATCAGGCCGGCCACGGCGTTCAGCACCGTGGTCTTGCCCGCCCCGGACGGTCCCGACAGGACGGTGACGCCCGGCGGCGCCTCGAAGGCAAGATCCACCGAGAACCCGCCGAAATCATGGCGCAGCGCAACCGAAAGGCTCATGCCCCGCCCATCCGCCGGGCCATGCGCCGGGCCAGCCATTCCGACAGCAGCAGCGCCCCCATGGCAAGGGCCACCGACAGCCCGGCCAGCCGCGCCGCCGCAGCCTCGCCCCCCGGCGATTGCAGCAGCGCATGGATCGCCGAGGGCAAGGTCTGCGTCTGGCCGGGGATGTTCGAGACAAAGGTGATCGTGGCGCCGAACTCTCCCATCGCCTTGGCAAAGCCCAGCACCGCCCCGGCGATCACCCCGGGCAGGATCAGCGGCAGCGTGACCGTCAGCCAGGCCCATAGGGGCGGCGCGCCAAGCGTGCCCGCCGCCTGTTCCAGCCGGGGATCGACCGCCTCGATCGACAGGCGCACGGCCCGGACCACCAGCGGAAAGGCCATCACCGCGGCGGCCAGCGCCGCGCCGGTCCAGCGGAACGCCAGGACGATCCCCAAGCTCTGGTCCAGCCAGGCCCCCACCCATCCCCGCCGCCCGAAGGTCAGCAGCAGCAGATAGCCGGTGACGACGGGGGGCAGCACCAGCGGCAGGTGAACCAGCCCGTTCAGCAGTGCGCGCCCCGGAAAGCGCCAGCGCGCCAGCGCATGGGCGACCAGCACGGCCAAGGGCAGGCTGCCTGCCACCGCCCAGAACGCGACGCGCAGCGACAGGCGCAGCGCGTCCCATTCCTGGGGGCCGAGCCATTCGGGCATGCGCTCAATCCGCGACGGTAAAGCCCTGCTCCCTGAACAGGCCCGCCGCCGGTTCCCTGGACAGGGCATCAAGAAAGGCACGCCCCGCCGGATCGGCCGCCCGGCCGGTCAGGGCCGCGGGATAGGTGATCGGATCATGGGTATCGGGCGCAAAGCGCCCGATGACATGCACCCGAGGCTCTGCCGCCGCATCGGTGGCATAGACGATGCCGAGCGGCGCCTCGCCCGTCGCCACCAGGGCGAGCGCGGCGCGGACATTGTCGGCTTGGGCGATCGAACCCCTGACACTGTCCCACAGGCCCAGCCGGGTCAGCGCCTGCTTGCCATACTGCCCCGCCGGGACCGAATCGACCAGGCCCATCGCCAGCTTGCCCCCGCCCAGCAGGGCAGCCAGGTCGGTTCCCTCGGCCAGGGCGATCGGCTGCGCCTGCGGATCATGGGCGATCAGCACCAGCGTGTTGCCCAGCAGGTCGCGGCGGGTGCCGGGGGCAAGATCGCCTGCCTTTTCCACCGCATCCATCCATTCGGACGAGGCCGAGATGAACACATCGGCAGGCGCCCCTTCGATGATCTGCTTGGCCAGGACGCTCGATCCCGCATAGCTGATCGCCACGCTGTCGCCGGTCTGCTTTTCAAACGCGGCCTTGACCTGATCGAGCGCGGTCTTGAGCGAGGCCGCCGCAAAGACCATCACCTCGCCCGCCCCCGCGCGCAGCGGCAGGGCCAGCATCCCCGCGATCAGGGCAGAGCGAACACAGAGAAAGGCAACGTGGCGGGGCATGGCATTGCCTTTGGGCTGAGGATGGCGGCGATCTTATCCCCGATCCCGCCGCCTGCAACGGCGAAAGGGGATGGGCGCTGCGGGCCGGCCGGCAAGCTCATCCCGCCCCAGGGCGGCGCCGGGCCGCCGGGCGCGGCAGTCCCCTTGCCAGCGCGGCAAGCGCAGCTTATCGGGCGCCTGTCCCAGCCGGAATGCGAAGATGCCGTCCGTTGCCACCTATCTGACCCTGCTTGCCGCGATCCTGGCGGAAACATTCGCCACCGCGATGCTGCAACGCTCGGCCCAGTTTACCAGGCCCTTGCCGACGCTGGCGATGGCGGCCGGCTATGCGCTGTCCTTCTATCTGCTGTCGCAGGTGTTGCGGGCCATGCCGCTGGGCATCGCCTATGCGCTGTGGAGCGGGCTGGGCATCATCCTGGTGACCACAATCGGCGTCACAGCCTTCGGGCAGAAGCTGGACAGCGCTGCTCTCATCGGATTGGGGCTGATCGTGTCCGGCGTTGTCGTGGTGAACCTGTTTTCATCCGGCCCGACGCATTGAGGGGCTTTCATTCGGCGCGCCAGCCCCCACATCGGCGGCATGACACATCCCGCGCCCATCGCCTTTGACAACAGCTATGCCCGGCTGGGCCAGGGCTTTTTTGCGCCCCAGCCCCCCACCCCGGTCGGCGCCCCGCGGCTGATTGCCGCGAATGCGGCGCTGGCGCGGCGGCTGGGGATCGACCCCGGCTGGCTGGCCGGCCCCGAGGGCGCGGCGATGGCGGCGGGCAATGCCCTGCCGCCGGGCGCCCAGCCGATCGCGCAGGCCTATGCCGGCCACCAGTTCGGCGGGTTGTCGCCCCAGCTTGGCGACGGGCGTGCGGTGCTGCTGGGCGAGGTGGTGGCGCCCGACGGCGCGCGCTTCGACATCCAGCTGAAAGGATCGGGGCCGACGCCGTTTTCGCGCCGGGGCGATGGCCGCGCCTGGCTTGGCCCGGTGATGCGCGAATACCTGGTCAGCGAGTTCATGGCCGCGGCGGGCGTTCCCACCACCCGTGCGCTGGCCGCCGCCCTGACGGGCGAGCAGGTGCTGCGCGAAACCGCCCTGCCCGGCGCCGTCCTGACCCGTGTGGCCGCCAGCCATATCCGCGTCGGCACCTTCGAGTTCTTCGCCATCCGCGGCGACACCGAACGGCTGCGGCTGCTGGCCGATCATGTGATCGCCCGCCATTACCCGGACGCGGATGGGCCGCTCGCGCTGCTGGAGGGGGTCGTGGCGCGGCAGGCGGCGACCATCGCGCGCTGGATGGCGCTGGGCTTTATCCACGGGGTGATGAACACTGACAACATGGCCGTATCGGGCGAGACGATCGACTATGGCCCCTGCGCCTTCATGGACGCCTATCACCCCGACACGGTGTTTTCCTCGATCGACCGGGGCGGGCGCTATGCCTGGGCCGAACAGCCGCGGGTGGCCGTGTGGAACCTTGCGCAGCTCGCATCATGCCTGCTGCCGCTGATGGGCGATGAACAGCAGGCGGTGGCCGATGCGACGCGCGTCGTCCACGGCTTTCCGGCGCTGTATCAGGGCGAATGGCTGGCGCGCTTCGGGCAAAAGCTGGGGCTTGCCGCGACGCCTGCGGACAAGCCGCTGATCGACCGTCTGCTGGACCTGATGGCGGCGCAGGGGGCCGATTTCACCCGCGTGTTCCGCGGGCTGGTGAGGGGCGAGGCGGCGGCCGAGTTCGCCGAGCCTGCGCCCTTTCTTGACTGGCTGCGCGAGTGGCAGGCCCGCGGGCCGGATCTGGCGGTCGCCGCTGCCGCCAATCCGGCGCGCATCCCGCGCAGCCACCGCATCCAGCAGGCGATCGACGCCGGGGTGGGCGGCGATTTCGCCCCCTTCCACCGGCTGATCGACGCGTTGTCGGCCCCCTTTGACGACCGGCCCGAATGGGCCGATCTGGCGCTGCCCCCGGCAGAGGAGGAGCGGGTCCGTGTGACCTATTGCGGCACCTAGCCGGCCGGGAAGAACACGAAGCGGATCACGAACAGCGCGGCGATGATCCAGGTCGCCGGATGCACCTGCCCCGCTCGGCCGCTGAGCAGCTTGATCCCCGCATAGCTGACAAAGCCGAAGGCCAGACCGTTGGCGATGGAATAGGTGAAGGGCATGGCCAGCGCGGTCAGAACCGCGGGGGCAGCCTCTGTCACGTCCTTCCATTCGATCTCGGCCAGTTCGCGCAGCATCAGCGTGGCGACATAGATCAGCGCCGGCGCGGTCGCCTGCGCGGGGACCGATCCGGCCAGCGGCGCGAGGAATGTCGCCGCCAGGAACAGCACCGCGACGGTCAGCGCCGTCAGCCCGCTGCGCCCGCCCGCCTGCACGCCCGAGGCGCTTTCCACATAGGCGGTGGTCGAGGACGTGCCCAGCAGCGAACCCGCGACGATGGCGGTCGAATCGGCCATCAGGGCACGGCTGAGGCCGCCGTTGGTGTGGTCCTGCCCTTCGGGCAGCAGGCCGGCGCGCTTGGCGACGCCGATCAGCGTGCCGGTGGCGTCGAACACCTCGACCAGCACCATCACCAGCACCACATGGACGATGCCGGTTCCCAGCGCCCCCAGGATGTCCAGTTGCAGGAAGGTGGGCGCGATCGAGGGCGGCGGCGAGACGATCCCGCCAAAGGCGCTGAAGCCGGTCAGGATCGAGACGACCGTGACCGCCAGGATCCCGATCAGGATGGCGCCGGGCACCCGCAGCGCATCCAGCGCCGCGATCAGCAGGAACCCCCCGATCGTCAGCAGCGGCCCGGTCTGGGTCAGATCGCCCAGGGTGACCAGCGTGGCGGGGCTTGCCACCACGATGCCCGCGTTATTGAACGCGATCAGCGCCAGGAACATCCCGATCCCGGCGGCGATGGCGCTGCGCATGGATTGGGGGATGCCCTCGATCAGCCAGCGGCGGATGCCGGTGGCCGACAGGATCAGGAACACCACGCCCGAGATGAACACCGCGCCCAGCGCCTGCTGCCATGTATAGCCCATCGCGCCCACGACGGTGAAGGCGAAAAAGGCGTTCAGCCCCATCCCCGGCGCCATCCCGATGGGCCAGTTCGCCCATAGCCCCATGATGGCCGATCCGACCGCCGCCGCAAGGCAGGTGGCCACGAAGACCGCGTCGCGGTCCATGCCGGTGGTGGACAGGATGTCCGGGTTGACGAAGATGATATAGGCCATCGTCAGAAAGGTGGTCAGTCCGGCCACCAGTTCGGTGCGCACGGACGTGCCCTTTGCGGACAGGCCGAAATGGTTCTCGAGCATCATTTCTCCCCATTGTATCAGGGCGGTCGAACACCGCCTGTTTTCAGCCCGGCAGCGCGCAGGGCGATGGGTCCGGGTCAGGCGGAAACCCTAGGCCCCGTCCCGCCCCAATGCGAGAGCAGACCGGCCGGCCATCTGGAACTCGGCCCCGCACCGTGGCAGCAAGCGCACATGACCCCGACCCTGCGCATCGCCAGCTACAACCTGCACAAGTGCCGCGGCATGATGGGCCGCTATGCCCCGGCCCGAAACCTCGAGGTCATCGCGGGGCTGGGCGCCGACATCGTCGCGCTGCAAGAGGTGGATTTCCGCATGGGCGCCCGGCCCGAGGCGCTGCCGCGCGCGATGATCCGCGAGGCCACCGGGCTGGTGCCCGCGCCGCACCTGACCACCAGCCCGCAATCGCTTGGCTGGCACGGGCAGACGATCCTGGTGCGCCCCGACCTGGCAGAACGGGCCAGCGTGCGCCGCCTTGCCCTGCCGGGGATCGAGCCGCGGGGGGCGCTGGCCATGCGGCTGGGACCGCTGACGGTGATCGTCCTGCATCTGGGGCTGGCGCGTTCGTCCCGCCGCGCGCAGCTGGCCCGCCTTGCGGCCAAGGCCAGCGCCGGGGGGCGCGATTTCCTGCTGACCGGCGATTTCAACGAATGGCGCGACTCGCGCGGGCTGGAATCGCTCAGCGAGCTGACCGTGGTGGCGCCGGGGCCAAGCTGGCCTGCGCCGTTTCCGCAGCTGCGCTATGACCGCATCGCGCTGTCAAGCGGGCTGTCGCTGCGCGAGGCGGGCGTTTATGACACACCGCTGGCGCGCATCGCATCCGACCATCTGCCGATCTGGGCCGATATTGCGCTACCATCCGATCGACCGGGTTTCCCACCGTCATCGCGGGCGGTATGAGGCAGAAACCTCAACCGCCGGAGCGCCCCATGACCGCCATCATCGACATCTTTGCCCGAGAGATCCTGGACAGCCGCGGCAACCCGACCGTCGAGGTCGATGTGACGCTCGAGGACGGCACCATGGGCCGCGCGGCGGTGCCCTCGGGCGCATCGACCGGCGCGCATGAGGCGGTGGAGCGGCGCGATGGCGACAAGGCCCGCTACATGGGCAAGGGCGTGCTCGAGGCCGTTGCGGCCGTGAACGGCGAGCTGGCCGAGACGCTGGTCGGCGAGGATGCGAGCGAACAGTTGGCGATCGACCGCATGATGATCGAACTGGACGGCACCCCCAACAAGGGCCGCCTGGGCGCCAACGCGATCCTGGGCGTGTCGCTGGCCGTGGCCAAGGCCGCCGCCGATGCGACGGGCCAGCCGCTTTATCGCTACGTCGGGGGGACGGGGGCGCGCATCCTTCCCGTGCCGATGATGAACATCATCAACGGGGGCGAACACGCCGACAACCCGATCGACATCCAGGAATTCATGATCATGCCGGTCAACGCGGAGAATATCCGCGACGCAGTCCGCATGGGCTCCGAGGTGTTCCACACGCTCAAGAAGGAACTGTCCGCCGCGGGCCTGGCCACCGGCGTCGGCGACGAGGGCGGCTTTGCCCCGAACCTGTCATCCACCCGCGACGCGCTCGATTTCATCCTGCGGTCGATCGAAAAGGCCGGCTATCGGCCCGGCGACGACATCATGCTGGCGCTGGACTGCGCCTCGACCGAGTATTTCAGGAACGGGAAATACGAGATCAGCGGCGAGGGGCTGTCGCTGACCCCGGCCGAGAACGTCGAATATCTGGCGCGGCTGTGCGCCGACTATCCGATCCTGTCCATCGAGGACGGCTGTTCCGAGGACGACTGGGAAGGGTGGAAGCTGCTGACCGACCGCCTGGGCGGGTCTGTCCAGCTGGTGGGCGACGATCTGTTCGTGACCAACCCCGCGCGCCTGGCCGAAGGGATCGCCAAGGGCTGCGGCAACAGCCTGCTGGTCAAGGTCAACCAGATCGGCACGCTGTCCGAAACGCTGGACGCGGTGCGGATGGCCGACCGTGCCGGCTACACCTCGGTCATGAGCCACCGTTCGGGCGAAACCGAGGACAGCACCATCGCCGATCTGGCCGTCGCCACCAATTGCGGCCAGATCAAGACCGGCAGCCTTGCGCGGTCGGACCGGCTGGCGAAATACAACCAGCTGATCCGCATCGAGGAAATGCTGGGCGCCACCGCCGAATATGCCGGTCGTTCGATCCTGCGCGGCTGAGCGGACCGATTGAGGCAGGGGCATGGCCTGCCCCCTGCCCGGCCCTCGCCGCCCTGCGGCCTGCGGCAAGGCGGCGCCGTTCTCCTGCGCGCGCCCTCCGGCGGCCATCACGGCCTTGGCGGGGCGCATCAAACTGGCGGTCGGGGCGAGGGCGCCCTATATTCACCCTGTCCCCGGCCTACAGGATGCTCCCGCCATGTCGATGTCTGCCCCTGCCACCAGCCAGCTTGCCCCCCGCTCGGTGGGCGAGGCGATGAAGCGGGGCGCGATGCGCCGCTGTCCTGCCTGCGGAGAAGGCCCGATCTTTGCGGGCTATCTCAAGGTGCGCGATCATTGCCCCAATTGCGGCGAGGCGCTGCATCATCAGCGGGCCGATGACGGGCCTGCCTATTTCACCATTCTTGTCGTCTCGCATCTGTCGGCCCCGCTGCTGCTGGCGATCTACATGCTCTACCGGCCGTCCTCGGCGGTGCTGATCGCCACCTTCCTGGGGGGGGCGGCGCTGCTGTCGCTGCTGCTGCTGCCGGTTTTCAAGGGGGCGTTCATCGGCTTGCAATGGGCCAAGCGGATGCATGGCTTCGGGGATGAACCGGATCGTCCGGTCGAGCCATGAGCGGGGCCCCGCCCAATTCCGCGCCGCCGATCCGCGATGCCGCCACTGTCGTCGTAATCGACCGTGACGGGCCGGAGGGCGCGGCCGTGCTGATGGGGCGGCGCGGCGCGAATGCGGCCTTCATGCCGTCGAAATACGTCTTTCCGGGCGGCGCGGTCGATGCAGAGGACGAAGGCACCCCCTGCCCCGCGGCCCTCTCAGACCATTGCCGCCTGCGCCTTGAGGCCGAGCCGCGCTCGGCCGTCAGCCCCGATGCGCTGGTGCGGGCCGCGCTGCGCGAGCTGGCCGAGGAAACCGGGCTTGCCCTGTCGCCCGATGCGGGCAACCCCCTCGTGTTCGTCTTTCGCGCCATCACGCCGCCCGGACGAACGCGGCGTTTCGACGCGCGCTTTTTCCTGATCGAGGCCCGCAGGGCCAGCGGCGCGGCGCAGGATTTCACGGCCGCCTGCGACGAACTGAGCCATCTGCACTGGGTTCCGCTGGCCCGCGCGCGCGAACTCGACATGCCCTTCATCACCGAGATCGTTCTGGCCGAAGTCGCCGCCCTGATCGCCGCGGCATCGGGCGGGCCGCTGGTTACCCCCGCGCGCGTTCCCTTCTTTGACAACAGCGGCGACGAATCGCGCCTGGTTCACCTGCCCTGATCGCGCATCAGCGCATCGAGGCGCGCGCGTTCGTCCTCGGACAGGGGCGTGGCTGCATCGGGCGGCCCCGCACGCCGGGCGCGCAGGTAAAGAAACGCCGCCAGCGCCGCGACAAGCGCCATGATCGGGGCGGCCCAATACAGGATCAGGTTCGCGCCCTGCGCCTTTGGCTGAAACAGGACATATTCGCCAAAGCGCGCGGTAACGGCATCGATTACCTGCGGATCGCTGTCGCCTGAAGCCAGCCTTTCGCGCACGAAAAGCCGCAGGTCGCGGCTGATCGGGGCGGTGGATTCGTCGATCGTCTCACCCTGGCAGACGGGGCAGCGCAGAACCTGCCCGATCGCGCGGGCCCGCGCCTCGAGCGCCGGATCGGGCAGGATCTCGTCAGGCTGCACGGCCAAGGCCGCTTGGGCCGCAACCATCACCAGCGCGGCGATGAACAGCCGCCCCCTCATTCGGCGGGCACCTGTGCCGCGGCCGCGCGGCGTGCCGGGGCGGCCACGCGCCAGCGCCGGTCGGTCAGGCTGACCAGCCCGCCCAGCGCCATCAGCAGCCAGCCCGCCCAGATCCAGCCGGCGAAGGGCTTGATATAGGTCCGCACGGTCCAGCCACCGTCCTGCTGGGCATCCCCGATCACCAGATAGATGTCCCTGAAGGGGCGAGACCGGATCGCCGCCTCTGTGGTCGGCATCGACTGCACGGGGTAGAAGCGCTTTTCCGGCTGCATCACGGCAATGTCCCGGCCATCCCGCGCAAGACGCATGGTAGCCGTCATGGACAGGTAGTTCGGTCCCTGAACCTGCCGCACATCCTGCAGGGTGATGTCATAGCCGCCAACCTGGAAGGTCTCGCCCTTGCGGGCGATGCGGATATCCTCGACCGACCAGGCGGTCAGCAGGCTGATCCCGATAAAGCTGACGCCCAGCCCCGCATGGGCGATCACCCGCCCCCAATCGGCGCGGGGCAGCCGGCCAAGCCGCCCTGCATCGCGCCCCGCGCGCTGCCACAGGTCAACCGCCGCCCCCGCGATCAGCCATGCGCCAAGGCCCGCCCCCGTCACCGCCAGCGCCGAATGCCCGGTCGACAGCGCATAGGCCAGCCCCGCCACCGCAACGGCCAGCAGCCCCGCCGGCGTCAGCGCCTGCACGGCCCGGCCGATCCTGCCC
Source organism: Paracoccus contaminans (assembly GCF_002105555.1). Classification (NCBI taxonomy): domain Bacteria; kingdom Pseudomonadati; phylum Pseudomonadota; class Alphaproteobacteria; order Rhodobacterales; family Paracoccaceae; genus Paracoccus; species Paracoccus contaminans. Next base: position 2,936,749 of record NZ_CP020612.1, read on the forward strand.
CGCTTCCACGGCAGGATCGCCCCGATGGGCAGGATGATCGCCAGTGCCACCATGAAGGGCGTGAACGCCTTGTCGAAAAAAGGCGCCCCCACCGACAGCTTGCGGCCAAAGGCCATCTCGGCCACCAGCGGCCAGATCGTCCCGATGAACACGACAAAGGCCGCCACGGCCAGCAGCAGGTTGTTCAGCAGCAAGGCGCCCTCGCGCGAGAGGGGGGCAAAGACGCTGCGGGTGGTCATCGCCCCCGCGCGGGCCGCGAACAGCGTCAGCCCCCCGCCGAGGAACAGCGCCAGGATCGCCAGGATGAACATCCCCCGCGTGGGATCGCTGGCAAAGCTGTGGACCGAGGTGATGACGCCCGAGCGCACGATGAACGTGCCGGTCAGCGAAAAGCCGAATGCGACGATAGACAGCAGGATCGTCCAGCTTTTCAACGCCTCGCGCTTTTCCACGACGATGGCGGAATGCAGCAGCGCCGTGGCCAGCAGCCAGGGCATGAAGCTGGCATTCTCGACCGGATCCCAGAACCAGAAGCCGCCCCAGCCCAGTTCGTAATAGGCCCACCACGATCCCATCGCGATGCCGATGGTCAGGAACATCCAGGCGGCCAGCGTCCAGGGCCGCACCCAGCGCGCCCAGGCGGCGTCCACCCGCCCCTCGATCAGCGCAGCGACGGCAAAGCTGAAGGCCATCGAAAGCCCGACATAGCCCAGATAGAGGAACGGCGGATGAAAGGCGAGGCCGGGGTCCTGCAGCAGCGGGTTGAGGTCGCGCCCGTCGAAGGCGGGCGGGACCATGCGCGTGAAGGGGTTCGATGTGAACAGGATGAACGCCAGGAAGGCCGCCCCCACCGAGCCCTGCACCGCCAGCACCCGCGCCCGCAATGCAGGCGGCAGGTGTTCGCCAAAGCTGGCGGCGGCCGCGCCGAACAGCGACAGGATCAGAACCCACAGCAGCATCGAGCCTTCGTGGTTCCCCCAGACGCCGGTGATCTTGTAGAGCATCGGCTTCATCGAATGGCTGTTCTCATAGACCAGCGCGACCGAGAAATCCGAACCGATGAACGCCGCCGTCAGGGCCGCAAAGGCGATGCCGATCAGGCCGAACTGCGCCAGCGCCGCCGGCCGGGCCGATTCCATCCAGGCAGGCCAGCCGCGGGCAGCCCCGATCATCGGGACAGTCATCTGGAACAGCGCCACCGCCAGCGACAGGATCAGCGCGAAATGGCCAAGTTCGGCGATCATGTGAAAAGGCCCCCGCACCCATGGTACGGGGGGCACACTAGAGGCCGCGCGTCGCCGCGACCAGTCCTCGGTTGCGCGACCGCCTGTCACAGCACCGTCAGGTGGCATCCTTGCGCGTTGCAGCCCAGTCCCGCAGGGCGGGATTGTCGGCGAAATCATCGGCCGGACGGATCACGCCAGCCTCGGCGTCGGTCAGCTGCCGCTCGACCTCGGCCACCACGGTTGCAGGGCCGGGTGCGCCGTCGGCAAGGATTGGGGCGTGCCAGTCCGCGGCGTCATCCTGGGGGATCACAGGGGCGCGCCAGTCTTCGCTGGCGCGGCCCACCACCTTGGCGCGCACCGTGGCACGGGGCCAGACGCGGCTGCGAAAGTAATGAGCCTCGCGCGCGCCGAAGTAGAAGCTGACGATCGCGCCCATCAGCCACCACAGCGGATCGGGCACCAGGGCCAGCCCCTCCATCCGGGCCGAAAACCCGACCGGCTCGACCATGGCATAGACGAACAGCCCGATCGTCCCCAATGTCAGCAGCGGCCGCGGCAGGCGGTTCAGCCCGTTCACAACCGCATCGAACCAGTGGACCGACACGGCCGAGAATTCCGCCTGCTGTTCGGTGATGGCGCGGGCATAGGCTTCCTCGTCCAGTTCCATCCGGCGGGTGGCGCTTGGGGTCAGGATCTCGGCCATGCCGGTGGCGGCATTGCCGACGGCTGCCGCGGTCGCGCCCATGCCCATGCCCATGAGGCGGTCGATCATGCCCATGAGGCGGTCCTTTCGCGGTGTTCGGCATCGGTCAGGCGATAGCGCGGGGCGATGAACTCCTCGGCGCGGGTAATCCAGCCGCCCTTGCCGCCGTCCTTGCGGCGGGCATATTTCCGGCTGGCCGGCCGGGCATCGGCAAGCGCATAGTAATAGTTGCGCCTGGCGATGCCGTAGGCGTCGGCAAGATGGGCCGGGGCGGCTGCGGCGGCGGCCCTGGCGGCGGCGATGGTCTGCGGGCCCACAACGCCGTCTTGTGCGCAGCGAAAGCCCATCCGCGTGACCAGCCTTTGCAGCAGGCGCACGGCATTGGCACCGGCATTGACCTGCATGTCGAACAGGCTGGGTTGCAGCGCATGGGGAAGGCGGTCCAGCCCCGGCCTGCGGAAGTAATGCTCGACATAGATGGCCGCCGCCCTGGCCGGCGACAAGGCACGCAGATCGGCGGCATCGACCCGACCGTCGCCGTTCAGATCGACGCCCAGCCGCCGCATCGTGGCCAGCGTGACACCATGCTTGGTCGCCCCGCCCGGATCGTCGGGGTCGTCGACATAGCCCCCCTCACGCGCGACGATCTGCGCCGCGATCTGTTCAACCGTCTGCATCCCCGGCCCCCCTTGATGAGGCCGCAAGGGTCGCGGCACGGGGTTAACGCGCTGTTAACCTTGCGGCCGTTGCATGGGCAGGGTCACGAGTTCGGGGGCTGATAGACGCCCTGTTGCTTCATCGAATCGGCGACCTCTCGAGGCATGTAGTTTTCGTC